>CATPBP010000050.1 GCA_955652675.1 Candidatus Dormiibacterota bacterium
CAGAAGGCGGCGTCCAGCGCCCTCGACCAGACCCTGGCCGACGCGGTCAAGGCGGGCGACCTGACTCAGCAGCAGGCGGACGCCATCAAGGCCCGGCAGTCAGGCAAGCAAACCTGCTCAGGCGCACTCGCCGGCCTGCGGCCGGGCGGCGCCGGGACCCACGTGGGGCTTACCGCCTATGCAAAGGTGCTGGGCATCAGCCAGCAGGAGCTGAAGCAGGACCTGGCCTCCGGCAAGACGGTCAAGGACGTGGCGGCTTCCAAGGGCATGGACGAGGCCACTTTCCGCAACAACTTGGTTAACTCCGTCAAAGCCGACCTGGATGCCAGGGTCAAGGCCGGCAAGCTGACCCAGCAACAGGAGGACAACGTCCTCAACCGGCTGAAGACTGGCCCGCTCCCGCTCTGGGACAAGCCCGCCAAGCGTGCCAAGGCAGCTCCCTCGCCAAGCGCGACGCCTTAACCGCCGACTTCCTTCCCCCCAGTTCCCTTCCCTCTCCGCAGAGGGGAGGGAATCTTTTTGATTAGCCTTGTTCGGGGGGAGGACCCAGGCGGCGCATCAGCTCCTCCAGGAGGCGGCGGGTTTCCGGGTCGGACATGACGCGCTCCTGCATCGCCTCGGCCGCTTTTCTCACCTCCGGGTCGCTCAGCAGCCGCTCGGCCATCCCTTCGAACTGGGACGCCATGTCCTTCATCGCCGCCTCCTGCGCGACCTGCATGAGGATCGGCTGACTGGCGGCGGAAGCAACGGCCTCCACCTGCGCACGGACCATCTCGGTCCCCCGGCAGCCCAGGCAGTCGCCCTGCATGCCGCAGTGACATAGCTGCCGGCGGAGCCGGTCCAGCGCGGCGTGGACCTCTGAAAGGTCTACGGGGTCAGGCATCAGTGGGAAGCCCGGGCCGGCCGGGCCTTGCCCTCGTACATCTCGTCGATCTCCTCACGGTACCTATCCTGGACCGCTCTTCGCTTCACTTTCAGCGTCGGAGTGAGCTCGCCCCCCTGTTCCGAGAAGTCTTGCGGCAGGAGCTTGAAGGATTTGATCTGCTCCCAGCTCCCGAGGTCGGCGTTGACGCCGTCCACCAGGCGCTGAACCGCCGCCCGCGCGCTCTCGTCCTCGAGCAGCGACTGCGGCTCTCCGACGAGTCTCAGCTCGCGGCTCAGCACCCGCCAGTCCGGCACGATCAGGGCGACTGCGTAGGGACGCTCGTCACCGATCACCACGGCGCGTTCGATGAGAGCATCCTGCTGCAGGCGCGACTCCAGCGGCTGAGGCGCCACGAACTTGCCGCCTGCGGTCTTGATCAGGTCCTTCTTGCGGTCCGTGATGCGCAGGAAGCCATCGGAGTCCAGCTCCCCGATGTCGCCGCTGTGCACCCAGCCGTCCACCAGCACCTCCGCCGTCGCTGCTTCGTTGCGGAAGTAGCCGGCCATGTTGCCCGGGCTCTGCACCAGGACCTCCCCGTCCCCGGCGATCCGGATCTCGACGCCCGGCAGCGAGACGCCCACCGTCTCGAACTTGTGGTGCTGCTCGGTGTTGGAGGTGGCCCCGCTCGAGGTCTCGGTCATGCCCCAGCCGTTGAAGATCTTGACTCCGAACGACCAGAAGAACTCCTCGATCTCCCGGCCGAGCGGCGCTCCGCCGCTCACGAAGAAGCGAAGGCGGCCTCCAGTCAGCCGGCGGCGCAGGGTCGAGAGGACCAGACGGTCGGCCAGCGGGTAGAGCGGGCTGAACTGGCCCCGGGAACGGCGCCGCCCCTGCCGGAGAGCCCAGCGGAAGAGCGCCTGCCGGTGGCGGGCGGCGTGTGCGACCTGTGCCATCACCCTCTGGTGCATCTTCTCGTAGACGCGAGGAACCGCCACCAGAAGCGTGGGCCGGCACTCCTGAAGGTCGTCCGCCAGCCGCTCGATGCCGCGGGAGATCCAGGTGCAGCCCCCCGCCGCCATCATCACGAACAAGCCGTTGATCCGCTCGAGCACGTGCGAGTAGGGCAGGAACGAGAGGTCCACGTCCTCCTCGCCGATGTCGAAGACCCCAAGACAGCTTCGGGTCATGTCGACCAGGTCGCGATGCCGCAGCATGACCCCCTTGGGCTCGCCCGTGGTCCCGGAGGTGTAGACGACTGTGGCCAGGTCCTCGGGAGAGAGGGCGGCCGCCCTTTCCTCCACGGAGGCCAGCGCTGCGGCCGCTGGCTGCTTCTCCAGCCAGCCGGGAAGGTCCGAATCCATGCGCACGGTTCGGTTGACCTGGAGGCGGCCGGCCAGCGACTTACCGGAGACGATCGCCAGCATCGCCTGGCTGTTCTCGGCGATGTGCTGTGCCACCCTGGCCACCGTGCTCGGATAGATGGGGACCGTCACGGCGCCCGCGGTCATGATCGCGAGGTCGCTGATGATCCACTCGAGCCGGTTTTCCGACATCAAGAGGACGCGTGCACCGGGGGCGACCCCCTCCTCCACCAGCGCGGCGGCGACCTTCGTCACCTGCTCCGCCAGGCCGGCCCAGCTGACGTCCTTCCACTCGCCGTCCTGGTGGTTGCGAAGCACCGTCCGCGAGCCGAGCCGGTCAGCCTGTCGAAAGAACATCCCGGGGACCGTCCGGTCCGGTACCCGCTCCGAATTCATGTTCGAAACATAGTGGCCCGACCGACGACCTTTACGCGCGTCCCCACCTCGCGTACCGTAACCGGCGTTCGCACGCGGTGAAGACAGGGGGGTTGCATGTACCTGGCATTCGAGCAGGGCTATCAGCCTGTGGCGGGCAGCGTCATCGCATCGGCGCTGATCGCCGTCGTGCCTCTGTTGGTGCTCTTCGTGCTGCTGGCCGTGCTCCGGGTGCCGGCCTGGATAGCCGCCGTCGCGGCGCTGCTCATCACCGCGCTCCTCGCCGCGATCGTCTGGGGGATGGGCTTCGCGCTGACCCTCTCAGCCACCACTGAGGGTATGGCCTTCGGCCTCTGGCCGATCAGCTGGGTGGTGCTGAACGCGGTGTTCTTCCACAACCTGACCGTCGCCAGCGGAGATTTCGACGTGATCCGGCGCTCGCTGGCCCGCCTGACGGAGGACCGGCGCATCCAGGCGCTGCTGGTCGCCTTCAGCTTCGGCGCACTCATCGAGGGTGTCGCCGGCTTCGGGGCGCCGGTCGCCATCAGCGCCTCGATCCTGGCCAGCCTCGGCTTCGAGCCGGTCAGCGCGGCAGTGCTCGCGCTGCTCGCCAACACTGCTCCCGTGGCCTTCGGCTCGATCGGCATCCCCGTGGTCACGCTTGGGGCCCTGGTAGCGCCCGTGATCGGCAAGGATCCGACCCGCACCACGCTGGCCCTCTCGGCCATGGTCGGCCGCCAGCTGCCCCTCTTCTCGGTGCTGATCCCCGGCTACCTGGTAGTCATCCTGGCCGGCTGGCGGCGTATGGCACAGGTGCTCCCGGCCGTGCTTACCGCGGGCATCTCTTTCGCCGTCGTCCAGTTCCTGGTTTCCAACTTCGTCGGCCCGGAGCTGACGGACGTCCTGGCCTCGCTGGTTTCGATGGGGAGCCTGGCCCTGCTTCTGCGGGTCTGGCGTCCGAGGGAGGTCTTCCGCTTTGCCGGGGAGCCAGCGCGGCTAAGCCCTGCGGGTGGCGCTGCGACGCCGTCCGCCCGGGTTGCGCGGACCACCGAACCGCCCGACCGTCGGGGAGGGGTCTGGGCCGCCTTCCTTCTCTATGTGATCCTGGTGGCGGTCATCCTGGTCGGGCAGATGGGCAACCTGCCGGGGATCAACGGCAACGGCAAGGCCGCCCAGGCGGTACGGCCGCCGGCCAACATCACCGCCGACCTACGCTGCGGGCAGCCGGCCTTCAACCTCTGCAGGAGCCCATGGATAGGACCGGACCCCGCTCGCGACCGGCAGGCCTTCAAGTTCCCGGTCTGGGACTTCTACTGGCCAGGCAGCTACGAGCTGGTGAATGGCAAGCCGCGCTCTCTGATCCTCCGCGAGCCGCCGGTGGTGGCCAAGGCCAGCCCGTACGACCTCACCTTTCGCTGGGACTTCCTGATCGCCGCCGGCTCGCTCGTGCTCTACGCCGCCATCCTGGCCTGGCTGGTGATGGTGGTGCGCGGCAGGCTGCGCCCGGTCGATCTCTTCCTGGTCTACGGCCGCACGCTGCGGCAGCTCCTGCTGCCGATAGTCACCATCGCCTTCATCCTGGCCATCGCCCAGGTCATGAACTACGCCGGGATGACGTCCAGCCTGGCCATTGCGCTCTCCAGGACAGGCGCCGTCTTCCCCTTCGTGTCCGCCTTCCTGGGCGCGCTGGGCGTCTTCCTGACCGGCTCCGACACGTCCTCCAACACCCTCTTCGGGCCGCTCCAGGCACAGACCGCCAAGCTGCAGGGCCTGAACCCCATCCTGACGGCGGCCACCAACTCCTCGGGTGGCGTGATGGGCAAGATGATCAGCCCCCAGAACCTCTCGGTGGGAGCCGCCGGAGTGAACAAGGTGGGCTCCGAGGGTGAAATCTTCCGGCGGACCATCGGCTACAGCCTGATCCTGACCAGCCTGATGGGCGTTCTGGCCATGATTCAGGCATACCTGGTGCCGGCCATCATCCCCTCCCCCTAATGGCGGTGGGGCGGATCTAGTCGATGTTGCCCTTTCGGTTCCGCGCCGAGGTCTATAAGCTGATCAGCTTGGTACGCTTCCCGGCTCGGCCCGAGTGTGCGCTGAGCCTTTCAGTCGCGGCCTGCCTGGGGATGCCCATTGGGGTTATGGAGCGCGGCGGCCGCGGTCGAGAGGTGACCCAGCAGTGAGAGAGCAGTTCGAAGTCAGCGTGGACACCGTCCTGGTTGCAATCCAGGGGCCTGACAGGCGCCTGAACGTTGAGGTGCCGACGGATTCGTCCGTCGCCGACCTGCTGCCCGAGCTGATCCGGGTGGTGGGTGGACAGGACCTGGGTGACGATCTGGACAAGATCACCTGGGGAGTCGGTTACGCAGGAAGCGTCCCCTTCCCCACCGAGACCACACTCGCCCAGCAGGGTGTGATCGACGGTGCGCTGTTGACCCTGCAACCCCTGACCGTCTGGCAGCAGCAACTGGAGGCCGGCCCGGCCCCCGCCGGTGAGAACAGGCCGGCGGCGGCACCCCCCGTGGGACCCCAGGCCAGGACTCGTTCGGTGCTGCCCCCGGACCTGACCATGAGCACTCGGCTGCAGGCGGTGGCGCGGGCGGCGGTGGACGCGCCCTCGGTCCCGGAAAAGCAGGAGGAAGCGCCCCAGGCAGCGCCCAACGGCCGTGTCGCCCCCCATCGGCTGACCATCCACCACCGGCCGTCGCTCACCCAGCGGCTGCGCTGGAGCTGGCGCGAGACCGACTACCTGAACCGCCTCGAGGGCGTGATCCAGGAGCCGCTCCTGCGCCGCTGCGTGACCATCGCGGTGATGTCGCCCAAGGGTGGCGTCGGCAAGACCACGACCACCGCTCTGCTGGGCGCGCTCTTCGCCATGCTGCGGCGTGACCGGATCGTCGCCGTCGACACCAACCCGGACTTCGGCTCGCTGGGGCGCTCGCTGGCGCCCAACCACGAGGTGTTCGTCGACGACCTGCTGGAGGTGCTGGACGATCCTCAGCTGACGGTGACTGCCCTGGACGGAAACCTGGGGCGAGGGGCGCACGGGCTGATGGTCCTGCCGTCGCCCGTCGATCCGGTTCGGATGGCCCGTCTGGGCGAGGACGCCTACGAGAAGGTGGTCCGCCGCCTCCAGGAAATGGTCGGAACCATCCTGCTCGATTGCGGCACCGGCCTACACGAGCCGACCTCGAAGGCGGCTCTGAAGACCGCCGACCAGGTGGTGCTGGTCACGGACGCGGAGCCGGCGACGGCAAGCATCGTGGCGGAAGCGGCCACCCTGCTCAGGCAGGAGGGAGTGCCGCTCTATCTGCTGGTCAACAAGATGCCGACGGCGGGCTCCCGGCTCGACGTCAGCGCACTGGAGACCTATATCCCGCAGGCGCGGGGCTTGGTCGTGCTGCCGGCCAACGAGCGGGCCGCCAGCCACCTCGCCAGCGGCGTCTTCGACTGGCGCGACGCGCCCTCGAGCTGGAAGCGCGCCATGCGCGAGGTAGCAGCCGCCCTGGTGGCCGACTGGCCCGAACTAGCCGTAACCATGTAGGGCTGCGTCTCAACCCCCTCCCCTGACCCTCCCCCGGGCGTGGGAGGGGAAACGTCCTAGTGGACCGCTTTGACGGTGAGGTCTACTGTGCCGGCGGGGACGCTCACGGAAATGCGGTCGCCCTGGCGCTTGCCTACCAGGGCGCGGCCGACCGGCGATTCGACTGAGATCCGGCCCGAGGCCGGGTCCGCCTCCACGGCGCCCACCAGGTGATAGGTGACGATCTCACCGTCCTCGTCGAGGACGTCGATGGTCGAGCCGGGCCGGGCGGTGCTGGAGGGCTTGCCCTCGATGATCTGGGCGCGGCCGATCATCTCCTGCAGCTCGTAGATGCGGTCGTCCAGGCGGGTGACCTCTTCTTTTGCCTGCTCGTACTCGGGGTTGTCCTCGATGTCCCCCGGCTGGGCGGCCTCCTTCATCCGGTCCGCGGCCTCGATGCGGCGCTCCAGCGCTATGCCGAGATCGTGCTTCAGCTTGGCCAGGCCTTCGTTGGTCAGCAGGACAGGCTGCGTGAGGTCCATGGCTGAGCGAATAATACCCCCCATGGCTTTGAGCCCCAAATCGGATGATGCCCTGCTCGTGGTCGATCCACAGGTCGATTTCTGCCCGGGTGGGACGCTTGCCGTGCCGGGTGGCGACGCCATCTTCCCGGCGGTCAACCGCGCTGCCGAGCGGCTGCCCGTGGTGGTGGCCAGCCGGGACTGGCACCCCGCCGACCACGTCTCCTTCCAGGCGCGTGGGGGTCCCTGGCCCGTCCACTGCCAGGCCGGGACCCCTGGTGCCGAGTTCTACCCCGCCTTGGACAGGAGCCGTCTGGACCACGTGTTCAGCAAGGGAACGGACCCGGATCAAGAAGCCTACTCGGCCTTCCAGGGGACCGGACTCGCCGATTGGCTTCGAGGGCGAGGCGTGCACCGTCTCTTCGTCGCAGGCCTGGCGACGGACTACTGCGTGCTGGCCTCTGTCCTGGACGCTCGTGGGGAGGGATTCGAGGTTGTGGTGCTGGAGGACGCGATCGGCGCCGTTGAGGTGAAGCCGGGAGATGGCCGGCGGGCGGTCGAGGACATGCAGCGCGCCGGTGCCACGGTGGGGCAGAGCGGCGTCCTTGGCTGAAACGCACGGGCCAGGCACCCCGGAAAGCCCCGCGGAACTGATAAACATGGCTTGCTTCGAGCTCTCCCGCGACGTGGCCCAGCTCGACTGCTGCGTCGAGCTCGCCGCGCCGCTGGCGAGGACATTGCTGCGGGTGGTGGGGCGAGTGGTGATCGATACGGGTCTCCCAGACGCGGAGGCTTCGGCCTGGCAGAACACGGAGGTGATGGCGCTCCAGTGGCTGCAGGAGGCTCTTGCACCGCTGGGCTATGAGATCAGGCCGTCCGCCGGCTCGGGCCGCCCGGAGGTGCCGGCGCCCAGCGACGAGTGGGTCTGAGCTAGAAGAGCGCGGGCCAGAAGGCGGCGGGCAGGGCTCCGCCATAGAGCAGGCGGTCGTGGAAGGCCCGGAGCTCGAAGTCCTTGCCCTCCGCTCGCTGCCGCCCCTCCCTCAGCTTGCCGAGCAGATGCCGCCCGTACAGGTAGGAGAGCTGGTAACCAGGGGTATAGGTGTAGCGACGAACCTCGGACGCCGCCGCGCCCGGATTCATGGCAACTTCGTCGACAAGCGTGGCGACCGCCTCCTCCGGCCCGATGCGGCCGCGGGAGAGGTCGACGTCGAGCACGATCCGGCAGGCGCGCCAGATCAGGTCGTTGAGCTGTACGAAGCGGACCTCGGGCCCGGCGGCGAAGCCCTGCTCGTACATCAGCTGTTCGCAGTAGTGGGCCCAGCCCTCGACCAGCTCGGTGGCGTATTCGGCGCTCAGCAGGCGAGCCAGCGAGGGATGCTGGTTGGCGGAGGCGAACTGCAGGTGGTGCCCTGGGTAGGCCTCGTGGACCGATGTGTTGACGATGGCGGCGTGGTTGTGCTCGCTCAGGTCGTTCTCCTGGGGCGTTACCAGGTAGATGCCCAGCTGGTGGGTCTCGAAGCGCGCCGGCGGCTCGTACGCGGCGAAGGGGATGACCGGCCGGAGGAATCTCGGCGTCGGCTCCACTCTCAGCTCCTCGGCTCCGGGGATGCTCGCCAGCCGGGCATCGAGCACGAACCGGCGGGCGGAGGCGATCACGTCTTTGTACTCCGCGAGGGCAGCCTCGAAGCTGGCGGCGTGCTGAGAGCGCACGAGGCCGTTCACTTCCTCCAGGGGGCGGCCCGGCCAGTGCCGCGCCAGTAGCTCGGCCCGCTCCTCTTTGAACTGCGCCAGGTAGCCTTCGCCGAGCGCGCGGATCGTGTCCGGCGGGTCAGGCAACCGGCGGAGAGTGAGGAGACGCTCCAGCTTTTCTTCACCCAGAGCCCAATCCGGGCTGGAGCGCGGCAGCGCGTCCTCTTCGAGCCAGGCTGCGAAACCCTCGGTCGCTTCGGTGGCCGCCTCTGCAGCACTCGCCAGGCGGCGCCTGAGGGGACCATCCGGCGCGGCCTCGACCACGCTGCCGTAGAGATGAGGCAGCGCCCTCGCGCTCTCTGCCGCGATCCTGGTCCAGAGCTCGACCGGCTCGCTCAGGCGCTCCCGGCTGGCGGCGAGGTACCCGGGGATCGCCTCCAGGCGCGCGGCGATCGGCTGCAGGCGCTCCTCCAGGGGAGCGAAATCGCGGGCGAAAAGGAGAAAGATGCCGGTGCCGATCTGATCCGGCGCGTCCGGGAAGCGCGACCAGAGCCTCATCTCCTCGGCCTGGAAACGAGTCAGGCCGACGTAGTAGCGCGCGATCTCGCCCTCGAGGTCCTGCTCTTCGCCGGCCAGCTCGGCGTCGAGGCTGGAGAGCAGCGCCAGCTCAGCCTCGACCGACGCGGCGCTGCCCTCCGGCATTCGATGGTCGTGCTGGTGCAGCCCGTGGTAAGTCGCCTCCACCGGGCGCAGCTCCATGAGCCGCTCGAAGAAGCGGCCGATCGCCTGCTCGGCGCTCAGAGCGCGACCTGGGACCGGCGGAACCAGTCCACGGTGTCCGCCACGCCCGCTTCCAGACTCATCTCTGGCCGCCAGCCCAGCTTCTCGGCGATCAGCGAGGAGTCCAGCACCGACGTCCGCTGATCGCCGGGCCGGGCCGGCCCGTGACGCTTGCCGATGGAGACCTCCATCCGCCCTTCGATCATCTCGAAGAGCGTGTTGATGTCGCAGTGCCGGCCGGTGCCGACGTTGAAGTGGCCGCGCTGGTCGCTATCCAAAGCCGCGAGGTTTGCCCGTACCACGTCGGCCACATGTATGAAGTCGCGCGTCTG
Source organism: Candidatus Dormiibacterota bacterium (assembly GCA_955652675.1). GTDB lineage: Bacteria > Chloroflexota > Dormibacteria > Dormibacterales > Dormibacteraceae > Nephthysia. The sequence continues at coordinate 9,447 of CATPBP010000050.1, forward strand.
CTTGCCGTCGCCGTTCACGGTCGGCGGCTCAGCCGAGAGCAGGTTCAGGCAGAAGATGGCCACCACGCCCGCCTCGCCGTGCGGGTTCTGGCGCGGACCGTAGACGTTGGCGTAGCGGAGGGCGGTGTAGCCGAGGCCATGCTGGACGCCATAGCAGTGGAGGTAGTGTTCGAAGGCGAGCTTGCTCACGCCGTAGGGAGAGACGGGCCAGGCGGGATAGGTCTCCGGCGTCGGCAGTATGTCTGCATCCCCGTACAGCGCGCCGCCGGTCGAGGCGAAGATGAAGCGCGCCTCGGCCTGCCGTGCCGCTTCCAGCAGGTTGATCGAGCCCATCAAGTTCACGTCGGCGTCGAACGCCGGCTCCCGGACCGAGCGGCTGACGCTCATCTGGGCGGCGTGGTGGACTATGGCATCCGGACGCCGCCTCCGGACCAGCTCAGCCGCCTGCCGCGAGCGGATGTCGAGCTGGTGGAACTCGGCGTCCGGGTTCAGGTTCTGGCTGGAACCGGTGGAAAGGTCGTCGATCACGATCACCTCGTCACCACGCTTCAGCAGCGCGTCCGCTAGGTGAGAGCCGATGAAGCCGGCGCCTCCCGTGGCGAGCACCCTCACCTGGATGTGCCCCGGGCCGCATCCTCGACTACCACACTGGGATTCAGGGCGGTCACCGGCAGAAGAGTCTAAGCGGCTGGCAGCACCGGCGGAAGCAGGTCAGCCCGACCGCAGCCTGGGCTCCAGCGGTCCCGTCGCCTGGCGCCCTGCTCACCACCCGAGGAAAAGCTCCCGCTGCGCCGGCTGCCGCCGGGCCTTGACCGGCAGCCGGTCGCCCCGCCTGCTCAGCCGCCGCTCCAGGCGCGCCAGCCGTCGATCCAGGTCGATCCGGTGGACGCCCTCCACATGCAGCCTGGCCAGCGCGGCGCTGACCACCGCGTGGGCGGCGGCGGGCCGGTCCAGCGACCGCTCGAGCAGCCGGGCCCGCAGCACCGCCAGGCAGACCTCGTCGGGCAGCCGGTGCTGAAGCTCTGCCAGCAGGCGCTCTGCGGCCGCGTGGAGCCCTCGCCGTGCCAGCCCCCTGGCGAGCAGCACACCGGCGAGGGCCGACGGCGGTCCGTCGGCGAGCTCCACGGCCCGGCGCAGCGCGCGCCAGCCGTCCGCGCGGCGACCGGCGCGGAGGAGGTGGCGACCGAGCGCGAGCCAGTCGGCGCTGTCCATCCGGCTGTCCTCGCCGGCAAGCCGGAGCAGCAGCCGCGCGTGAAGGTAGAAGAGGCTTACCACGTCCTGCCGGTTGTGCTCGAGGGCCAGCTCGAGTTGGGGCGCCCAGCCAAGGCGCAGGTAGCGCAGATAGGCCTCGGGCACGAGCGCCCCCGGCAGGTCCCCCTCTCTTTCGAAGCCCAGCAGGCGCTCCTCCACGACTCGCAGGGCGCAGCTCTCGAGGCGCTGCCGCAGGAGCGCTCTGGTCAGGGTCAGGAGATCGGTATGGGCAGGGTGCTGGAGGTCGCCGGGCATTCTGGCCATCACCCAGCGCGTGCGCAGCAGCGGCAGGTCGAAGCGGCTGCCGTTGTAGGTCGCCAGGCCGGGAGTGGCGGCGAGCTCATCCCGGAGCAGGCTCAAGAATGCAGCCTCCCCAGCCGGCTCCGGCAGGAAGAGCTGCACTAACTCCAGGCCGCAGTCCACCGGCCGGCAGACGGCGGCTGCGAACACCTGCGTGCCGGTCCCGCCGGAGAGACCGGTCGTTTCCGTGTCCAGGTAACCGTGTGGCACGGGCGGGATCGGCCCCGGCACACGTCCCCTGGGCAAGACCTCGGCCAGCCGCCACGCCATGCCGAAGTCCGTCTCCACCGGCTCGAAGCCGCGCGGCATCCGGGCCTGGCTCGCGGGCGCCGGCCGGCGCCGCGGACCGGCCCCTAGACTGGCAAGGCGTTCACGGAGAGCAGCCGCAGGCACGAGGACTTGGCTCCTTCGACGCCGCTCAGGGGCCCGATGCAGGAAGGGCAGCCGTCGGCGCACTGACACTCACGGACAAGGTCGGCAGCTCCGTTCAGCAGTTCGCGGTGGAGCTCGTAGAGACGCCTGGCGTAGCCGACGCCGCCGGGATAGACCTCATAGACGGTCACCGTGGGCCGCTGGGTGGCGACCGAGCGCACCTCTCCGAGCGCGCCCAGGTCGCGGGGGTCGCACATAAGGTGGAGGGCAGCCACCGTCCGCATGGCGTGGGCCATTCCCTGGAGGCCGGCTTCGAGCCTTTCGCGTCCCAGCGCCTCCCATAGCGGGGGGTCGAGCGTGGTCCAGTAGGCGGTCGTGTGCAGCGTCTGCTGGGGCAGGTTGATGGGTCCGGCACCGACGTTCTCGTGCGTGTGGAAGCGGATCTTCTTGAACATCGTGGCCAGAGAGGTGAGCTTGACCTCGCCGTGGCTACGGTCCAGACCTGGCACCTGCTCTTGCTCGAAGGTGTCCAGGACGTGCACGCTCACGCCGAGGAGGGCATCGGTGTAGTAATCGACGTCGACCGGCCGCACGTAGGCCTTCTTCTCCCGCCAGTCCAGCCGGTCGACGTGGTACTGGGCGCCGTCCTGGAGGTAGATCGCCTCCTCGTGGAGCATGACCTGGGCCGTGAACTGGTCCATCTCCCCGATCACCTCGGGCCGCGGCTTAGCGGTGTCGACGATCACCACGTTGTCCGCGGCGCCCCGCCTGAGCGAGATGCCCTCGGCCGGGAAGGCGTCCTGCGACCAGAACCAGCGGCCGCCGGAGTGGCTCGCCACCCCGTCTTCGGCGAAGAGCTCGAGCAGTGGCGAGACCTCACTGCGGCCGAAGCGCTCTCCGTCCAGGAAGGGAAGCTCGAAGAGCCCGGCCTGGAGGTGTCCCGCCAGCACCAGCAGGTTGTCGGGGTCGATCAGGCCCTCCTCGGGGCTTGCGCCCAGGAAGTACTCGGGGTGGCGGACGATGAACTGGTCGAGGGGCGAGCTGGAGGCCACGTAGATCGCGACGGAGCCCGAGCGCCGGCCGGCCCGGCCCAGCTGCTGCCAGGTGGAGGCGATGGTCCCCGGGTAGCCGACGATCACGGCCGCCTGCAGCGAACCGATGTCGATTCCCAGCTCCAGAGCGTTGGTGCTCACGACGCCCCAGACCTCGCCGGTTCGGAGACCGGCTTCGATCTCACGGCGGCGGAGCGGAAGGTAGCCGGAGCGGTAGCCGCGCACTCGCCTCCGGCTATCGAGGCGTGGCAGGAGCGACTCCTGCAGATAGCTCAGCATCACCTCGACCTGGAGCCGAGAGCGGCAGAAGACGATCGTCTGCACGCCCTGCTTTATCCAGGGCGCCGCGATCCGCTTGCCCTCCAGGAGCGAGCTGCGCCTGATTCCCAGCCGGCGGTCGACGAGAGGGGGGTTGTAGAAGACGAGCCGCCGTTCACCGCGGGGCGCCCCGCTCCTGTCGACCACGGCCACTCCCTCCTCCTCCTCCAGCAGTCGCTCGGCCAGCTCGCGGGGATTGGCGATGGTCGCGGAGGCGCAGACGAAACGCGGCCTGGATCCATAGAACTCGCAGACGCGCTTCAGCCGCCGGAGGACGTTGGCCACCTGGCTGCCGAAGAGCCCCCGGTAGGTGTGGAGCTCGTCGACCACCACGTGCTCGAGGCTGGAGAACAGCTTCCGCCAGCGGGTGTGGTGGGGCAGCACTCCGGTGTGCAGCATGTCCGGGTTGGTGAGGACGATGTGGCCGCCCTCGCGGATGGCGGTCCGCTGGCCGGGTGGCGTGTCACCGTCGTAAACGTCGGCCTTGATGTCGAGAGGGAGGTGTCCGGCGAGCGCGGCGAGCTCGGCCCGCTGGTCCTGGGCAAGCGCCTTGGTGGGGAAGAGGTAGAGCGCTCGGCTGTCGGGGCGTTCGAGCAGGCCCTGGAGGACTGGAAGGTTGTAGCAGAGCGTCTTGCCGCTGGCCGTGGGGGTCACCACCACCAAGTGGCGTCCGGCCCGCACGTGGCGGTAGGCGTCGGCCTGGTGGGTGTAGAGCCGGTCGACCCCACGGCTGGCGAGCGCCGCGGCGAGCTCGGGCCGGAGGTCGGCCGGCAAGGGGGTAGTGTCTGCGGAGCGGGCCGGGATGACGTGGTCGAGCGTGACGTCGCCTGGTAGCTGGAGCGGATCGAAGGCTGGGACGGTGACCATGACGTTGAGGAGACGAGCCTAGGCCGAACGTCTGTTCGAAGTCAAGGCCCAGGCTGTTAAGGAGTCTGGTGCTCGTCTGACCCGCGAAGCGCTGACGAGCTCAAACGACTCTTAACCGGCCGACGGTGGGATGTCGGTCGAGAGTGACTCACGCTTTGGCCACAATCGGCACGCGACTGTCGAGCGC
>CATPBP010000051.1 GCA_955652675.1 Candidatus Dormiibacterota bacterium
GGATCGGATTCGCAATTCCTGGGATGCCTCGCTGGGGCCAGTCGCGGACCTGGTCGGCAAAGGTATTCAGCGTCTTCAATCTCGGCGTTCGTCCTGGCGCGATGGTGAGGATGCCCACCGCCAGGACCACCGCCAGGACCAGCGCGACGACCGTGGCGACCACAGTCAGCCGCTTGACCCGCCTCCACCGTTCGCCGCTCGCGTCTTCGAAGACAAACGCTGTCCGAGGGGCATACGTGCCCGTGCCATACGAAATGATCCTTCCTCCTTCCTCGACATGGACCGCCCGCCGGCGGTCGCTCCTCTCACCGTGCCGGCCGATCAGGAGGTGCTCCTGAGGCCGGCGACACCCGCCCCTCACATCAAGAAACACGCCACGGTAGCCAGTCACCCATTCTCTAAGGCGGCTAAAGATGCATCCGGCTCGGCCGAGCCGATTCCGAGCGCTGCGGCGCGCCCGGCACGAAGGTCGCGCGCTCGACCCAGATCGGCTATCGGCCGGGAGCCACTCGGGCCAGCACGGCCACGGCCACGGCGACCAAAGCGACGCCAACCAAGGCCAGGCGCAGGGTGAGAGCTTGCGCGGCGAGCCCGACGACGGCCGGGCCCAGGGAGAAGGAAGCCACCAAGCGCGACAGCTGAGGTGGCCAGTGGCGGCAGCAGCGCAGTGGCGGCGAACACCAGTACGGTCAGGGGCAGGCCAGCCGGCCCAGCGCGGTCGAGCAGCGCGCCGGCGATGCGCATCGACAAGAGGGCGCCGGCTCCGATGCAGAGGAGCGCGATGCCCAGTAGGGCGTCGTCCACGGCGGTGCGGCGCTGAATAAGCGGCAGTGACGCACCCCAGGTCCCCCAGTAGACGCCGAAGGCGGCGAGCCGAGCAGGGCTCGCGCCCGGCCGGTATCCGCCACCGGCTCCCTACCAGCCCGCGCAGGACCGCTGGTCGAGGGTCTTTTGTTCAGGCCGGCGCGGTCTCTTGTTCAGCCTGGCAAGGGCCTTCGTCAACCTAGGCTGTCCTGCCAGCAGCGACCGGGTCGTGCGCCAGGTAGAGGTTTCCCTCCCCTTGCGGGGTAGGGTTGGGGAGGGGGTCCTTTTGGAGCAGCAAAGATGCAGTCAGCCGGTGTCGGAGAGTATCCGGCCCAATCGAACCAACTCCTTCGACACCACGCGAGCCACGGCGTGGTTGTGCTCACTCGGGTCGAGTAGCTTGCGTGGCACGCGGGCGAATCGAGAACCGGGAATCCAGTCCGAAAGCGTCTGCGCTAGCGCATATGGGTGGACCGGGTCTTCCGGTGCCCCTACAACGAGAGTCGGGACGGTCAGCAAGGTGTAGGCACGCCGGTCCGGAAGCGGGAGGCTGAGCGTCATGTCCTCCAGCACGCGAGATCGCTCTCGTGCATGCGAGCGCGAGAACTGGCCGAGCAGGGACTGAGCCATCGCCGGCGCTTCACGCTCGATGCTGCGATAGATCGCGGTGTCGCGGAAGGCCGCCGCGCCCGCTTCCGGCCCGAGCTCGCGGAGTAAGCCGGCGACGATGGGAAAGGGGGCCAGATTGGGCGGAGGAGCCGTGTCTAGGTACGCAGGCCTGATCAGGACAAGGCCAGCGACAAGGTCGGGCCTGGCGGCAACGAGAGCCAACGCCACGCCTGCACCGAGGGACACGCCGACTACCGGCAGCGGCTGTGTGCTGATGCGGCCTGCGACGCGCATGCCATCGAGGACAGAAGCGCACAGCCTCGCGAAGGCGTCGAAGTTTGCAGGCTCTTCGGGGAGTAGGTCGGTATCTCCGTGGCCGGGGAGCTCGGGGGCTATGAGCGTCACCGGACTTCCTACAGGAAGCAGGGCCAAAGACTGCATACTGTCTCCACCCAATCCATGCAGGACGAGGACCGGGCGCCCTTCGCCCTGCACGGCGACATTGATCGGCTCCGTCCGGGTGATTGAGGCTGTCACGACGCAGCTCCCGCGGTTGCCTCTTCATTCCACCGGAGGAGCTCGTCGTGCACGCGTGCTGCATCTGACTCCGCTACGTCTTGCGCGATGAGCGGTACCGGGGCGATGCGGGAAAGCAGCCGGAAGACCAGGTGATAGTCCATCATTCCGGCGCCGGCCGCCGAGTAGCCGGACTCAACGACGTCTTTGGCGTGCGTGCCGATGATGCGTGCGCCCAGCATGTCGATCGCGTCGGTGAGGATCTCCTTCTGCTGCGCGATTGTGGCGGGGGAGAGGAGGTTGGCCGGGTCGAAGATGATGCCGATCGGCGCGTCGGAGCCGAGTTCGTTGAGCAGCCTGGCTGCGACAGACGCGTTCCGAACGATGTTTCCTGGTTCGGGCTCCACACCAAGCCGGATGCCGGCCGTTGCCGCGGCGTCCAGCAGGACATCCAGTGTTGCCCTGAGGTCGGACCAGGCGTCCGGCCTGGCGTTGTCGGGGTGACTCCGCCACATGTTCTCCGGGTCTCGCGTGCCGCTGCACAGCGTGGCGACATCGGCCCCTAGGGAGGGGATGCGGCCGATGAGCTCGACCGCGGCTGCTGTCTGGCGTTCGCGCAGCTCCTTATCCGGGTGGACGACGTTATAGGTGACGGACACGCTAGGGATCGCCACTCCGGCGGAGTCAAAGCTGGCCCGCACGCGCCCGAACGTCTCATCGTCAACACCGTCGGCCAGCGTCGGCCTGCCGAGAGCTGCGAAATTCCAGTGCGCCATGGCGAAGCCGGCTTGCTGCACTTCGGCGGCCACCGCCTGGGGCGTCTCCCGTGGAAACGTTCGAGCGAAGATGCCCAGACGATCGGCCAACCCCCTCGAGACGCTCACAGCCTGACCTCCTTGCCGGAGTCGACAGCCTCAGCGGTGGCGTGGATGAGCGCCACGGCGGCCAGCCCGTCGCGTACGTCGGGGTTCGGAGCGAGATCGTCGCGGATCGCCGCAGCGAACGCTTCGAGCTGTCGCTCGTAAGGGTCGCCGTCCGTCCGGATCGGGATGACTACCTGGGAGTCCGCGTAGGCCTGAACGGCGGAGGCCATCCGGTAGAAGGGGAAAGGAGTGTCCACGCGCAGCGAGCCGGTCGAGCCGAAGACCTCGATTCCTTCAGCGGGCAAACCGGGCACGTCGACCGTGATTGCCACGCTGCCCACCGCTCCGGATGCCATCGTCACCAGTGCCGTCCAGGCGTGGTCTCGGCCGTATCCGCGGTGGCGAGCCTCGATCGCGACCACATCGCCCAACAGATAGCGGACGGTGTCGAAGATGTGCGCACCGTGGGTGGCGAGCAGGTAGCGCTCCCGATCGGCCTTGAACCCCGCCTCCTGCTCGCGAGCCTGCTCCTCGGCGTAGACGCGCGGAAAGAGTGTCGCCTCGATTCCGGGCCGCAGGTCGCCGATGCGATACCAGGCCATGAAGGACCGTGCTTCTCCGAGGGAGTCCCACATGAAGTGATGCGCCCACTGCAAGCCGGCGTCGTGCCGCTTCATGGCGCCGACCTGCACTTTGAGCCCGGTCTTGTCGACCAGCTCGACGAGTGTTTCGGCTTCTTCGGTCGTCGATGCCAGCGGCTTCTCGACCAGGACCTGCTTGCCTGCCTCCAAGGCTCCACGAGTCAGTTCGTGGTGGAACCGGTCCGGTGCCGCAACGATGACCGCTTCAACGGATGGGTCCGAGAAGACCTGGCTTGCGTCGGTACGGACCGTGGGCACGTCGTATCGTCGCGCCACGGCCTCGGCCACCATACGGCTGGGATCGCTTACCGCGACGAGCTCGATCCCCGATGCCTTCTCCAGCGCAGGAAGGTGCGCCACCTGCGCGATACGCCCGCAACCGATCAATGCGACGCGAACTGGTCTATTCATTCATCTCTCCCAACATGGCCTCGCCTGCCGTATTGATGGTGCTGTAGTCCCATCCCAACTAGCTTATGATCGGCCGGCAATATGAGCACGACACACGTCCGATAGGGGGATTGGATATGCTCCGCGGTTTGAGTCGCTGGGCGCCGTTCACTGGAGTGGTTTCGGCGGTGTTGGGTGTGGCTGGGGGCGCAATCGAGATAATCACCAATGCGCCCGGTTCGGATGCCAGCGGCAAGGAGGTCATCGCCTTTTATGCGGCTCATGCCGGACCACAGGAGGCCGCTGCCGCCCTGTTGGGGCTCGCGTTTGTGTTCCTCATATTCTTTGCAGGCTCACTGCGCGCATATCTGCTCCAGACGTCGCGACTGGAAGCGCTGGGCGCTGTTGTGTTGGCCGGCGCAGTGCTGGAAACGGCCGGCCAGACCCTGGGAGCTGGATCCGTCTGGGCGCTTGCCCGGGACTCCGCGCACCTGGATCCCGCTGCGGCCCAGGGATTGAACGTGCTCGGGTCCGACGCCATCGTCACCAATACCGCGGGCTTGATTGTGTTCGGGATCGCGGCCGGCCTGGCAATTCTGAGCAGCGGTCGTCTGCCCAGCTGGCTGGGCTGGATGGCGATCGCTATGGCGGTGGTGGTTGTGACTCCCGCGGAAGCGCTGTCATTCATCGCCTTGGCCATCTGGATGGTGATCTTGAGCATCCTCATGTGGCGGCGCAGTGGGGAGTCTGCGGAACATCACGCCGGCAACGTACCGAGCCATGGTGAAATCGCAGGCGGCTGAGACACTATCGCCAGATATCAGCTCAGCGAGCCGGACGTAGGCCTTCGACGAGCACAACCCAGAGCGGCTGCGTGGCAGGTGACAACGAGTATCGCACGAGCCGATACTGACTCCATCCCCCGGCCCTGTGAGTCCAGGAGGTGCGAGAGTGGCGGCGGACGAGATACGTCGAGAGGACCAGGCTCCCAGTGCGTGGACTAGCGGAGGCGTTGTGAGCGCTCTCTCGGAAGAGTTCGGCGGCGGCGACGCGGGGCCCGGGACCACCTTCACCGATGGCGGCGGTCCCGTGTTGAGCGCCGTTCAAGTTCAGCTCCTGTTCTGGGGATCCGCTTGGAACTCGGCCACGAACCCCTCGCTCAATCAGGTCGTGACGGCGGTGCAGACCATTCTCAACAGCCCCTACATGCTCGGGCTGGCGCAGTATCGAGGGATCGGGCTGGGGACGCTGGCCGGGACGACTACGATCACCAGCTCCAACCCGCCCAACCCATTCAGCGACGCCAATGTTCAGAGCTTCATCGGGTCTCAGATCACGGCCGGTGCGCTTCCTTCTCCGGTGGGCAACCCGCAGCTGCTCTATGTCGTGGTCCCGCCGTCGGGAGTGGCGGCCAGCGGACCCTTCATCGGAGAGCACAGCTACTTCGGCCAGTCAGGCCTGAACGTCCACTACGCCTGGGTGACGATCTCGAGCCTGGTCGGCCTGACCACGATCTTCTCCCACGAGCTGGTTGAATCCTGCTCCGACCCGGAAGGCACGGCGATCACCGGCGTTGCCGGAACCTGCGGCCAGAGTGGCTGGTGTGAGATCGGCGACGTCTGCCAGAGCACCAACACCGTCTGCGGCGTCACCGTCCAGTCTTACTGGTCCCAGCAGGACCGCTCCTGCATCGTGCCTCGCGCCGTGGCCGCCATCTCAGCGCCCACGCAGGAGGACTGTGAGGTTCCGTTCGTCGAAGGCCAGGAAGTGGAGTTCCACGCCCGGCTGGTCGGGTCGCCGGCGTGGATCAACCTCTCTTCGCTGCCCCAGCTGTCTTCCCTGAGCTACCAGTGGACGTCCAGCGCGGGGACCATCACGGGGGCGGTCAACGGGCAGCAGCTGAAAGTCCGGCTTCCCGGTAGCCATGCGCCCATGTCCGTGTCGGTGACCATCACCGACGGGGGCGGCTGCCAGTACCAGGCGTCCTACAGCCTCAGACCCATCGACGCCGGGCTCGCCGGCATTCTCGAGCTGCTCTGCGAGCTGCGCAGGTATGCCCAGGTCAATCTCTTCGTCAATCCGCTCTGGGACCCGCTGCCGGACCCGTGGACCATGCCCACCCACGCCAGGGACATCCGTGCGCTGGACAGCTCCCTCAGAACGCTGGCCGAGATGTCGGGCCGGGTGCTCAAGCTCTACGAGTCGGAGGTCGGCAAGATCGGCCGCTAGGAGCCGGTGCGCTCCACCGGGCTGAAATCCCTTGGGTGCAAAGCACAAGAAGGTTGCCCCCATCCTGTGGCCTCCCAACGGAGCTTTGCGTCCGGGATCCGCTGTAGCTTGAGGGCCATGGTGACCAGCACGCAGCCGACCAGGAAGTCCACGGCTTTGCCGGTCCGGCGTCGACTAGCAGACGTCCTGCGCAGGGAAAGCCGTTCAGTCAGGAATCAACCCTTGAAGCCGCGGCGGCAAGGCCAGAGCTCATGGCGTAATGAGGCGGTCCCAGGACTCTACCTGGGCTAGCGTCTAGAAGGGGCCGGCGGTGCGGGGCGCCGTGGGCACGGCTGGTTGCTGCTCCGGCCGGGCGGCAACCAAGTACCGAGTTCTCGCGGCGCCCATTCGTTCTTCCAATCGATCCTCACCTCTCCCGCTGGGGTCGGGTTCTACCGCCTGGCCCCAGCGACTCACCTACCTTGCGCCACGATCCAATCGGTCGTCTCGTCAGCCCTGGAGGCCGGGCTCCCGGTCCTGCCGGACTATCGCTGCGATGGGCCCTCCGCCAGGGGGTCCCTGGTGCATCGCACCGACCGATACGAACACCGCCGGATCCCCGACCGCGGCGGCCAGGACAGCTCCCACGGCAGCCTTAGCGTGCCGGTGGTGGTGAACGTCCGAGTCGTCGAGCATCACCTGCCGGCGGCCGCGCAACCTGGATTCCGGGTCCGCCTCACACTTGGCGAACAGGTTGACAACCCGCCCGTCCAGATCGGTCGCGCGCGGCCGCTCGGGCAGCTCGAGCCCCGCGGCTCGAATCGCCTCGTAAGCCGCGTCCTGGTCCAGGGCATCCTTCATGACTGAGTGTCCGATGCGGTAGCGGCCGCCGGCCGCGACGTTCCCCAGGACCACGATCTGCGCCCGGTCCAGCTCGACGCCGCTGGAGCAGGAGGCCACCGAGCTGAAGACGCCGAGGTCGCGCCCGATCATCTCGTCCCCCAGGCGGTCCCTGGAGATCTCGCCCAGCCCGAGACCGACCCCCAGCGCAGTCGTGCCGTTGGAGAGGTCCATCGATCCGTGGGGGTCGGGGAGCGCGGTCTCCCGGCCCCGCCTTCGGGCCTCACGGATGCCGTCCATGGTGAGCAGAGGCGTCTTGGTCTGGACCCAGTGGACGTCCTCCATTCGCTCGATGCCGGCGTCCTCGACCGCCGCCCTGACTCCGGCGGCAACCTTGTCGACCATGGCAATCCGGCCGATGTCCTCGGGAAGGATCTCCTCCGAGAGGGCCACTCCGACCGCGAGTCCGGCGGGGCTGCCGTCCACCCTGCAGAAGACGGAGGCGTGCGGGCAGAGAACACCGTCGGTGCCCCCAGACCAGACCATGGGAATGGCACGGACTCCCGCCTCGTCCCTGCTCCCGTGCCTGAGCAACGCATCCCTGTAGGCGCGGTCGGCGAGGATGCGCGTGAAGTCGTTGACTCCCCCGTTGCCCTCGGTCTTGCCGATGACCGCGACCACCGTGTCTGGGTCGATCTCCCCGGCCGCCAGCCGCCGTTCGAACTCGGAGGCATCCGCGGGGCCGCGCCCGAACTCGATCTTGTGCACCGCGATGCTCACGGCTGCAGGGTAGCGCCTCCGATTCCAGGGCGTCGAGACGATCGACGACGCCGTTCCCGGGACTCAGAATGCTGCCTGGCGAGGCCTCCCACAAACCCCCTGGAGATCATCAAAGGGCCGCCAGCCCGGCCAGGCCGCACTCCTTGTCCTGCTCGGGGGTGGCGCCGCTGACGCCCACCGCACCCAGCACGGCGTCGTCGCGCCTGATCAGGAGCGAGCCGAGTGCCGGGATCAAGGGGAGGCGTGCCAGACGGCTCACCTGTTCGAAGAAGGCCGGACGGCTGCCCTGCACCTGCTGCAGGGAGTCGCCGTCTCGGTGCCAGAGCGCGGCGCCGGCCGCTTTGGATTCCGCGATCTGGGAACTCAGGGGCGGCGCCCCGTCCATGCGACCGAGCGCCTTGAGCAGGCCGCCCTCGTCGACCACTGCGACGGATATTCGCCAGCCGTAACCGGCGGCGTGGCGGTGGGCAGCCTCGATGACCTTCTGCGCCTCGGGCAACGTCAGCGGCATGGCATCCCTCCTTGGTCGTGGCGAGGAACGGCTGGAACCGAAGTAACAGAAGAATGCTGGCGGATATAGTCCAGGATCCGTGGCCCCAACCTTCTTCGCGACGCCGTCCGAGTTCAGAGCCTGGCTGGAGGAGAACCACGCCCGCGTCCCCGAGCTCTCGGTGGGCTTCTACAAGACGGGGTCGGGCAGGCCGAGCATCACCTGGCCCGAGGCGGTTGACCAGGCCCTCTGCTTCGGCTGGATCGATGGCGTCCGAAGAGGCATCGACGACGTCAGCTACAAGATTCGGTTCACCCCGCGCAAGACGAGAAGCTTCTGGAGCGCCGTCAACATCAAGCGTGTGGGCGAGTTGGCCGCTCTCGGTCAGATGACAGCCGCAGGCACCAGAGCGTTCGAGCAGCGAGCGGGGGAGAGGTCGGGCGTCTACTCATACGAGCAATCCAAGACCGTCCGGCTGGACGACGCCTACGAGCTGCGTTTCCGTGCCAACGAGCAGGCCTGGAGCTTCTTCACGTCCCAGCCACCCTGGTACCAGCGGGCTGCGATCTGGTGGGTCGTCAGCGCGAAGCGAGAAGAGACCAGGCTGAGACGCCTCGCCGCCTTGATCGAGGACTCCGAGCGGGGGCGGACCGTAGGGCCGCTCACCAGGCCGGGCGCCAGCTCGGGCCAGGTGCCCAGCTAGTATCGGCTCACCCCTCAGGCGCCTGGATGGGGGCGGCCGGAGTCGCCGGCGGCCACCAGCTCCTGGGAGTTGGAGGAGGGCCGGCCGTAGAGGTCGTCGATGGTGGGTGAGTCCGCGATCCGGAGGGTCCCGTCATCCTGGACGAAGGCGGCGTGGCTCACGCGATGCACGCGGCCGAACCGCGAGGTGAACACCAGCTCCAGGTGGGCGTCACGCTGCAGGTGCAGTGGCCAGCGAAGCTCGGCCTGCGCCGATCCGGGTGCCCTGAGGTACCGGATCACGTGTGCGTCCGTGTATCGAAGGCTGGGGATCATAAGGTTGAGGATCACGTTGGAGGCGATTCCGCTGCCGTCGGCGTTCACCCGGCAGGTCGCGACCCAGCGGTCGTCCTGCCGCCGCTGGCCAGCCAGGATCTCCACCGAGAGGTAGGGCGTCTGGGCCTGCTCGTACTCCTCCCTTCGGCGTTCGTCCTGCCGCTCCAGGCTGCTCCTCAGCTCACGCATCTGAAGCGAGGCGGCCTCGTTGCGGAGGTCCAGCCGGCGCCGCGAGTCGCGGAGCTGGAGGCAGAGAAGGAGCAGGGCGGCGCAGCAGCCGAGGAGGGCAACCGCGGCCAGCGCCACCCAACCCGGCCAGCTCCACAGGCCCCACGAGGGCCAGGCGGCGGCGCCATTTGCGCCCGGGGTGGCAGTCGCTGCGGCGACGAGGAGGTTGGCCATGCTTGGTGGGCGCAGGGATTTTAGACGCTTCCCGCCTGGGCTCCGCAAACTCTCAACCAGAGTGGCGCTGCTGGGATCCGGATGAGCTCGTCACCACGGTTCAGAGGTCGAATGCCGGCAACCCTGCAGCACCTCGGCGGCGCCGCAGTCGGAATTGTCCGCGTAGCGATTCTCTGATAGTATCTCTGTCACAATTTCCCGATTTCGGCTGTAGGTTTGGAGGGATGATGGAAAATCTCCTGATCGCTGTTCTCGTCGGGTTGGTGGCCGGCTTCCTGGCCAGTCACCTGGTCAGCGGGCACGGCTACGGCCTGCTGGGCGACATCGTCGTCGGCATTCTCGGGGCGGTGGTAGGGTCCCTACTCCTGGGCGGCTTGATCACGACCTATATCCTCGCGCCGCTCGGTCTCGCGGCCGGCTCGATAGTGGGCGCCATCATCGTCGCCTTCATCGGGGCGGTGCTCCTCCTGGCCATCTTGCGGCTGGTGAGCGGCGCCGGGCGCGGAAGCTACCGCAGGCGCCGCTGGCTGTAGGCTCCCACTCGGATGGCCGGCTTCGGAATTCCCCGTGAGGGGGTCGCTCGTCACGCCCAGGCTTGCGCCAGGCAGGCGATTGTTGCAACCAGCCGGGGCTGATGAGGCCGGCCGGCGGTAAGCGCCACGGCCGGTTCGCTGGGCCTTGTAGGCTCCTTGGAGGGGCCGGCTGAACCCAGCTCACATGATGGTGGCGGCGGACCGACCCCCCACACGTCATACCCTTGGAAAGATGACTTCGGCGGAAAGTGGCTCCGACGAGGAGTTCGCGGAGTGGTACGTCTGGGCGAAGCGTGAGGTAAGCACCGACAACCGGGTCTGCCAGGGCGCCGCGCAGGCGGCTGTTCAAGTGCTGGCTGAGGGCGGCGATCGAGTAGCAGCGACCAGGGCGGCCCGTCGAAGCCAGGCGGGCCAGAGCATGGTGCTCGCCGGCCGGGTCGCTCCCCTGCGCCGCTCGTACGCCGAGTGGTACGACTGGGTGCGCCGCGAAAGCGCCGGCAACTCGGCGCTCCTCCACCGGGCGACCCGGTCGGCCATCCAGCGCCTGCGAGCCGGCGGTAGCAGCGAGGAGGCGGCAGGCGCGGCTCGCTCGCTGCTGGAGGCGGCTGTCATGCCCGGCCAGAGCTCGCCTGGCCCGCCCCAGCCCGCTCCAGGCCTGACGCCGGCGGAGCCGTCCACGCAGCCGAGTCCGGCCGAGCCCTTACCCGAGGGACCCCCGCAGCGAGCCCTGACGAACACGACGCCGCCGGTCCCCCCGCCGCCGCGCTACGCCGGGTTCTGGCTGCGCAGCCTTGGGCTGTTGATCGACGCGCTGGTCGTGCTGCTCGGCTGCTTGATCATCGCCTTCTTCATATTGGTGCTGGTGTTCGTCGCCGTCGTCTCCACCAGTGGCCACGCGCCGGCGGACAACCCGACGGTGTGGCTGGGACCGGTGGTCATCCTCCTGGTTCTGACCTGGCTCTACTTCGCCGGCCTGGAGAGCTCGGCCTGGCAGGCGACCCTCGGCAAGCGGGCCACCCGCCTTCAGGTCACAGACAGGATGGGCCGGCGGCTTACGTTCGGCCGAGCCACCGGCCGCTTCTTCGCCAGGACAATATCCGCAATCCCGCTGCTGATCGGCTTCCTGGTGGCGGCCTTCACTCCTCGCAAGCAGGCGCTTCACGACCTGATCGCCGGCACCGTGGTGGTAAGGCGGTCGCGGCCGCAGGCATCCGGCCTGCATGTGCCTCACGCGGAGACACCAGACCGGGCCAGCCTGGGCAGCGAAGTCCCGCTCGCCTAGCTGCGTTTTAAAGGGCGGTCAGGACTCCTGTACAGGCCCCTGACCGTCGGCGGAGAGGTCAAGGCCCTGCTCGGGGGGCTCACCGGGGACGTGCCACTGGATGTAGGGGTGGCCCGTGTCCACGTGGTAGCGATTCGCCTCGCGGGTCGCGGCGGCGAAACGGGCTTCGAACTGGTCGGCGCGCCGCTCGATAATCGACACGTAGATCCCCTCCAGGTGCTGGGTGTCGAACTCGGCCAGTTGAGCAGCGTATTTGGGTCGGGTGACGACCAGGCCCCGGAGCAGGCTCCTGGTCCTGCGCAGGTAGTAGGCGCCCAGATCCCAGTTCCCTCCCTTGGCCGCGTGCCAGCTCATTGCGAAGCAGGCGCTCACCGAGCGCATGACCTCGCCGGTGCCAGGGAGTGCCTCCGCCACCTGCTCGAAGCTCATCTCGGCGTGCCTGGTCCTGATGCGGCTGGCGTCTGACATAGGCTCAGTCCAGCGTAGCTCAGGGTCTCGCGGGGACGGGACCGCTCAAGCAGCCCTCGGGGTATGCTAAGCGCTCCTACCCAGGCCGATGGTCGTCGCCTGGGCGATCAGCGGAAACTAATGAGAAAGGTGTGATCGCGGTTGAAGGTTGTCGTCAAGGATCCGGAGGAGTTCGAGCAGGCGCTGCGGGAGTTTAGGCGAAAGGTTCAGGAGCAGGGACTGGTCCGCGAGATGCGTAGACGAGCCCACTACGTGCCGCCGGCGGAGGCCCGAAAGATCAAGAGCCTTCGCGCCCGCCGCCGCCGCAGCCGCTAGCGCCTCTCCGGAGGCAAACTCCCGGGTATAATTCCGGCGTTCGGTGATTATTGCGGAGGGGAAACACCCGTTCCCATTCCGAACACGGAAGTTAAGCCCTCCAGCGCCGATGGTACTGCCGCGGTAACGCGGTGGGAGAGTAGGTCGTTGCCGAGCACCCTTTGACCCCGCTGGCCACTCCGGTGGCGGCGGGGTTTTAGGTTCTGGCCTCCTCGTGCTCGTCCAGCAGCATCTCGGGTCGCAGCCGAGGGAGGAGGATCGCGAAGCGCAGGGCGAGCGCGGCCAGGAGCCCGACCACGGCGAGCAGGACGTCCGCCACCACCTGGCCGACCCCGGCGTGGAACATGGCGATCAGGACGCACTCCAGCACGACCCCGGTGGCGAGGACGGCGATGAAGACCCTGTCGTGTACGGCCATGAAGAACTGGACCAGGAGGTTGCTCAGGCTCACGCCCAGGCCGATGCAGCCGACAGCCAGCAGGTAGGGCTGCGCCGCCGCGTATTTGGGGCCGTACAGAAGGCCCACCACCAGGCCCGGGACGGCCGCGAAGACCACAATTGCGCAGAGGCCGATCAGCGACGTCAGGGCGGCTGAGAGCAAGAGGAGCCGCCCCGGGTTGTGGCGTTTGGCCACGGCCTCCAGAACCCGCGGGAAGAGCACCTGGCTGACGCTCAGCGTGCCGTAGAAGAGGATCGTCCCGAGCTTGTTCAGGCTCCCGTAGATGCCGGCGTCGTACTGGTTCAGATAGTGCTTGGCCAGCACCACGTCGGCGTTGTAGAGCAGGGCGATGCCCAGCGTGCCGGCGGCCGCCGTGACGGCGAAGGTCGCCATGGTCCGCACCTGGACGCGCTCCGGCGGGAGCTTGAAGGCGTCCCTGATGGAGTAGAGCCCCAGACCGAAAGCGAAGACCACCCCGGCCAGAATCGCCGCCGTGGCCCCGAGCACCGCGAAGCCGGCCCAGAGGAAGACGACGAGGAGTCCTGTACGGACCATGATCTCGAGCAGGAGGTTGGCCGAGAGGGCGTGAAAGCGCTGGGTACCCTGAAGCACGCCGCGGGGGATGGCCGTGTACCAGTAGGCGGCGATCGCCACGCCGACCAGGACGAAGGGCAGAGGCGAGCCGAGCTGCAGGAAAGCCGCTGCGGGGATCGACAGCGCCGCCATGAGGAGGCAGAAGACGACGGCCGGCATGGCGATGACCTTGCCGGTACGTTCCACGATGTAGCGGATCGCGCCGTGCCTCCCCGCAGCCTTCAACGTCGCCGAGTAGCGGGCGAGGACGACCACCAGCATCAGGTTCACGGTCGTCCCCACGGTGTAGACGCCGATCAGCGCGCTGACCTCTCCGTACGCCTCGGGCCCCAGGGCGCGCCCGGCGATGGAGTGGTAAACGAAGCCCCCGACGCCGGCCACGAATCCGCCGGCGAAGAGAACGAGGTTCTGACGAAAGAGCCGACTCCCGCGTAACCGCTGGATCTGGGACGCCAGCCCGGTGGTCGCGGCCGGCTCCGTGGTAGCGGTCACGCGATCCCCGATTCTAGACACCCGTACGAAACGAGGTGGGACAAGGGCTCGTTATCTTTCTTGCGACCATGGCTACCGACAAACCGCTCGTCTCGGCGATCATCGTCAGCTACAACGTTCGAGACTTACTCCTCGACACCCTGCGGGCCTTCTACGCCAGCTCCGACGTTCCCGTCGAGGCCGTGGTCGTCGACAACGCCTCCACCGACGGCTCGGCCGACGCCGTCGCCAGCATCTTCCGCCAGGCCAAGGTGATCCGGCTGGCGGTGAACGTCGGCTTCGGCAAAGCCAACAACGCCGGCTTCCAGCAGGCGGAGGGCAGGTTCATCCTGCTCCTCAACCCGGACGTGACGGTGCAGCCCGGCTGCGTGGGACGGCTTACGGATTTCATGCTGGTGAGGCCGGACGCAGGGGCGGTGGGCCCTCGCCTGGAGAGGCCGGACGGCACCCTGGACCTCGCCGCCCGGCGCGGGTTTCCGACTCCCAGCGCGGCGTTCTACAGGCTCAGCGGGCTCAACCGTCTGCTGCCCAGGAGCCCGCGGTTCAACCGATACAACATGGGCCATCTCCTCGACACCCAGACGCATGAGATCGACTCCGGAACAGCCGCCTGCCTGCTGGTTCGGCGAGCCGCCATCGACAGGGTCGGCTTCTTCGATCCGGACTACTTCATGTACGGGGAGGACATCGACCTCTGCTACCGCCTCAAGACGGGCGGCTGGAAGGTCTTCTACCTGCCGGACGCCACCGCTGTTCACCTCAAGGGAGCCTCCACCGGGCAGTCCACCCGCCGGATGCTCTGGGAGTTCCACCGGGCCATGTGGACCTTCCATCACAAGCACTACGCGGCGGACATGCCGGCCTTCGCCAATGGACTGGTCTGGGCCTCGATCTGGGGCCGGTGGGCCACCCTGACCGCCAAGACGCAGCTCACCGGCGACTCCCGAGTCTCGCCCTGATCCGAGCCCTTGCTTCCGCGCAAGGGGAGGGATTTTCCTTTTCCTTTTAGCTCTGGAGGTCTTCTCGGGGAAGGTCGTGGAGTTCTTCGTCTGTCAGGTCGACGTGGACGTTGTTGCCTACGACCTCGACGACCCGGCCGGCCGGTATCCGCACGCGGTGAAGTAGGAAACCGCGATCCAGGACCAGGTCGATGAGCCGGCCCTCCTCGTCGGTCTGCACCTCCGCCACCTCGCCCAGCCTCTCCCGGCCGGACCAGACCGGGCTCGAGGGAGTTATCTCGTGGAAGGAGCTGACGTCCAGGTCCCCGCGCACCGGCGGCACGTACGGAACCTGGCCGATCACCGCGTTGGCCAGCCGGAGAAAGCTGTCCAACCGGTAGCCGGCTGGTGCCGTCCAGTTCTCGGCGGGCGGCCCGACCAGCTCGTCGTGCGCCTCGGGCAGCCGCTGGAGCTCCTCCGACGTCAGGTCGGAGGCGAGACCGTCGGGTCCGGCGTCCCGCAACCTCCTGAGGCCCAGGAGCCGGCCGTGCACCACGATGTGGGTGATCCGGTGGGCGTCGGCGTCGACCACCAACCGCTCGAGGGTCCCCAGCCGCGAGCCGTCCCGGGCGAGGACGTCCTCGCCGACGCGAAGCTCCCTCACAACAGCGTCCCGCTGTTTTCCGGGGCCCTGGCCGGTCCCTCGCTCGTCTCCGGGCGAACCTCGATGCGCTTCTTCGCCTCCTCCAGGCGGTCGTGGCAGACCTTCAAGTAGGTCCGCGCGTCGTCGACCGCGGTGAGAGCCTCGTCGAGAGTCAAATCGCCGTCCTCCAGTGCCTTCAGCTTCTGGTCCAGCAGCTCGAGAGCGCGCTCGTACGTCAGCTCGTCGCTCAGGGCCGCACCTCCCGCACCTGGGCGGAGAGAGCTCCCTCCGCGAGGCGGACCTGGATCTCGCGGTCGGGGGCGGTGTCCGAGGCCGACCGCAGCAGGCGGCCTCGCTCGTCCAGCGTGATGCTGTAGCCGCGGGCGAGGACGAGATCGGGGCTCAGCGCCTCCAGCCGTCGCCGGCGCTGGGCGAGCGCCATCTCGGCGCCACGCAATCGCTCGTCGACCGCCCGCCGCAGGCGCGCGTGCACCCGGCGGCCTTCGAGCGAAGCTGAGCGGTCCCGGAGGGCCCGATTGCCCGCGGTCGCCAGACGGCTCCCGAGTCCGAGGAGATGCTCCTGCCGCCGCTCGACCTGCCGGTTGGGGCTGAGCCGTGCCAGCTCGGCGCGCAGGCGCTCCAGACGGTCGCTTCGCCGCCGCAGGAGCGCAGGAAGGGCCTGCCCCAGGCGTCGCCGCCGCTCCGCCAGCCGCTCTGTCTCGGTGACGACCCGGCGCCGCGTCTCGCGGTCGAGCCGCCGCCGTCGGTCGCTCAGCTGGGCCAGCAGGTCCGCCTTGCGAGGTACGACTCGAGTGCCGGCTTCGGTGGGGGTCCGGCACTCGGCGTCGGCCACCATGTCGGCCACGGTGCGGTCCGAGGTGTGCCCCAGCGCGGTGACCACCGGGATCGTCGAGGCGAGGATGGCGCGGGCCACCGGCTCGGTGTTGAACGCGTAAAGCTCCTCGAAGCTGCCGCCGCCTCGGGCGATGACCACGACCTGTGCTCTCCCTTCGCGGTTGCACCGGCGCAAGGAGCCGACCACGCTCCCAGGCGAGGCGGTGCCCTGGACCTGGGCAGGGTAGACGAGGATCTCCATGTTCTCGTAGCGGTCGCGGATCGTCTCCTGGAGGTCGTGGATCACCGCGCCGGTGGGGGAGGTGATCAGCGCCACGACCCTGGGCAGGAACGGCAGCCTGCGCTTGCGAGCGGCCGCGAAGGCGTCCTCCCGCTCCAGCCTCGCCTTGAGCGCCTCCAGCTGGGCCCTCATCCGGCCCACGTCGTCGAACTGGATGAAGTCGACGATCAGGTTCAGCTGGCCGGACTGCCAGAACTCCATCCGGCCTCGGAAGACGAAGACCTGGCCGTCCTCGGGGACGATGCCGAGCTTGCGGGCGTCGGCACCGTAGAGGAAGGCATGGACGACAGCCCCCGGGTCTTTGACGGCGAACGTGTAGTTGCCCTTGGCGGTCCGCTTCATGCCGCTGACCTCGCCCTTGACCAGCACCGCCGTGAGAGGCCGCAGCGCCCGCTTGACCTCGAAGGCGAGCTCGCTGACTGTCAGCGGCCGCCTGGCATCCTCCCGCTGGATCACGACTGCACTGTAGCGGCCTCGTCGTCGGCCGGCGCGGGCTGGAGACGCTGCAGCCGGAGCTGCAGTAGATCCCCGATCTCCACCTCGTCGGCCCGGCTCACGAGCTCTTCCAGGTCGTCCTGCACGTGGATGAAGCGGCCGGTGAGGCGGTCGGCCCGCCCGCTCGCCAGCGAGATGACCAGACCGCTTGCCGCCAGCAGGCGATCCTCGATCTGAGCCGCCTCGTCCTCGTCCGGCTCCTGGTCGGCCGGGCCCCCGATCCGGCCCGGGCTGAGCGCGAAGACAGAGATGCCCTGCGGCCAGGTCGCCAGGGCCAGGCTGTCCGTGAAACGGAGCGTGGCGGCGTCGGAGCAGGCCGCTTCGGAGCCGATCGGAGACGGTCCCAAGGCCGGGTCGCCGACCAGGTTGACGATCCGGCCGCGGCGCCGGGGCACCATTCGCTTCATCACGTAGTAGGAGCAGAGCGCGGTGCCGCGCAGACCGGCCTCGACCGCGCTCCACCAGTCGTCGGGCTCGGTGGAAAGAAACTCGCCCGGCGCGTCGTGGCCACCGGCGCCGTTCACCAGCAGGTCGACCGGCCCGAGGCCGCCTTCGACGCGCGCCACGAAAGACTGGACCGAGACGCGGTCGGTCACATCACCGGGGACGACGAGCGCCTGTCCTCCGGCGGCCTCGACTTCGGCAGCAACCTCGTCAAGCTCATCCACCGAGAGGGCGGCCAGAGCCACCGCCATACCGCTGCTGGCCAGCTCGAGGGCGATCCGGCGTCCAAGCCCCCGATCGGCGCCTGTCACGAGCGCGACCTGGCCCTCCAGAGAGGCGGTCGCCGGGCCGGTCACCCGCCGATCTGGGACATGCTCTTGGACGGGCGGACGAAACCTTCCTGGTTGATGAGGTGGCCCTCTTCCTTCAACCAGACGGCCTTCTCGATCACCCGGCAGAGGTGGTCGTCGGAGGCCCCGCCTCGCATCAGATCGCGCAGAGGCGTCTCACTCAGCGAGAAGAGGCAGGTGCGGAGCCCGCCCTCGGCGGTCAGCCGGATCCGGTTGCAGGTCGAGCAGAAAGCCTGGGAGACCGACGAAATGAAGCCGACGCCGCCCGGCGCGCCGTCCGCGAACTGGTAGTCGGAGGAGGGACCGGGCCGCTTGGGCGGGACCGGAACCAGCGGGAACTGGTCCTCGATCTGCTCCAGGATGCGCCGGCTGGGCACCACCATGTCGTTCGACCAGATCTCCTCGCCGTCCAGCGGCATGAACTCGATGAAGCGGACCTCGTAGCCCCTGCGGCGGGCCAGTCCGGCGAAGTCCACCACCTCGTCGTCGTTCTTGCCCTTCATCACCACCATGTTCAGCTTGATCGGGCGCAGGCCGGCGTCCTCGGCGGCCTGGATCCCCTCCATGGTCCGGGCGAAGGCGTCGCGCCGGGCGATCTCCTGGAAGCGATCGATGTGGAGCGTGTCCAGGGAGATGTTGACCCGCTTCAGGCCCGCCTCGGCCAGAAGCTTCGCCTTGTCCCTCAGCAGCACCCCGTTCGTGGTCATGGTGATGTCGAGGGAGGGGTCGAGCTCGTTGATCATCCCGACCAGTTCTTCGATGTGAACTCGGACCAGCGGCTCTCCGCCGGTCAGGCGAATGGTGCGAACGCCATAGCGACGCACGAAGATGCGCGCCAGCCGAACGATCTCCTCGAACCTGAGGATGTCTCCTCGCGCCAGCCACTTGAGACCCTCAGCCGGCATGCAGTAGATGCAGCGGAAGTTGCAGCGGTCGGTAACCGAGATCCGCAGGTCGTCCGCGATCCGCCCGTAGCTGTCTCGCAGGACGCTCGCCACATGCCGGATGATACGGCGATGGGGTACGAGAACATCCTCCTGGACCGGGACGGCCCGGTCGGGGTGGTCACGCTCAACCGGCCCAAGGTCCTCAACGCGCTGAGCCCCGCCCTCATCGCCGAGGTGACCGATGCGCTGAGTCACCTGGAGGACGAGGTAGAGATCCGGGCGGCGGTGCTCACGGGGGGCCCCAGGGTCTTCGCGGCCGGCGCCGACATAGGAGACATGGCGGAGCGCTCACCGGTCGACCAGCTCCTGCGCGACCAGACCGGCCGCTGGAGCCGGGTGGCCTCCTTCTCCAAACCACTGATCGCCGCAGTCAACGGTTATGCCCTCGGTGGGGGCTGCGAGCTGGCTCTGATGTGCGACATGATCGTCGCCGGCGACAGTGCCCGCTTCGGTCAACCGGAGATCAATCTCGGCATCATCCCCGGGGCCGGCGGCACCCAGCGCTGGCCCCGAACCGTGGGCAAGTACGTCGCGATGGAGGTCAACCTGATCGGCGGCCAGGTGAGCGCCCAGCGCGCCTACCAGCTGGGCCTGGTGAACAGGGTGGTGCCGGCGGAGGTGACGCTCCGGGTCGCCGTCGACATCGCCAGACAGCTGGCGACGAAACCGCCGCTGGCGCTCCGGCTGGCCAAGGAGTCGGTCAACAAGTCGCTGGAGACCCCGCTCTCAGAGGGACTGAGCAACGAGCGCAAGAACTTCTACTTTCTCTTCGCAACCGAGGATCAGAAAGAAGGCATGCGCGCGTTCCTGGAGAAGCGCCGGGGCGAGTTCAAGGGGCGGTGAGCAGATGACCGAAGCAGCGACCGGATCAGTGCTCAAGTACGAAGTTGAGAACGGAGTCGCCTGGCTTCGCCTGAACCGCCCGGAGAGCTTGAACGCGGTCAATGACGAGCTCCGCCGCGCCCTCGCCGAAGCCGTGAAGCGCGCGGAACGGGATGCCGAAGTTCGGGCGCTGGTCGTCACCGGCGAGGGCCGCGCCTTCTGTGCCGGCGCCGACCTTCGCGAGTTCCAGGAGCGGACCGGCGCCGTGGAAGCGATACGCGTCGAGTACGAATCGCTGCTGCTGCGTCTGCACGGCATGGCCAAGCCAACGATCGCTGCCGTCAACGGCGTGGCCGCCGGCATCGGCGCCTCGATCGCCTTCGCCTGCGACCTGCGCTACGCCGTTCCCGAAGCCTCCTTCCGGGAGGCGTTCGTCAGGATCGGCCTCACCGTCGACGGTGGTGCGACCTGGCTGCTGCCGCGGATCATCGGCTCCGGCAAGGCGCTCGAGATGTTCTACACGGGCGACCCGCTCGGCGCCGAGGAGGGTGCGGGGCTGGGCCTGGTCAACCGGGTGGTCGAGCCCGGAGAGCTGGAACCGACGGTCCGCAGCCTGGCCGAACGGCTCGCCACCGGACCGGCTGCCGCCCTTGGCGCCATCAAGCGGTCGGTGAACTTCGCGGCCGGCGCAACGCTGGAGGAGGCTCTCGACTTCGAGTTCCTGCTCCAGGGCGCGATGATGGAGACCGAGGACTTCCAGGAAGGCGTGATGGCCTTCCTCGAGAAGCGGCCGCCGAATTTCAAGGGACGCTGAGGCCGGCGGGCATGGCCGAGCTCGAGGAGGCCGTCCTCGTTGCGACGGCGCGGACGCCGATGGGCCGTTACGGCGGCCAGCTGAAAGACGTCCGGCCTGACGACCTCGCCGCGACTGCCATCCGGGAGGCGGTCTCCCGGGCGGGGATAGAGCCGGGCGAGGTGGACGACGTCATATTCGGCTGCGCCAACCAGGCGGGCGAGGACAACCGCAACGTCGCCCGGATGGGCCTGCTCCTCGCCGGCCTTCCCGTCGAGGTTCCCGGCCAGACAGTGAACAGGCTCTGCGGCTCCGGCATGCAGGCCACGATCAGCGCTGCCCGGGAGATCCAGTCTGGGGGGGCCCGCGTCATGGTGGCGGGTGGCGTGGAGAGCATGACC
>CATPBP010000052.1 GCA_955652675.1 Candidatus Dormiibacterota bacterium
GGACTCGCGCGGTGTACTCCTCGACGCTGCCGAAGACCTCGCCCAGCAGCTCCAGGCCGGCCAGCATTGGCTGCAAGCTAGACGGCTCCGGCCGCCCCACTGCGTCGATCAACACAGCACGGCGAATCAGGCCGGGTGACTGTACCGCCAGCTGCATGGTGACGAAGGCCCCGAACGACCATCCCGCCACGTCACACTCCCGCCCTCCAAGCGAGCTGGCCACCCCTGCGACGTCCCGCGCGTGAGCGGCCCACCCGTAAGTGCCGGGGGGCGTGCGCTGGCTCTCTCCCCGTCCGCGCGGGGAGAGAGCCACGACCTGGCGATGGTCGGAGCCGAGGCGGCTGCCAAGCTGGTCGAAGGAGCGTGCGTCCTGGCTCAGTCCGGGCACGCAGATCAGCAGCGGTGCCTCCGGCGCGCCCCAGCGCAGGGCCGAGATGCGCCCTGAGGTGAGCTCGAACTCGAGCGGTGTTGGGGTGGCCACCGCCGCATGATGCCATCCCGGACACCACAGGCTGTGGCTGCTCGGGATCAACAATGCGCTTTTCACGAGCCTCGCCATGGAGGTCCCCACGGTCACCCGCTCGGTGGCGTCGGCCGGCTACAACTTCCTGCGCTGGGCAGGCGCGGCCGTCGCGCCCGTGCTGGCTGGATTCCTGGCGGTGGCCATATCACCCCGTTTCCCATTTCTGCTGGCGACCGCAAGCGTGGCCGCCAGCGCCGCCATGATCTGGACGCGGCGCGCTCACGTCCACCGGGGTCTCAGGCACAACCAGGCGCGCCTGGAGCAAGCGCCGAACACGAGCCCGGCCGCCACTCCATCGGCCTGAGCCGCTCTGTCAGCCTCGCTGCCCGATAGGCTGGCCGCCCGCCGCGGGCGAATCCGCCGATCTGCTGGGCATCGCCATCCCACGCCGCGCGAGCAGCATGAGGAGGACGGCTGCCGGGACCAGGATGTCGGTGTAGAGGATCGGACCGGAGTTGTCGATCGAATGGTTGTTGTTGACGACCATCTGATAGATGTGGCCCCAGGCCGCGCCCCAGCCGAAGATCGCCGCAGCGATGGCCGCCGGCCACCAGAAGTCGCGCCGCCAGATCGCAATGATGGCAACCGTTCCCAGCGCCAGATTGGCCCACGCGACCTCCCACTGGAAGGGGTTGCCGGGAGGAAAGCCGATCTGCTCGGCGACCTGGCGAGCCTGAAAGACGTGGCCGGAGAAGCCGAAGAGCGCGGATGCGCCCAGGGCGGCGCCGAACGACCAGCGAAGCAGCAGGTCGAGCAGCCGCACCGGAGTGCGCGGTTGACGGGAGACCCCGGCGTGTATGAGGAAACCGAGGATCGCGACAGCGGGAAACACGAGTGCAAACATGCCGGAGCGCAAGTTATGGATCCCATTCGACGACTCGACTACATTGCGGTTAGCTGGCGTGAGGAAGGCCGCCCGCGATTGAGCGCACAGCCGTGACCAGCAGCGGCGTGGACGCCAGCCGACCGGGCTCAGCACAGGAGGACTAGATGGCCAGCAGGTGGACGGCCCGGGACATGCCCGGCCAGGCCGGACGGACGGCCATCGTCACCGGCGCAAACAGCGGGCTGGGACAGATAGTCGCCCGCGAGCTCACCGGCGCCGGCGCCCAAGTCGTCATGACCAGCCGGGACCCGGAGAAGGGCAACGCCGCCGCGGCAGCCATCAGAGCGAGGGTGCCCGCCGCCAACCTCGAGGTCGCCCCGCTGGACCTGGCCGACCTCAGCTCGGTGCGGGCCTTCAGCGAGCGCTTCCTGGGGGGCCACGACCGCCTAGACCTGCTGATCAACAACGCCGGCGTGATGGCATCTCCATACCGGCGCACCGCGGACGGCTTCGAGCTTCAGTTCGGGACCAACCATCTCGGGCACTTCGCCCTCACCGGCCTGCTGCTGGCCGCACTGCGCGAGCGGGCTGGAGCTCGCGTGGTCACCGTCAGCAGCAACTCCCACAAGGCAGGGGTCATCCGGTTCGACGACCTTCAGGGCGAGCAGAAGTACGCTCGCTGGGCGGCGTACAGCCAGTCCAAGCTCGCCAACCTGCTCTTCGCCCTCGAACTCGATCGCCGGCTCCGGGCCGCCGGACTGCCGCTGATAAGCGTCGCCGCCCATCCCGGCTACTCGGCGACCAACCTGCAGCTGAGCGGACCGCCACTCCACGAGCGGATCGCCATGCGACTTGCCAACCGCTTCGTGGCTCAGAGCGCCGAGATGGGCGCGCTGCCCCTCCTCTACGCCGCAACGCAGCCCAGCCTCAGCGGAGGCTCCTACGTCGGTCCGGGTGGCCGTGGGGAGATCCGCGGGTACCCGACGCTGGTCAGACCCAGTCAGGCGGCGCAAGACGTGGCAAGCGCCCGGCGCCTGTGGGACGTCTCCGAACATCTGACCGGCGTGACGTACGACCTGCCTGAGAGAAAGCTCAACCCTTAACCCGGCCCTAGCCCCGCCTTAGAGCAAAGGACCTACGCTGGGCTCAGTTGGTCTCGGGCCGGATTCGGCCCTGGCGAGGGAGGTAGCGATGAGGTTCACCAGGCTTCTGCTGTTGCTCGGCGTCTTCCTGCTGGCGCTGCCCGCGGCATCGACCGCGGTGGCCGAACAGGACGAGGCTGGGGGGGCAAAAACAGCCACTCCGATCAAACACCTGGTCGTGATCTACCAGGAGAACGTCTCGTTCGACCATTACTTCGGCACCTATCCGAACGCGGCGAACAAGCCCGGTGAGCCGGCCTTTCACGCGTCCGCGCGGACTCCGACCATCGACGGGCTGGGCACGACGCTGCTCACGGCGAATCCCAATCTCAGCAACCCGCAGCGACTGTCGCGGAGCCAGGCGCACAGCTGTGATCAGAACCACGAATACACCGCGGAGCAGCAGGCGGCCGATCACGGCGGCATGGACAGATTCGTCGAGTTCACCAGCGCATCCACCACGCCGCCACCCACATTCACCCCCGAGACGGTCGCCCAATGCACAGGCCAAGCGACGGGCGTCAATCCGAACTACGCGGTGATGGACTACTACGACGGCAACACGGTGACGGCGCTCTGGAACTACGCGCAGCGCTTCGCCATGAGCGACAACTCGTTCAGCACCGGCTACGGGCCCTCCACCCCGGGGGCACTCAACCTGATCAGCGGAAACACCTTCGGCGCGATCTGCGGCAACGGGGAGACGTTCAACGCCACTGCCTGCCCGGCGAGCCTGCCGACCGACGGCAGTAAGCCCGGCGTCGTTGCCTCTCAAGGGCTGGGCACTGTCTACGGCGACCCTCAGCCTCATTTCGACAGGTGCAGTAAGCGGGACAACGCCGCAATGGGAGGTCGGAACGTGGGGGACCTCCTGAACGCCAAGCAGCTGAGCTGGGGTTGGTTCCAGGGCGGATTCGCAGACACGCCGGCTTGCGCGCTCTCGACCGGCACCGCGATTGGCGCCACAGCGAGGGCCGACTACATTCCCCACCATCAGCCCTTCCAGTACTACCAATCGACCGCCAATCCCCAGCACCTGGCCCCGTCCTCAACCGCAGCCATCGGCAATCAGGACCAGGCCAACCACCAGTACGACCTTAAGGACTTCTGGGCGGCGGCTGACTCCGGCCGGCTGCCCGCCGTCTCCTTCCTCAAAGCCCCGGCCTACCAGGACGGACACGCGGGCTACTCCACCCCGCTCGACGAGCAGCGGTTCCTGGTTGAGTCCATCAACCGCCTGCAGCGGCTGCCCAGCTGGCGCAGCACCGCAGTGGTCGTGGCGTACGACGACTCCGACGGTTGGTATGACCACGTGATGCCGCCGCTCGTCAACCAGTCCCAGACCTCGCTGGACGCGCTTACCAATCCGAGTCAGTGCGGCGCCAAGACTGACAAGGTTCCCACCGGCCCGAGCGGCCCCCAGCAGGCCCGGTGCGGCTATGGCTTCCGCCAGCCGCTGCTCCTGATCTCGCCCTTTGCAAGACGCAACTTCGTCGACCACTCCCTCACCGACCAGAGCTCTATCCTCCGCTTCATCGAGGACAACTGGTCCCTGGGCCGGATCGGGAACGGATCCGCCGACGCGATCGCGGGATCCCTGAACGGCATGTTCGACTTCTCCCACCCCAACGCCGGGCAGCTGATCCTGGACGCCCAGAGTGGCCAGCCGACGGACGGGCACGAAGCCGATACCGAGAACTGACAGGACAACTCCCCTTTTTCTCTCCGTCGGAGAGGGGCCGCCCTGGATGGGGCGGCCTCTCTATCCGTTTACGACTCCCGCCTGCCCGCGCTGCCTGGAGTGTCACGCCTCTTTCAATGGAGGTGTGAGGAGGAATGGGGCGGTTGAGCTGGCAGTCCGGGAGAGGTTTCTTCGTTGCGGGCGGCGGCACCTCGGGTTATCGCGAGCGCCATCGCGGGGAAGAGGACGACGGAGACCAGGCCGGCCGCGACCAGGGCGGCGCCGGTCGAGGGCTGGATCACCTTGAGCGCCAGCCCGATCTGGGTGGACGCCACGATGAATGGCAGCGAGGTTGCCTGGAGCAGTCCCGCGGCCAGTGCCTGGGGGCGGCCGAAGGAGCCTGTGTAGAGCACGGCGGGAAGCCCGCGCACCGCCAGCAGGGCTGCGACGAAGAGCGGGATCTTGACCAAACTGGCCGGGTTCGCCAGAGAGGCGAGGTCGAACTGCAGGCCGCTAGAGACGAAGAAGACCGGAATGAGGAAGCCGTAGCCCAGCGCCTGAAGCTTGGTCTGAAACTGCGGGTGCGTCGACATCTGGTCGCGGTCGACCAGCGACAGCACCGCGCCGGCCATGAACGAGGCGAGGAGAAGCTCCACGCCGAAGCGCGCAGCCAGCGCGGCCAGCGCGACCAGCAGTAGGACGGCGCCGCGCACGCGGATTTGAGCCGTCGTGTCCTGCAGCCGCACCAAAACGCGGGTGAGCCAGGCGAAACGCTCGGCCCGTGCCATGGTCGCGCCAAGGAGCACGACAGAGACGGTGAAGCTGGCGAGCAGCGCAACTTTGACCCCCGGCGATCCCGCCTCTCGCGAAAAGAACAGCGAGAGCAGGATCACGGCACCGAAGTCCGCCAGAGACGCCGCGGCGATGACGAGCTGGCCGAAGCGCGTCTCGGCCTGCTGGGCGTCCTTGAGAACGGGGACGACCAGGCCCAGGGAGGTTGCCAGCAGTGTGATTGCCAGAAACAGGGGTGCGCTGACCAGCCCGACCGAGTAGGCGCCAAAGCCGACCACGACGCCGATGCCCAGGGACAGGAGGATGCCCAGCCCGGCGAGGCGCAGCGCCGGGCCGCGGAGCTGGTCGAAGTCGATCTCCAGCCCGGCCAGGAAGAGGAGGAAGGCGAGGCCCAGCGTGGAGAGCACCTGGATCGTCAGGTCGACGTGGACCCAGTGAAAGACGGGCCCGAGCAGGATGCCGGCCACGATCTCCAGCACGACGGCCGGAATGCGAACACGCGGCGCCAGTCCCAAAAGGAGCGGCGCGAGGAAGGCCACTGCGGCCACGGCAAGCAGCTGGGCGAAGGAGATCATCGCGGGCTCCTCGTCATGGGCAAGCCCGGACACTCGGGTCGCCGCGTGATCGCGGACTTCACGTCCAGTCTCTCAACCCTTTGATTCGTGATCACGAGCCACATCGTTTTCCTCAACGCATCGGTCAGTCATAGCCAAGCTCAAACTCCTGCTGCGACCGCGCTCCAGGTCCGCCGGCCGCGTCTGATGTTCAGTGCCGCGCGCACCCCGCCGCGTTACGGTGATGGTCCCTTTCATCTGCTCGAGCAGGGTGCGGGGGCTTGAACTCACCAGGGGCGCGTAACGGATGCGGGTTTCGCCAGTCCAATCTGAAAGAAGACATCGACAAACGGTCGCCCTGGCGGAGGAGAAGTAGCGACCGCCCTTTTTTGACCTGAAATCAACGGGGGAGCGCCACCGTGACTGAAAAGTTGGACGTGATCGTGATCGGCATGGGGCCAGGCGGCGAGGAGGTCGCCGAGCAGCTGGCCGCCGCCGGCCTCGCAGTGGCCGGGGTCGAGCACAATCTGGTGGGCGGCGAATGCCCCTACTGGGGGTGCATTCCCAGCAAGGCCATCATCCGGGCGGCGGACGCGCTGGCCGAAGCCCGCCGCGTCCCTCTCCTCGCGGGCACCGCGTCCGTGACGCCCGACTGGGCCCCCGTGGCCCGCCGGCTTCGCGACGTGATCACGGACAACTGGAACGACCGGGTGGCTGTGGAGCGCTTCGAGCGCAAGGGCGGCCACTTCTACCGGGGCACCGGCCGCCTGGTAGGTCCCGGTCGGGTGGCCGTGGGCCACACCGTCCTGGAGGCGTCGCGGGCGGTTGTGATCGGAACCGGGACCTCCGCCGCGATCCCACCCATACCCGGCCTCGACCAGGTCGAGTACTGGACGAACCGGGAGATCATCGAGACGGAGCGCCTGCCGGCTTCGCTCCTGGTGATGGGCGGAGGGGCTGTAGGCCTCGAGCTGGCGCAGGCCGCGGCCCGCTTCGGAACGCGGGTGACCGTCGTCGAAGCCCTCGACCGCATCCTGGCCCTGGAAGAGCCGGAGGCCAGCAAACTGATCCAGACGGTGTTCGAGCGGGAGGGCATCGAGGTCCTGACCGGCGCCCGCGTCGAGTCAGCCTCCAAGGCCGAGGCAGGGGTGCGACTGACGCTGGTCGGCGGGCGCGAGCTGGAAGCAGAGCGGGTCCTGGTGGCCACCGGCCGGCGGGCCAATCTTGGTGACCTCGGCCTGGAGACGGTCGGACTGGACCCGGCACAGAGGTTCATCCCCGTCGACGACCACCTGCGGGCCGCGCCCGGGATCTGGGCCGTGGGAGACGTGACCGGCAAGGGCGCTTTCACCCACGTGGCCGTGTACCAAGCCCGGATCGCGATCGCCGACATCCTGCGCCGGGCAAACCCTGTGGCCGACTACGCCGCCCTCCCCCGCGTCACCTTCACCGACCCCGAGGTGGGCGCCGTGGGCCTGACCGAGTCGCAGGCGCGAAAACAGAGCATTCGCATTCGCACCGGCTTCAGCCCTCTCAGCGACTCGACCCGCGGTTTCATTCATGGCCCCGGCAACGACGGCTTCATCAAGCTCATCGAGGATGCCGACAGCGGTGTACTGATCGGCGGCACCACCTCGGGGCCGAGCGGGGGCGAGATGCTCTCCATGCTGAGCGTTGCCGTTGCGGGCAAGGTGCCTACCGAACGTCTTCGCCACATGATCTGGGCCTATCCGACGTTCCACCGAGGTATCGAAGGGGCGCTCCAGGCTTTCGCCGAGCCGGCCACGGAGCCTGTCAGCTGAGGGCCGGGCAGCCACCCAACACGCGCTACGTCGGGAGCCCGGCCTCCGACCGTCGCCGGCCGACGCCATGACCGGATCGAACGAGATGGCCTGTCAGGAGCTTGTCGAGTTGATAACCGACTATCTCGAGGACGCGCTGAGCCCGGGCGACAGGCAGCGGTTCGAGGAGCACCTCGCGCTGTGTCCTGACTGCCGCAACTATCTCGCGCAGATGCGCGTCACGATCCGGCTCACCGGAGCCCTCAAGGGGGATGCGATCCCCAGCGAGCTGCGGAAGCAGTTCCTGGGCGTCCTCCGGCAGATGAAGCGCCGACAGCTCCATTAGGACGTCCTTAACACCCTTGATTGGCTCTGACGGCGTCGCGCAGTAGGCTACCCCCCGAGATGCGGGATGGCCAGGCAATAGCAGCCGGTTCCGATGACGATTCCAGGCTGGTCGCCGGCCTTAGAGAAGGCAATGAAACGACCTTCGCGGAGCTCATCGGGATGCATGGAGAGGCCATGCTGAGGATCGCCACAGGCATGGGCGCGAGCCCGGCCCTCGCCGAGGACGTGGTGCAGGAGACCTGGCTGGCCGTCTTCACCGGAATACACCGATTCGAGCGGCGCTCATCGGTCCGGACCTGGATCTTCCGAATCTTGATGAACACGGCGAATACACATCGCATGCGCGACGCGCGCAGCGTTCCCTTCGCCGACCTTCGCCGAGAGCTCTCCGTTGACGAGCAAGCGGTTGAACCCGAGCGCTTCCTTGCGAGCGGCGAGGGCCGCGGGCGGGGCCGGTGGTCGGCCGCGCCACAGTCCTGGAACGAAGAGCCCGAGGCTCGCCTACTCAGCGGGGAGACGTTTGACGTGATCCGGCGCACCATCGACACGCTGCCTCCTGGACAGCGGGCCGTGGTGATCCTGCGCGACGTGCAGGGCTGGAACCCGGACGAGGTAAGCGAGGCCCTCGGTGTGAGCCGGGGCAACCAGCGCGTGCTCCTGCACCGAGCTCGTGGCCGCCTCCGCGCAGCCCTGGAGTCCTGGATGTGGGCCGCCTCACCCCGCCTCCCCTCGGCAACCGCCAGGGCCGAGAATGCC
>CATPBP010000053.1 GCA_955652675.1 Candidatus Dormiibacterota bacterium
GTTACCCCGCCCACGGCTTCGGTGACGACCCCGGTCGGCGGTGGCTCGGTTACCCCGCCCACGGCTTCGGTGACGACCCCGGTCGGCGGTGGCTCGGTTACCCCGCCCACGGCTTCGGTCCCCACCCCCGGTGGGGCGGCCTCCGCTGCCCCGCTGTCCACTACCTTGACCAACACATCGACTGGAGCGGGCGCCTCTTTGTCCATCGGTTCGGGCGCCGGCTCCTCGCTTCCCACCTCCTCCGGCCTGCCGGCTAACAGCTCGGGCACCCTGAGCACTGCGGCGACCGGCAGGAGCCCATCGAGAGACGTGGTGGGCGTCGATCCGCTCGGGATCGCGGTCGGCGGTGAGAGCATAACGGGCCCCACTGCCGGCCTCGACCAGAGCGGCTCGGGCACGTTGCGCACCGGTTCCGGTGGCTCTGCCACCGCCGTGGGGCCCGATCAGCAACCCTCGCTGTTCTGCCCGCAGCTCGCCTTTCAGCCGCTCGTCGCCGGCTGTCAGGTGCTCCTCAATCCGGCCACCCTCGGTGGCCTGGCGAGCACCGGGTCGCCGATAGTCATCGGTCTGGCCGGTTTGCTGCTGATCGGGACAGGCTGGCTGGTCTATCGTCGCTCCCATTCCACGGCTCGGCGTCGAGGACGATCCGCGTAGGGGTACGCCGTCCGGCAGGGCGGTTTGGTGGCCTGGCCGCGATCCGCCGGGGGTGACCTCGCAGCGGGTCAAGCGGATGCTCTTATGGATTGTCAAGTACCTAACGCGGAGACCAGAGCTCGGTACACCTCTCGAGCCACGTATCGCTTCAGGCAGCGAATGATCTCGGGCTTGCTGAGGGCCTCTGCTGATCTTCTCGACACGTAGCGCCGTGTCCGCTCGTCGTACCTCAGCCGGGTCATGACTGTTTCAGTTCGTGCCCGGGGTTCTACCAACCGGCGTTCATGATCTTCAGACCCTTCATCTGACGGGCTGTAGGGCGGCCAAAGTCCGTCCGATTCAAGCTGCTCGCTCGTAGACATGATGTCCGCCTACGACCGGTCGGACAGTAAGCTCGCCCTCCCTGGCCCGCGGTTTCGGAAAGGGTGCCTGCAAGCCGAGGCTGCGGTGAGGTCGATCTTGGTTGTAGTAGTCGACGAACTCAGCCAGGATCTTCCGCAGATGGTGCCCGCTGAGGGGAATCAGATGGTCGAGGCACTCCCGGCGGATTGTTCTGACCCAGCGTTCCGCGATCGAGTTCGCCGACCTGGCCACCGTGCAGCGGATGGCCGGCCACGCCTCGGTTGCGACTACTGCCCGCTACGATCGCCGCGACCACGCGGTGCAGCGCAAGGCGGCGGCTCAACTCCACGTGCTCTACGTCAGCCCGGAGGATTAAGAGCGAGCCCGCAGCCGCTTGGGGCGATACGACCTGCCCACAGCTCCTCGGGTTGGGATCCGCGCCATGGCGGGTTAGCGCCCCCATGGCCCTGATCGCCGAGTAGCGGGCCTTCCTACGTAAACCGCTCGCGGTCGGTGACCGATACTTATTGGAGTTGGGCCGCCTCTACGGCTACCCCGCATGCGGTCACCCCGAGCGCCGTACCTGTGGCATTGAACCAACGGCGCGGCGGGCGTGCGAGCTGGGGGCCCACCGGATAGGTGAGTCTCAACCACCTGCTACCAGCTGAGTTCGAGCTCGAACAGAATGGAGGTGGCGCCAGCAAACACAGGCCCTCGTAGCAGGGCCGGACCTCGACCACGGCGACCGTCCCACTCGCGCTCCACTCGGCGGGCCGTCGGGCGAGCGATCAGGATGAAGACGGTGCGGGGGCGCCGCTTGCTAGCCGGTCAGGCTACTTGGGGCGTCGGCGCCGGCTGCTGGGACGCTTCTCAGCCGGCTTGTCTGCCTGCCGCCCCTGGTAGCGGTGCTCCAGCTCGCTGACGACGTCCTCCATCGAGATCCGGACCGGCTCGGGCGGCGGAGGCGGCGTGGGCTCGGCGCTCGCCGCCGGCGTCGCTGGCGCCGCTGGCGCCGGCGGCACCTCCTGGGCGGGCGCGATGACCGCAGCGGGACGGACGAGCAGCCGCGAGGCCAGGGCCCCCAGGATGAGGCCGGCGGCGAAGGCAGCTAGCAGAGTCCACGTCGGGACCACCTCTCAAGGATGCCTGATGATCCGTGCCCGCGGTCTGCACGACCTGGCCCGGGGCTCTGGACGGTGATACTGGTCGACGAGAACGGAGATGGGAAAGGCTACCGCTCAAGCGCGCCAGCCAGCTCTACACCGGCCCCATTGCCGGCGATGTCGTGCTCTGCCGGGAGCGCCGGCAGTCCTTCCAGGCCGAGGACGTCCAGATGCCTCCTGGCTCCCCCAGGGCCTGCTCCCAGGTCGGTGGCTCCTCCTGTCCGAAGAACATGTCTGACACCCGCCGCCGCCAGGGGAGCTCGTCCCCAGGGAGCAGCCCCAGCTTCGCGCCAAGCTGAACCGCGACCTTGTAAGCGGTGGCTAGCTTCCAGGAGACCCCCCCTATCACCGCGGATCTCTGCCCTCTCGCCAGCTTGGGTAAGCACCAGGAACAGCTGTTTGTAGAGGTCCTCCGCCGGCGACTGCTCGATGAGCTCGAGCGCGCGCCGCAGGATCCGCGCCTGGACGAAGTGCCCGATCCGGCACTTCGCCATCACGGGGATGGTCACAGCCTCCTTGATCGATCGGACCAGCGCGGGATCTGACATCCGGGCCACGCCGCCGTCCGCACGGATGTCGGCGGGCACGCGCTCCAGCGCCATCACCGCGCAGGCCCCCGCCTCCTCGGCGATCCTGGCGTGCTCCGGCGTCACCACATCCATCATCAGCCGCCCTTCCGCATCTCGGCCAGCCCGGCGTTGACTTTGAAGGTGCCCTTCAGAACGCCGTTATCGCCACTCTCCGCCATAACGTTTGAATCCCCTACCCGTCGTGCGATTGGCCGCCCTCGGAATGGTCGGCAGCGTCTGCGTTGCCGTGTTCCGGGCTCACCGATCTCCTGCCCCTTCAGCAGCCCTGCCGGCCGGCCGGTTGGGATGGCGCTCGCGGAGTGGCGCTCCGACCTGGTGCAGGAAGCCGAGGATCTCCCGGTAGGACCGCAGCATTGAGGTCTGGTAATAGGGGATCCCCCGCTCCTCGCAGAACTCCCTGACGATGTCATGCGCCCTAGCCACACGGTTCCTGGCCATGGTCGGGAAGAGGTGGTGCTCGATCTGATAATTCAGCGCGCCGTACCAGACGTCGGTCAGCGGGTGGGCGCGCACGTTGCGGGAGGTGAGGACCTGTCGGCGCAGGAAGTCGGGCTCGCTGCCCGCTTCCACCAGCGGCATGCCCTTGTGGTTGGGCGCGAAGACCGATGCCATGTAGAGGCCGCCGCAGCACTGGTGGATCACAATCACCATGAGTGCCCACCAGGGGCCGAGCAAGTAAACGAAGAACCCGACGTAGAGCTGTAGGTGCAGGGCCAGTAGCCCGAGCTCGAGCCGGCGGTACTTCGATCCGCGTCCCAGCAGGAACCTGCCGCTCTTGGCGTGCAGGCTCCAGCCGAGCAAGAACAGCAGCGGGAAGAACAGATATGCCTGGTAGCGGGCAACCAGGCGAGGGACACCTCTCGACGCCAAGGCCTGCTCCTCAGAGTAGGAGATGACGCCCGGCCCGATGTCAGGGTCCATGTCGACGTCGTTGGGGTTGGCGTGGTGTTTGTTGTGCTTGTCGACCCACCAGCCGTAGCTCATCCCGAGCAGCAGGTTGCCCGTGAGCAGGCCTACGACGGTGTTGAGCCGGCCCTTCTCGAACATCTGCCGGTGGCCAGCGTCGTGGAGCTGAAACCCCAGCTGTCCGAAGATGATCGCCAGCGCCACCGCGTCGAGCGCCAGGACCCACGGCTGCTGGCGGAAAAGCACCAAGACCGCGAGAGAGGCCGCGAGCAGCATCAGCTTGAAGATGATCGATCGGACATAGAAGCGGGGCTGCTTGTCGAGCAGGCCGGCTTCGCGCACCCGCTGCTTGAGCACGGCATAGTCAGACGGCGCCTGTCCCCTTCGACGGGCGTCGACCGTAGGGGTAGAGTCCATGGGTTGCTCCGATCGTGGTGAGCGGCTAAGCCGCTCTAACTCGGCAGGGGTCGCTGATCTTCGTTCGGGTGCTCCTTGATCCCAGCAGCGATCGGTAAGTCGGGATGCCGCCGCCGCCGCTGAGAGTCGGGGTCTCCCCACTCTAGACGGCTGGCCCAACACTTCGCGAGCTCGAGGGTCGCCTCCTACCGGTGCTCGGTTCTGCCTCATCAAGGCGAGAGTGAGGTTCAGAGAACCGCCCAGACCAAGCAGCCGCATTTAATCGCCACGCTGGTCGAGCCGGGGCTGGCTCGCTTGGCCTGGGTTAGACGCTGCCCTCGGTAACCCCTGCGCTGGCCCTTTCGGCTCCTTCCGCCTGGCGCCGTTGGCGCTCCGCCCGGATCTCGCGCAGCGGCATGTAGGAGCGCACGGCCGGCACCCGCTCGAAGTTGTAGGGCGGCGGTGGCGAGCTCGTCGCCCACTCCAGCGTGTTCCCGCCCCAGGGGTCGTCGCCGGCCAGCTCGCCGTGCTTCCAGCTGACGACGATGTTGTAGAGGAAGATCAGCACAGAGATCGCCACCAGGAAGGAGGCGATGGTGATGAACATGTTTGTCGCTCCCCAGCCCTCCTCGCCGAAC
>CATPBP010000054.1 GCA_955652675.1 Candidatus Dormiibacterota bacterium
CCGCCAGGGGATCATTCGAGACCTGCACAACGTCACCGTCGAGAAGGAGGAGGACGGCCGCCTGCACCTCACCATGCACGCCAAGCTGCCTGGCGACATGACCCTCGACGCCGCCGCCGGCGCCACCGAGCAGCTGGAGAGCAACCTTCGCGAAGAGTTCCCTGGCGTCTCCCGGGTTGACGTCCACCTGGAGCCATTGGAGCCGGACGTGGTGAGCGGAGCGGACGTGACCAGACGGCGGGAGGACCTGGCGCAGCTGATCTGCGGGATCGTCGAGACGCACCCCAGCGTCGTTCGCTGCCGCGACGTGGAGCTGAGCGAGCGCGGTGACCGCCTGGTCGCCCATGTGGTCGCGCAGATGCCGGGGGGGATTTCACTGGAGGACGCGCACCGGGTGGAGACGGAGCTGGAGGAGCGGATCCGAAGGGCGCTGCCCGAGCTCACGGACGTGGTCGCCCGGGCGACTCCGTGACCTCGGAGGTGCTGTAGGGTCGGTATGACGTGAGAGCAGGATGTCCGGACGACTACCCAGCTCTCTGCGCGATCTGGTCAGAGGAGGTTCGGCGGGGCGCCCGCGACTCCGTGCCGGATCGGAGCTGGCTGCAGCGGCAGATGGGTGACTTCGACTGGGAGGCACGATCCCGAGCCCTGGAGAACGGGACCGGCCCCCAGGGCTTCGTCCTGGTCTGGCATCGGGAGGGCATGGAAGGTACCGTCGCCCGACTGGAGACGGCCGCCCGGAGCGAGCCGGCCCGTTTGGAGCTGCTGGAGTGGGGCCTGCGCCTGAGCCGTGCCGCCGGTGCCTCGGCGGCCCAGGCCTGGCTTCCGGCCGACTACGACGCGGCCGCCCTGGCACCGCTCGGCCTGAGCCCGGTGCGGCCCTTCTGGCGTATGGACCGCGCGGACCTGGAGGGCGTTCCGGCGGCTCCACTGGCCGCCGGGTACCGGCTGGCGGTGCCGGCTCAGCCCGGGGTGGCGGCCCAGACCTTCAACCAGGCCTTCGCCGACCACTGGAGGTTCTCGCCGGTGACCGCCGACCAGGTGCGTTCCTACGGCCAGCCGGCCGACCTGTGTCTGATTGCGATGACTGAGGACGACACGCCCGCAGCCATCGTCTGGTCGGCCCTGGAAGAGCACGACGCGGACACTCGGGCCCAGCCGGTGGGTCTGGTGAACGTGGTCGGCACCGTTCCCGGACACCGGCGCCAAGGGCTCGGGCTCGCGCTGACCGCCGAGGCCCTGCGCCGCCTCGACCGGCACTCCGCACGATCCGCCTCGCTCTACGTGGACGCCATGAACCCAACCAGGGCCTACGAGCTCTACCGCCGCCTAGGCTTCGAGGTCGCCTACCAATACCAAGTCTTCGAAGCGCGCTGGTAGGTTCTTGACCCCTCCCCCTTGGGGGAGGGAGCCCGGCGCGTCTCTAGAAAGGCCGGGTTCATCCTGGCCGTTTGAGTCCCGCAAATCGACGCTCAACATCGCTTTGCGGGAGGGGGCTCCGTGGGGGAGGCCTGCCTCCCCCGCGCTGTTACACCTCGAATTCGATCTCGTATACGCCGCCGCGGAGGGTGGCTTTGTGGATCCAGCCGAGGCGGCGGAGGAGGGCGAGCATGGTTTGGTTCTCAGGCAGGACGACGAGGCTGAAGCGGCGGATGGCGTGCTCCCTCGCCACCTGGGCTAGCAGACCGAGCAGGATGGCGCCAACGCCGCGGCGCTGGTAGTCGTCCACCACGGCCAGCGCCACCTCCGCCGTGTCCGTCCCCGGCGCCCGGTCGTAGCGCGCCACGCCCACGATCTGCTCGTGCCCGTCCGCCGCCCGGGTGGTCGCGACCAGGGCAAACCGGTCCTTGTAGTCCACCAGCGCCAGGCGCTGCGCCAGCTCTTCGGGGAGCCGCTTGAGGGGCGAGAAGAAGCGGAAGTAGACGCTGCGTTCCGACATCCGCGAGAAGGCCTCCTGCAGCAGCGGCTCGTCCTCGGGCCGGATCGGCCGCACGTGGAGGAATAGGCCTCCCCTGACCTCCACCTGGAGCTCGGGGAGACCGGATGCACTCATTGCCTGGTATGTGTACACCAACCCGGCGTGAGGCATGAGGTCTGGCTACCGCCGGAGCCTCGCGGGCCGGCAAGACCGGCTGCGTCAGCGGTCGTAGGTGACCAGGCCGAGCTGCTCGAATTGCAGCGGACGCTCCAGGTCGCCCTCGACGGCGATCCCCGCCGTGTCGGCCAGGGTGGGCACCACGGTCACGACGACGTCGGACTGGCCCTGCGCGATCAGGGCTCGCACCCGGTCCGTGACCCGCACCACCTTCATCGTGGGCAGCGCCGGGTGGGGTGGCCGGCGGTCGAAGCGATGCTGCGGCCCACGTGGGATGCAGTGCCCTTCGTCGCCGTAGCAGCCGCCCTTGCCGAAGACGGCGAAGCGTCCCGCGAAACCGTGCTCGGCGTCCTCGGGAGTGTCCTGGTTGGCGTTCGGGTTGTCGAAGAACACCGCTGCCCGGTAGCTCGGACCGGTCTGGTCAACCCCGTAGAACAGCAGGTCCGCGCGGTAGAAGGGCTTCACCCCGGTCTGCAGAGGCAGGGACATGGGTGGGGAGGTGTAGAGCGCTGGCGCCATCAGACGTTCCCCGGCACGCGCACCGAGGTGGCCGAGTAGGTGTAGCCGAGAGTGTCCACGTCGAGGGTCTGCTGCACGGTCATGTGCCAGGGCGGCAGAGCCTCGCCGAGCATGTCATCGGTTGGCCCGGCCGCGCCGTGACGGTCCTGCCACATCGACCAGAGGCGGTCGATCATCGTGTGGTGAGCGAAGAAGAGGGGGTCGTAGGCGGCCCAGGCGATGTTGGCCATGGTGCCCCCGACGGCGACGTGAATGCCGTCGTGTATGTCCTCCAGCTGCAGGGAGAAGGTGAAGAAGTCCGACTCATTGAGCAGCGTCTCCAGATCGTCCTGGGTGGGCTGGGCCCGGGGGTCCGGGCCGCCGTCGGCCCGCACGGTGGCTTGCGGCTGCCCTGCCCGGCGAGGACGCACGTCGATCGTCTGACGGAACAGAGGATTGGGGGTGCCGTCAGGCAGGCCGTCGACGGCATAGGCCTCCGGTATCCAGATCGGGTTCTGGTCGTCGTAGGTCCAGTCCCACCAGGGCTGCGTCACGTCGGGCACCAGGTCCTGCAGCGCCAGTTCGAAGAAATAGAGGTAGGCCCGGTGCCAGGGCAGGAAGAAGCGGCGGCCGTGCTCGCTCTGGGTGTGATGCTGGCAGAAGTTGCCAGGGATGCCGTGCTGACCGGCGAACCACTGATATCCGCGGTTGTCACCGGGGGTGAATTGGCCAGCCTGAGTGATGGCGGTTCGGTAGCCGTCGAGCTGCTGCTCGTTCAGCTTGGCGACGCTCAGCCGGTGACGGACGGTGCCGGCAGGATGCTGAGGTACATCGGTAACGGTCGCCGTGTCCGTCACGGCGAGCTCTTCTCAGTGACCGCGTAGCCCCACAGTACCTCTTCCCCCACCATCAGGCCGCAAACGTACTATCGCCGGCCACCGTCCGTCAATGACGCCGCCCCCCGGTCCGGCCCTCTCAGGCCTCCCACGGGGAGCTGTTCTCGTGAGAGCGGCCGATTGTGGGGATCCGCCCCAGCTGAAGGCGGTTGAGCACCGCGCCCACCAGCAGCAGCTGGCTGACCAGATAGAGCCAGGTGACGAGCACCAGAAAGAACAGTAGGCCTCGCCCGAAGGCGTTGAAGTTGTGAGTGAGGCGGATGTAGATCGGAAAGGCGAGGTTCAGCACCTGGATCAAGAGGCTGGCCAGGACCGCTCCCGGCCAGGACTCGTGCAGGCTCACCTCGCGGTTGGGGACCACCAGGTACATGGACCAGAGCAGGACGGCCAGCACTATCCAGTTGGCGAAGAAGCCGAGGATGGAGAGGCCGTGGATGGATGTCAGGACCCAGGTCCCGATGACGCCGGCCGCGATCGAGGTCGAGAGCGCGCAGATCATGCCCACGCCCATCAGCCGCTGCTTCCAGAAGGAGCGAGTCTGCGCGATGTAGATGCGGTTGATCGCCCACTCCAGGTGGGAGAAGTAGCCGGTGCCGCTCCAGAGCAGCCAGGCCACCGCGACCGCACCATAGGCTGCGGCGCTGTGCTGCAGCGAGGCAAGGGCGGCCTGGACCTCCGACTGCATTCCCAGCGGGAAGCTGGTCACGATCGCCTCCTGCACCCGGAGGTCCAGGTCCTCGCTTCGGCTGATCAGGCCGATCAGCGTGAGCAGGCCCAGAAAGATCGGGAACATGGTCAGCAGCGCGTGGAAGGCGAGACCGGCTGCGTAGTCTCCTGCTCTGGTGTCGCGGTAGATCAGCACGACCCGAACCGGCCCCTGCCGGCTCAGCCAGCGGGAGAGCTTGTGCAGCCGCGCGGGCAGGGCTGGGAGGGCGGGAAACGCAGGCCGGGGTCTGTTCAGGATCGATCGAAGCCGGCTCGGCTGAGGAAGCACTCCCACTCCACCTTTGAACCAAAGCATGGACACGTACTGCCGCGCTTGCAAGCCCGACGTGTCCGCGTATGGGGTTGTTCCATGCTGACACGGGCACGCCACTAGCTGTAAGTTCACCGGAAGCGTGGACCGGCCCGAGTTCGACGGGGTCGCCGTCGGGGACCTCGTCTACGTGCACGACCCGATGCCCCCAGGCCACGACCTGTTCCTGGGCGACGTGGTCCGAAAGTATTCGGATCCTCGAGTGCTGACGGTCTACCTTCCGCACCTGGACCGGACCATGTTCGCGGAGCCAGACCGGCTGCACGGGTATCCGCTCGGCGAGCAGCAGGAAAGCGCCTGTCCCTGGTGCCGGCTCCACTCCCTGGTCGGCGGCGGCCGGCCCGCCTCTCCGGACCCGCCCTAGAGGGTGTTCACAGGTCTCTCAGTCGGCGGAGGGGGGGACCTCCTGGGCGAAGATTGCCACGCGGCGGGTGGCGAACGGCCCCGCCCATTCCGGCTGGCTGGTCGTCAGCGTGAGCTGCCGGTCGGGAGCCGGGTCGAGGATCCATCCGTCCCGGGCGGAGACCACCTGGGAGCCAGTGATCCGGTAGCGGAAGAGCCCGTAGCGGGCCTCCAGCACGATCTCGTCCCCGCGCTTGAGGTCCCCGAACGGCTGCCAGTAAAGGTTGTGGGCGGCGACCCCGACGTCGCCCGGCCGGCCCGGCCACGCCGTCTCGGGGTAGCGGCCGGGTCCCATGGCGAGCACCGCGAGCCCGACTCCCTCGCGCACCACTTCGGAATAGCCGAGCCTGGGCACCGTCAGTCTGAAATCGAGCCCGTCCACCGGCCGGAAGAGATCCGCGGTGGGCTCATCCGGCTCAACTAGAGGGCTGACCAGGACCTGCTGCCAGCGCTGCTGCGCCTCCCGCTGGCCCCAAAAGCCCATGGCGACCGGCATCACCGCCACCGCAAGCAGAGCAACCCCGAGCGCGCACAGCAGCAGGGCAGGGAGAACTCCGGAAAGACGCCTGAAGGGGCCGGACCACTTTGGACCGGCCCCCGTGCGAGGAGGGAGGGAAGGCGTCAGGCGGGGGTGCGCTTCCAGCTGAGGAAGCCACCCGCGAGCAGGGCCACTAGGCCGACGACCAGGCCGAGCACCGGAAGTCCGGTGTTGGCGAGGGGGCCGGAAGCGCCCGCTGAAGGACCGCTCGGACCGGAGCTGGACGCCGCGTTGGAAGCGGCGGAGCCCGACCCGGGGATCCCGCTGGTCCTCGCCGCCGCGGCGAGGTTGTTGAACGGGTCTGCGGTGCCGATGCCCGCCAGGCCCGAGTTGTTCCCGGAAGCGGCTGAGCCGTTCGGGGAGGTGGCCGGGGTGTTCCCGCCACCGGCCGGTTGGGAGTTCGATCCCGGGATGACCGACGCCGTTGCCGGCGCGCATCCTACGGCGGCACTGCCGCCGATGGCGGCGATCCCCTGCACTCCGCAGGAGCCCGCCTGGAGACCGCTGGCCGGGGAGCCGGCGGCGTTGCTGGAACCCGCCGCACCGGAGAGCGTTCCGCTTGCGGTCGCGGCCGACCCGTCAGGACCGCAGGTCACGCCTGCGCCTCCCGAACCGAGAGCGTCCGCGACGCCACAGGCGGCGACCGCGCCGCCGTTAGCCGGAGAGCCCGATGCCTGGTCCGAACCGATCGCGCCAGAGAGCGCGCCGCCCGTAGCCGAGCTCACGGACCCAGCCGCACCGCACTCGACCAGCGAGCTGCTTCCGAGGGCCCCCATGGCCCCTCCGCAGGCGCTCGCCTGCAGTCCGCTCGCGGGCATCAGGCTGCCCTGGGACGAGCCCAGAGCGGCGGAAAGCTGCCCACCTCCTGCCGAGGCGGTAGAACCGGTCGGATCACACACCACCGAGGAAGTCGAACCGAGAGCACCCGCGGCCCCGCCGCAGGCACTTGCCTGCAGGGCGCCACTGGGCGTAAGGCTGGTGCCC
The DNA here is from genome assembly GCA_955652675.1 of Candidatus Dormiibacterota bacterium. GTDB lineage: Bacteria > Chloroflexota > Dormibacteria > Dormibacterales > Dormibacteraceae > Nephthysia. The sequence continues at coordinate 6,450 of CATPBP010000054.1, forward strand.
GCCGGTCCCAGGGTGCCGGTGAGAGCGCCGCCCGCGGCCGAGGCTGTCGAGCCCGCGGCCCCACAGTCGGCCGAAGTGGTCGAGTTGAGAGCGCCAAAGGCGGCTCCGCAGGCCCTCGCCTGCAGCCCGTTGCTCGGCGAGATGCTGCCCGCGCCCGCGCCGCCAGTACCGCTCAGCAGGCCGCTAGCCGCGGCGGAGGTCGGACCCGCGGCGTTGCAGGCGGCGCTGGAGGCGCCGTTGCCGAAAGCCGCGCCGGCACCGCAAGCATTCGCCCGCAGGCCGTTCTGAATCGACAGCCCGGCAGTGTTGGAGCCGAGCGAGCTGGAGGCCAGCATGCCTGCCCCGGAGGCCATTGAGCCGGTGGCAGCGCAGGTCACCCGAGAGCCGCTGCTGCCCAGACCGAGCGCGGCCCCGCAGGCGCTCATGTCGACGCCGTTAGCCGGCGAAGCCGTGACCGCCACCGCGCCGACCAGCGCGGAAAGCGGCCCTGACGCGGAAGCGTTCGATCCATCCGGGCCACAGGCGATCACCGGGACCGCGGCGCTGGTGGCGACACCGGCACCGCAGGTGGTGGCGCTTGCGCCGTCAGCCGAGGCGGACGCATTCGTGTCTCCCAGCTGCGCGGCTGCTACATCCTGCAGTCCTGCCTGAGCTCCGGGAGTGCCCGCCGTGGCCTCGTTGCCAGGGAGAGCCGGCACCGGGTCCTGTAGCGGCGGGACCGTAACCGTCACCGGCAGGTTGTCGGGGACAGACGGCAGACCGTCGATACCGACACCGGATGTACCCACGTTTGGGTTTTGCGAGTTGATCGAGACCGATGGTCTCTGCGTGTTTGCGTTGACGTTGACCGGAACGGTGCCGTGCGTGGGGCCGGCACCTGTGTAATTCCCGGTGACATTCGCTCCCGACGGCGTGGTCGCCGTCGACACGCTCGCGGTGCCCGCAGGAGTCGGAACCGACGCTCCTGGTAGCGGGCCGGCGGCCATCGCAAAACCAGCTCGGCCGACCACCAACGTGGTCACACCAGCAGTCGCGATGACCGTCCGCATGACATGCGCGGACCACGGGCCCGCACCCAACCTAGGGGACATGGGACTAAACCTCCACACGCAGCCTTAGAGCGTCGAGTTCGGTTGAACCCTTTGCTCGTACTTGCATGTGTTTGACGCACGACCGATGAGTTCTGATCGGTTTTTGGTGGTTCGGAAAACCGAGCGCTGAAGTGTCCATCATGTCGCTTCGGTCGTAAAACAGCTTGACGTTGCTGCATGGGGCCTAGCCTCGACCGTTCTCGCGGGGAACCCGATCCGGTATCTGAGTTCGAACAGCTCTACGAGCGGTTCAGGCTCCCCGTGTACAGGGCAATTCGTGGAATTGTCCTGGAGGCCGCTGCCGCCGAAGACCTCACCCAGGAGACTTTCGAGCGCGCCTACAAGTCGCGCCAGGACTATCGGGGCGGAAGCTCGCCGGGCGCCTGGCTGCACCGCATCGCGGTGAACACTGCCATCTCATATCTGCGGCGTCAGCGCGTGGCCAGGCTCCTCATCCCAAAGCTCTACGTGCCGGGAACCTCGGCACAGGAGGAGGTCGAGGACCGGAGTCTCGCGGAGCGCGCTCTCAGCGTCTTGAGCCCAAAGCTGCGCGTCGTTGTAGTGCTGAGCTTTTACGCGCGAATGTCCCGCGACGAGATTGCGCGCACGCTGCAGATTCCTCCCGGCACTGTCGCCTCCAGGCTGGGAGCCGCACTCGAGGCGATGCGCAAAGCGCTCGCAGAAATCGATCAGGAGGGGATACCCGAGCGTCAAGGTGGTTGATGAGACCACCGGACGGAGCCCCGGGGTCGAACGATTCGGAATGGGCTCACCTGATCGACGCCGAGCTGAGCTCCTGGGATCCCGGATTTCTCTCAACGCGCTTCCACCCCCGGAACCGCCAGCGCGCCTTGCCGGTGCTCCGTCCGCTGCCGCTGACGCTGGTGGCGCTGCTCGTAGCCGTGGTGACCGCAGCCGTGCTGGCCGGAGGTCCACGAGCCCTTACCGTTGTCATCGTCAACCTCGCCAACGGCCGCCCGCAGCCGCCGCCAGCCCACGAGGTCCCCTGAGGGAACCGCAACTTTTAGAAGTACGACATCTCTAGGGGGTCCTCGACATGGCGTCGGCGAACGCTCCGGCGATCGCCGCGGCGCCCTGGGTGCTGGGATGCAATCCATCTGAGCTGACGTACTCGGGATGCTGCGCGATGGTCGCCTCCTGAGCGGCCAGATCCACCACGGTGGCGCCATGACGCTGGGCGACTCTGGTGATGGCGGCGTTGTAGGCGTCCACCAGCGCGCTGAGCTCGTTGGGAGGCGGCAGCACGACGTCGCCGCGCAGAGGACATTTCACCGCTCCCGCCGGCGGGTTGGGACGGCAGGCCAGGTAGACCGGCAGCAGGTCGAGGCGCGGTGTGTTGGCGATCAGCACCCGCGCGGTTCCGGCCTCGCGCAGCCCGCCGACGATCCGGTCCAGCCGCACCTCGTAGTCGGCGGCCGAGACGCCGGCCGCCATGTCGTCCACGTTGAACCAGACGGTGGCCAGGCTGGGGCGCCCGGAGACGGCAGCAGGCAGCTCGTCCTGGATCGCAGCCGCCGTCGTCTCGCCCGGCAGCCCGAGGTTGTAGAGAACGGCCGAACGAGGCAAACGCTGGTAGAGGACCTGCGGGAACGACTGCCGGGCGGGATCGGCGGTCCCGATCCCAGCCGTCTCGCTGGCGCCCAGCGCCGCGTATACGACAGGCGGCGGCGATGGCCGCACAGTGGGGCGCACCGAGCTGCGCGATCCCTGGCTGCAGGCGGCGGCCAGGAGCATTGCCGCCAGCAACAGGGCCGGCCAGGGCCTCGATGCCCGGACGGTCATCCGCCCAACGCCTCCCGGACGGGAAGGCCGGCCGCTCTGAGCGCGGGAGCAAGGCCGCCGCAAACCGCCAGCAGCGCGCTGGCGAGCGGCACACCGAGGACCCAGGCTGCGGGCAGCAGCCCGATGTCGATGCCCTGCAGGCCCTGGTCCACCAGGTAGCGATTGACGGCCAGGGCCACACTGCCCGCCAGCGCCGTCCCGGCGACCGTCCCGACCACACCGCCGGCCAGCCCCAGCAGCCCCGCCTCGACCAGGAACCAGCGAGCCACGTCGCCGTCGCTGGCGCCAAGCGCCTTCAGTACCCCGATCTCCCGCCAGCGCTCCCGCACGGCCGCGAGGAGGGAGTTGGCCACGCCCAGCACGGCTATGGCAAGGGCCACCGCCCCTATCCCGCCCAGCACGATGTCCACGATGTGCAGGTACTTCTGGACCGAGGCCACCAGGTGCTCGGGCGCGCTCGTCGCGTAGCCCAGATCGGCGATCTGCGAACGCACCGCATGAACGTCGGCCAGGCTGTCGGCCACCACCACGAGGCCGCTGTAGGGAGAGGTCTGGCGCGGGAGGCCGCGGGTGGCGACCCCGGCCAGGCTCCATTGCCGGGCCACCCGGCTCTGCTCGATGGGAACCAGGAATTCACCCTGGTCGACGGTCTGCGCCACCACTCCCACGACCTCGGCCCGCGACCAGCGGCCCCGGAACCGGGCCTGGGCGCCGGGCAGCGCCTGCGGCGCCGCGAGCTCCACCTCGGAACCGAGCACCGCCGCCGGGTGCCGCGCGTCCAGGTGCAAACGCTCCACGTAGCTCTGGGTCACCGCGACCTCGGTCAGCGAAGCGGGTGCCGGCAGGCGTCCCGCGAGCAGCGTGATTGGCAGGTCCGACGCCCGCCCGAGATCGGACCCGACCGCAGTCGTGACGTAGCCGTCGGTTTCCTGCCGGCATGCCGCCGGCGCCTTGGGGCCCGGTGCGACACCGGGGCAGGGGATCGCCAGCACCGGCGTCGAGAGCACCGTCACCACCGAGGCGACGTGGGGGGAGCTGCGCAGCGCTGCAACCGCAGCGTCGTTGAGGTCGTGATGGGGGCCGGTCTTCAGCTCGTCGCTGGCCAGGTTGCTGGGGTCGGGGTACGCGTCGTCAACGTGGATGGCGGCGGCGGGGCCACCCTTGCTGAGCTGGCTGACGATCCTGCTGTCGGCGGTCGCGGAGATGCTGAGAAGCGCAACCAGCATGGTGGTGCCCAGCGTCACGCCGAGGCCGGCGAGGAGGGTGCGTCCTCCCCGCCTGCGAAGACTGCGCAGGGCGAGGAGCCAGGCGTCGGACCACCTCACAGTCCGGCCTCCGTGGAGCCCACTCTCACTGGAGGGTGCCCCGGGTGAGCCGGACCCTGCGTCCGGCACGTTCGGCCAGCTCCTGGTTGTGGGTGACCACCACCAGCGTGCAACCGCGCTCCGCGCGCAGGCGCTCCAGCAGCTCGAGGACGCGCAGCGCCGAGTCCTCGTCCAGGTTTCCGGTGGGCTCGTCCGCGAGCACCAGCTGCGGGCGGTTGGCCAGCGCTCTGGCGATCGCCACCCGCTGCAGCTCGCCGCCGCTGAGAGCCGTGGGGCGGTGGGAGGCCCGGCCGGCGAGGCCCACCTCGGCCAGCAGCTCTGCGGCTCGCCGCCGGCGCTCGGCGCGGCTCACCCCGGCCAGCGAGAGTGCCATCTCCACGTTCTCCAGCGCGGTCAGCATGCCGAGCAGCCCGAAGTCCTGGAATACGAAGCCGATCACGTCCCTCCTGAAGTGGGCGAGCTCACGGCCGTTGAGGCTGGCCAGGTTGCGGCCGCCGACCATCACCGAGCCCGACTGCACGGATTCGAGGCCGCCCAGCAGTGCCAGCAGCGTGGATTTGCCAGCGCCAGAGACGCCGGTGATGGCGAGGTAGCCCCCCGGCTCAACGTCCAGGTCGACCCCACGCAGAACCGGAAGCCGGCCTGCCTCCCCGTACGCGTGGAGGAGGCCGCTGACCCGGATCTCCGCTCCGAAGTCGCGCTCCCCGACCGTCTCAACCCGACTCAGCGGCGCCGCCAAGGGATCTCCGAGTATATGGGCGGCCCTTTCACACTCCTGTCAACGTGCGAAATGGCCCCTGAGGAGCGTTCGTCGGCCTAGGGGAGGTCCGGTGGCCAGGGGACCAGGTCTGCGTACTCCACGTCGGCGTCCTGTCGAGCACGCCCCAGGGCGGTGCCCTCCTGCTCGGGAGCGACCGGGATCAGATAGGTTCGCCGGGCGGCGGCACCTATCGGCGGGTTGGCCGCCCCCCGTGTGGCCGAGCGGATGAAGGCGTTGGGACCGAGCACGCGCGCCGCCACGGCGTTGGGATCGGCGCCTGGTTTGAGCTGGACGGAGACCGCCTGCCGGGCGCTGGCCGGTGGTTGGGAGCCCACGATCGGCACCGGCTGCCTAGCGCTGGGCGCCGGCTGACCCCCGCTCGGCGAAGGGCCACCGCCGCCAGACGGCCGGCCGCAGGCCAGTGACACCCCGACCAGCAAAAGACCGGCCAGCAGACACACCCGAAAGCTCCCCACACTGAGACAACGCTGACACACGGTCTGGGTAATGACCCTCAGCGATGTTGCTTTCCTGCTGAGCCACGCCTAGGCGGCACGACCACAACCGGACAGGGGGCGAGCTGCAGCACCTTGTGCGTCGTGCTGCCGAGCAACAGCCCTCGCAGGTCTGATTCCCCTTTCGAGCCCATCAGTATGAGCTGCACGTCATAGAAGGTCGCCACCTCGACGATCTCCTCAGCCACCCGGCCCACGCGCGCCCCCCGAATCCCGACCGGCGTGGTGGTCACCCCCGGTCGCTGCAAGCGGTCCTGCAGCGCAGCTAGAAGGAGAGGACCCTCGCCGTGATCCTCGAAGGAGGAGGCATCCACGCCTCTTGGGACCTCCACCACGTGAAGGAGCATCACCTCGGCGCCGAGCTGGGCGGCCAGGGCACCCACATAGTCCGCCGCCAGGCGGCAGTAGGTCGAGCGATCCACCGCAAACAGCACTCGCGTGATCACGCGGTCGCCCTGGATCGATCCCACGACACTCTCGAGCTTAGCGCGGCCTGGGCGGATCCCTCCCCGGTTTAGGCGGCCATGGCGCCGGTCATGATCGCGACCACCTCGGGCATGGTGTGCGATTTCGGCGTGACCACCGC
>CATPBP010000055.1 GCA_955652675.1 Candidatus Dormiibacterota bacterium
CGGCAGGCGCGGCAACGATAGGCTTGGGGGCTGCAGCGGGCGCCGGCGCGGCGGGTTTGGCAACCGCCGGAGTGGCCGGCGCGGCGGGAGCGGGGCCGGCGGGCAGCGCGGATCCCACTGCCTCGGCAGGGGCCTGGTGCGAGATCGCCGCCACCAGAATCGCCAGCAGAGTCAAGGAAACTGCGCTGCCCAGCACACGGGCGAAGCGCAGCAGCCTATCTAGGGGTATCCCTCCCATGTCCTGCGCTGGCCTTTATTCTCTCGGCAACGTGCAATAGATGTCAACCGCGCTATCACATGTAATGCGGCTTTTGTACAGCTCGGGTCGGCGCAACCTTCAGGCTCGGCCGTGAGCTCGTGCGACCTCGACGCCGAGCGCTGGGCATCAGCTGCCAGCGCGCGCTCCAAAGAACGGGCCTACCACGTCTTTCCCTTTCCCCGCCGCTCTCGTCCAAAGTAGGCCCAGCGAGCCAAGCCGTATTCAATTTCTCTTAACCGATTTATGTAGATTAGGCTTCATGGCGTCGCCACGAAGACGGGAGGGCGTCGGGCCGAACGACCATGGCGCAGCCGTGCAGCGGGTAACCAGGCCGACCCTTGCCGTCCTGGTGGCGCTGCTCGATCAGCCGAACCGAAAGTGGTACGGACTGGAGCTGTGCAAGGAGACACGGCTGGCTGGTGGGAGTCTCTACCCGATTCTGGCGCGCCTGGAACAGCACGACTGGCTTGCCAGTCAATGGGAGGAGCCCGAGCGCCAGGAGGCGGAGCGGCGACCTAGGCGGCGGTACTACTGGCTCACCGAGAATGGGCGGGCAGAGGCCTGGTGGATCGTTTGGCTCAAGAGCGGCGGAACCGTCCAGCTGGAGTCCAAGCCGCTCAGCTAGCCAGAGGGTGCGAGGGCGAGGTCCTCGGCTGTCACCGGCTCGCCACCGTGCTCGCAATGGAGCTTGGTTGACCCTTCGTGGCGGTTACTTGACATGTGACGAAATAGTCACATATAGTGGGCGCATGGACGAGGTGTTCAGAGCTCTCGCCGATCCGACGAGGAGAAGCCTCCTCGACGAGCTCTTCCGCGAAGACGGGCAGAGCTTGAGTGCCCTTGAAGGGCGCTTCGGGATGACCCGCTTCGGAGTGATGAAGCACCTGAAGCAACTCGAGGATGCGGGCCTCGTGGTGACCAGGCGGCGAGGACGCCAGAAGCTCCACTTTCTGAACCCTGTCCCGATCCGGCTTGTCCACGACCGGTGGGTGAGCAAATACGCCGAGCCCTGGTCCGCAGCGCTTAGCGGGCTAAAAACAAGACTGGAGGAACCCATGGAAAAGATCTTCGAGATCTACATCAAGACCACCCCGGAGCGCCTCTGGGAGGCGATCACCGACAGTGAGATGAGGAGCAAGTACAACTTCGGGGCCCGGATCAGCTCGGACTGGGCGCCCGGGTCCCACTACGAGCAGCGGACCCCGGACGGCACCCACCTCCTGGGCGAGGGTGAGAACCTCGAGGTCGATCCGCCGCGCCGGCTGGTTCAGAGCATGACGGCCCTCTGGAGCGAGGACGTGAAGAGGGAGGGAACCTCGAGGGTGACCTGGGAGATCGAACCGGTCGGTGACTCCTGCCGTCTGACGGTCACCCACGACCAGCTTCGTGAGGGCGCGCACGACGAGCTCTACGGCGGCTGGCCGATGATCCTCTCCGGACTGAAGACGCTGCTCGAGACGGGCGAGCTGCTGACTACGCCGGGGTCGCTGATGTACTCCAACGCTGGCAGGTGATCTGAACCCGAAAGCCCGATTCGCACCGCCCGGGGGCCGCTACGGCGGCCCCCGAACGCGGACATCGGCACCGAAGTCCAGCCGATGAAGGAATCAAGCGCACTCAGGCGCGTCTAGCTGGTGGCCCGGTCCTCGGCGCGGGTCATCGACACGATCTCTCCGTCGTGCCATTCCGGCGGGGCCTCCACCAGCTGCTGGTACTGCTGGGCCATCTGGTCGGTCTCCGGATCGTCCGCATTGGCTCGGTAGCTGGCCTCGTCCTCGAAGCCGACCACCAGCCAGACCTCGTCGGGGTCGGACTGGCTGCGGTAGACGGCGTTGAACATGAAGCCTTTGACCTGCCGCTCCTCGAACCCCTTCATAACGTCCTGCATCTTCTCGTACGCACCGGGCTTGAACTTCATCCTTGCGATCGTTCCGAACATGGCGAGAGCCTCCTTGAGGGCAGCGGACGTGGTGCGATCACTCTAGTCCTTGGCGGTTGCGTGGCCCTAGTCGTGAAGCCGACCAGCGAGCGGGCCGCCCTCGACTCCCGCTTTAGGGAGGCAGTGTCAGGACCGGCATGGATTTCTCCCGGGCCGTCGATCAAGAAGGAGCTGCCATGCTCGCATCCAGCTCATGTGCGGCTCGGAGCGCCGACTCGGCGGTCGCGCTGCGACCGGCAAGCCGCTCCACCACCGCGTCGACACGGAGCGCCACCAGCCGGTAACAGTCTCCCTCTGGCAGTTCCGGCGGGGAGTATGCGGCCCCCTTCCGGAGCAGCGCCTCGGCCACCGTCCAGGCCGCGAGGTGCACGAACATCTTGGCTTCGCCCCAGCTCCGGCGAGACTCTTCAGCCCACACAGCTGCTTCGTCCCAGTGCCCGGACGGGGCATGATCCGCGCAGAGCTCCTCAGCGGTCGCCTGCAATGCGAGCGAGTTCAGGTTCTGCGACCAGACCCACGCCTGGCGATGGAGCTCGATCGCGGCATCGAGCTGGTGCAGCTCACGCCGGCAGCGGCCCCCGAGCGCCGCGTTCAGCACCTGGAGTGGTAGGAAGCCGGTCTCCCGTGCGGACTCCTGGCCATCATCAGCGACCTGCCGGACTTCATCGAGGCTGCCCCCGTCGTAAAGAGCCCAGCCGAGGACCAGACAGATGTGCGCTATCGCCCAGGCGTTCTTGAGCCGCCGCGCCTCACCCAGGAGGCGCCGCCCAAGCCGCGCGCCGGCGCTACCAGCCGGGGAAGGGCCGAGGCCTTAGCAACTCCTCGGCCGTCACCCCCGTGCTCCTTCTGCTGGCCAGGCAGGAAGCAATAAAGGAGGAGCCTGGCACCCTCCGCAGCCACCACGGTCACGCCCATCGCGTATGTATCGCGGAGTGCCACCGGATGCCGGTCAGCGCCAGCTCTCCGCAAGCTGCCGACAAGCCTGCACGGCCTCCCAGGCCGCTCGGTCCGGCAGTCAATAGAAGACGTAGGCGCCGCGGCGCTGGGAGCGCGCGAGCCCGGCATCGCGCAGGATGCGCAGATGGCGAGAGACGAGGGGTTGGGGCACTCCCGACTCTTGGACCAGTTGGGACACCGACTTGCAGTCGAGTGACATCGCCTGTAGGAGTTGGAGGCGAGTCGGGTCGGCCAGGATCCTGAAGATCCGAGCCATGCCTTCAAACGGAAAGGGCTCAGCTGGCTGGGACTTGCGTGCGGACATATAGATATGTATATTACTCCATATCGCTCGGCCGGGCGGCTAACCAGCTACAGGAGGAGCTAAATAATGGCTACGCAAGCCGCAACGGCGCTTGTTGATACCGACTGGGTGGTCGCAAACCTGCTGAGCCCGGGGGTTCGCGTCCTGGACGTGGACGAGGACACCGAAGCCTACCAGCGCGGTCACATTCCGAATTCGTGCGGAATCCACTGGCGGGATGACTTGCAGGATCCGCTCCGTCGCGAGTTCATCGGCGGGGAAGCCTTCGCTGACCTCATGAACCGACTGGGGATCAGCAACGATACCCAGGTTGTCCTCTACGGCGGCACCAACAACTGGTTTGCCGCCTACGCCTACTGGTACTTCAAGTACTACGGGCACGAAGCGGTCCAGCTGATGAACGGTGGCCGCAAGAAGTGGGAGCTCGAGGGCCGGGAGCTGGTCCAGGAGGAGACTACGTGCACGCCGACTGGCGGCTACCAGGTCCGCGGGCCAGTCGCCCAGATCCGGGCGATGCGCGATCAGATGCTCAACGAGGTGCTTGGCAACGAGGCCTTTCGGCTGGTCGATGTCCGCTCCCCCGAGGAGTATCGGGGTGACCTACTGGCTCCCCCGCACCTCCCCCAGGAGCAGGCTCAGAAGCCAGGCCACATCCCCACGGCCCGCAACATCCCCTGGGCACGCACGGTGAACTCAGAAACCGGTGAGTTTCTACCCTTGGATCGGCTGAGCGCCCTCTACGAAGCCCAGGGCATAACGCCGGACCGGGAGGTGGTGGCCTACTGCCGGATCGGGGAGCGGAGCGCGCACACCTGGTTCGTACTGCACGAGCTGCTCCGCTATCCGCGAGTCCGCAACTATGACGGTTCCTGGACGGAATGGGGCTCGATGGTTGGGGTGCCTATCGAGCGATAGCTGATTGGGCGCGGGCTGGGAGCGCCCTGCCCGCGCCCAGATCCCCGACGCTGCCCGCCTGGGCCAGGTTGGTGTCAAAAGTGGTGTCGGGCTGATAGCCCGCCAACGTTACCGCTATCGACTCTTGCTCGGAGCGAATCGCCATTCTGATCTCAAGAAGTGGCGGGGATGGATGGGAATCGAACCCACCTGGGACCCGTCATCGGGGCCCCACAGACGGTTTTGAAGACCGCGGGGGGCACCAGCCCCCGAACATCCCCCTGAGATTTCCTCCAGCCTGGCCGCCAACCTCGCCCGCGCCGGCTACGACGCGGCCTCACGCTCCAGTTCCTCGCGCACCTCGCGGATGAGCCCGGCCACGGAAGCCGGATCCGAAGGGCCGCCGGCCGCCTCCAGGCGGGAGGCGAAGACGCCGGCGAGGTAGGACGCGAGGGGGGCGAACCGGCGCTCCTGGGTGTGGGCCGCGACCCGCGCCAGTTCCAGCAGCTCGGCCGCTACAGCCGGGTCCAGCGTGGGAGCCGGCACCTCGACGCCCTGGCGGGAGGCCGCGGCGGCGAAACGGGCGCCGAGCGCCTCGAAGAAGGCGTTCACGCACCAAAGGTATTCGATACCACCCCGCGCCCGAACGGCGCCAGAGCCGAGGACCCGCTTCCCTTCTGACTACATTTCTTTACAGGTTGCCCATGGGTCCTGATCTCCGGGCGGCCAGGATCGGACTCAAGGAGACATGGACTCAAGGTCTGCCAGGCGACCCCCGAGGCCGCCTGGCCAGGGTGGGAGGACGTGAAACTGGCGTTCGTCCTGCTCCAGCACGCGGTGGCGCTTGCCTTCCTTCTGCTGGCGGTGTCCACAGCCGTCGGCTGGCTGAGGCGCCGCCAGCCGGCGCTCGGCTACCTGGCGCTCTCCGTCGGCATGCTGGCGCTGGTCGCGCTCGCCGGCCAGGTGCCGGTGATGGCCGGAAGATCCTTCTCCTGGCTCAACGTATTGAGCCTGTGCTTCTTCCTCGCCTCCGGGTATGCGCTGCTCCTCTTCCGCTCGGCATTCCTGCCTTTGCCCAGGCCCTGGCACCCCGCGGCAGTCGCGGCAAACGCGGCGGCCGCCTTCCTTTATGTATTGGCTGGCGTTCAGAACGCCACGGGCACTCTCACGACCGTGCAGCAGGTCGCTGTCATCGCCGTCATCCTGGTCTGGTCGGCCCAGGTCGGGGAGCCGCTGGTCCGATTCTGGCTGGCGTCTGACGGTCGCCCGGCAGTTCAGCGGGCGCGGCTCAGGGCGCTGAGCGCCGGCTACGCCGGCCTGGTCCTGGTGCTCCTGGTGGCGGGCGGCGGCGGCGAGGCCGTCCGCGGCGCTGTGCCGCAGTTTCTGATCCAGCTCGTCGCGCTGGCCATGGTGCCCCTCCTCCACGCGAGCTTCTCGCCGCCCTCCTGGCTCCGGCGAGAGTGGCGCTCCCGGGAGGAAGAGGCGCTGCGCCACGCGATGGAGGGCCTGCTGCTGTACAGCCCCGACCGCCAGCTGCTCGCCGAGCGGGCCCTGGAATGGGCGCTGCGGCTGATGGGCGCCGAAGCGGGCATGCTGCTCTCGGCCGGGAACAGTCCCCTGGCCATTCGCGGGCTGGACAGCAGCGAGGCGGCCAGCCTCTCTGAGCAGGTCGCCGGCACGGAGTCGAGTGGGCTGCTCGTCCTGCCCGATCGCCACTCCGGCGTCGCACTTGTCGCCGCGCTGCCCCTGACCGCCGGGCAAGGCAAGCTCATAGTCCTCCCCGGGCCCTTCACGCCGATCTTTGGCTCAGACGAGGTGGAGCGGCTGGAGCAATACGCGACCGCGATCGGGGCCGCGCTGGACCGAGCCGCGCTCACCGAGCAGCTGCGGGAGACGAACGTCGAGCTGGAGCGCGCGAACCGGCACAAGAGCGTGTTTCTCGCCAACATGAGCCACGAGCTGCGCACGCCGCTCAACGCCATCATCGGCTTCTCGGAGCTGCTGCTGGACGACGGCGGCAGCTACGGCCGGCCGACCCAAAGCAACTTCCTGGATCGCATCCACGGCAGCGGCAAGCACCTGCTCGGATTGATCAACGACATCCTCGATCTGGCCAAGGTCGAGGCCGGCCAGATGGAGCTCCGGCCAGAGCCTGTCCGCATCTCCGAGATCATCGGCGTGGTGCTGGCAACCATCGAGCCCCTGGCCAGGGCCAAGCGCATCGAGACCGCCGCGCACGCCGAGACGGCGGGCCTGGTCATCGCGGACGTGGGGAAGCTGAAACAGATGCTTCTCAACCTGGTCTCCAACGCGATCAAGTTCACGGCTGAGGGCGGCCAGGTGACCGTAGCTGCCAGGCGGTTCAAAACCGCGGTCGAGATCGCGGTCACCGACACCGGCATCGGCATCTCGGAAGAGGACCTGCCGCGCATCTTCCAGGAGTTCCAGCAACTCGAATCCGGTCCCGACCGGCATCAGCAGGGCACCGGTCTGGGACTCGCCCTGACCAGGCGATTCGCCGAGCTCCACGGCGGCAGCATCGAGGTGCGCAGCAAGCCTGACGGCGGGAGCACGTTCACGCTGATACTGCCGTTCGAGGCCAGGCCCACGCTGGTCGCCCTGGACGACGGTGAGCCTTCCCAGGATGATGCCGACGGCCTGCCACTGGTGCTGGTTGTCGAGGACGACCAGCAGTCGGCCGTCCTCATGGTCCGGAACCTCGCCAGGGGCGGCTACCGGGCCGAGGTCGTGCGCAGTGGGACTGAAGCGCTGGAGAAGGCCCGCGCCCTGAGGCCCGTCGCCATCACTCTCGACATCCTGCTGCCCGACCTGGATGGCTGGGAGCTGCTGAACACGCTCAAGGAGGATAAGGACACGCGCGAGATACCCGTCCTGGTGGTGACGGTGGTGGACGAGCCCGAGCTCGGCCGGGCGCTGGGCGCCCACGACTACTTCGTAAAGCCGGTCGACAGCAGGGCCCTGCTCTCGCGGCTCGACCACTACACCTTCACGTCCAAGGTCCGCGAAAACCGCGTCACTGTGCTGGCCGTGGACGACGAGCCCAGCAATGTGGAACGGATTGCCGCTCTGCTGGAGCCGGTCGGCTTCTCAGTGCTGAAGGCTTACGGCGGCTCCGGCGCGATCGAGATGGCTCGGGCGCAGCTCCCCGATCTGATACTGCTCGACCTGATGATGCCGGAGGTGAATGGCTTCGATGTCGTCTCGGAGCTGAAGTCCGACCCCAAGACGAGCGAGATTCCGATCCTGATCGTGACCGCCAAGGACCTCGACGCGCGGGACAAACACCAGCTCAACGGCCAGGTCGCGGCGGTGCTTCAGAAGGGCTCTACGGCGGGCGTCGAGCTGCTCGCCTGGCTCCGCCAGCTGCTGGGCGAGCGCATCCGTCTGCGCTCGGCCCGAGAGGGGAGGGCGCCGCCCAGGTCGGGCTAGAGCAGCGCCTCCAGCTTCTCCCTGAGGTCTCCCTTCATGTTGGAGCGGTAGCCCACCGTCCGCTCGGCGGGACGCCCGTCCTTGAAGATGATCAGGGTCGGGATGGACATGATGCCGAGCTTGCTCGGCGTGGCCGGGTTGGCGTCGATGTCCATCTTCAGGAACTTCACGCGGCCTCCCAGCTCCTTGGCGATCTCTTCGACGACCGGGGCGATCATGCGGCAGGGCGCGCACCAGGTGGCCCAGAAGTCGACCAGTACCGGCTCGCCGGCCTCCAGCACCAGGGCATCAAAATCGGAATCGGTGACGGCGGAGATCGAAACTCCCAAGCTCTCTAGTCCTTGTCTTTGGTGGCGGTAGGCTCCGCCTTCTTCTCGCCGGACTTCTCGCTGGTCTTCTCTCCCGCCTTCTCTTTCGAGCTCGAGCCCTCTCCGCTCTTAATCTCGGTCTTGCTCTCCGTCTTGTCGGCGTCGCGTCCGTTCTTGTAGTCGGTGGAGTAGAAGCCACTGCCCTTGAACTGGACACCCACCGGGTAGAGCAGCTTCCTCAAGGGACCGCCGCACTTGGAGCAGACCTTGAGGGGGGCGTCGGACATGCTCTGGAAGACTTCCAGCTCATTCCCGCACTCTTCGCACCGGTATCCGTAGATGGGCATTGGTTCTTTCCTTCGACGGGTAACTATAGAGGCACTTTGGCGGGGCACCCCCCGCCGGCGCACCTCTTGAATACAAGTGTAGCGCCAATGTGACGCAAGAGCTGTAGTATCGGGGACGTGGGCGACACCCTCGTACCGCTCGCGCAGGCCGCCGCCGACGTGGGCGTCCACCGGGCGACGGTTCACCGCTACATCCGGCTCGGCCTCCTCAAGCGCTACCGGGCACGAGGCGTCGACCGGCGCACCTACGTCGACGTGGAGGCGCTGCGCGAGCTCCGTCGCAACCCGCCGCTGGAGGATGCGACGGTGACGCTGAACATGCGTGAAGACCACGGCCTCTGCCTGGACGTGAGCTGCGGCGGCAGGATCCGGGACCGGCGGGGGGCGGAGCCGGGCGGGGCGCCGATGCAGTGCGACCGCTGCGGGGCGCTTTACACCCGGTAGGGCGCTGGCCTAGGCCCTTCGGCAGGGACCCCCTCCCTCATCTCCCCGTAGGGGGAAGGAAAAATTGACAGGGGAGCGGGGGGTGGGGAGACTTACCCGCTTTGGCGGGCGGTACCTACCCGGGAGAAACTGCATGGCTGCATCTCGAATCGTCGGGCCCTGGCAACTGCTGGCCGCTGTGGCAGCGGCGGCACTGGTCGCCGTCACGCCGGTCCTCGCCAACGGTGGGACGCTGGTCCAGATCAGCAGCGATCCCTACACCAACCCCGGCAGCCAGCACTCCACCCAGGTCGAACCGGACACCCTTTCCTTCGGCTCTACCGTCGTCTCCGCCTTTCAAACGGGTCGCTTCTTCACCGGCGGCGCCAGCAACATCGGCTTCGCCACCTCGCTCGACAGTGGCCACACCTGGCACCAGGGGTTCCTGCCCGGGACCACGGCCTTCGCGAGCCCAGCGGGCAAGTACGAGCGGGTAAGCGACCCCTCGGTCGCCTTCGACGCCAGGGACGAGGTCTGGCTGGTCTCCTACCTGGGCCTGGCGGCACCTGTGCCGCCGAACACCTTTCCCACCCAGGCGGACGTCCTCGTCAGCCGCTCAGGGGACGGTGGCCTGACCTGGGACCAGCCGGTCGCCATCGACGCACGCGGCTCGACCACCGGCCAGTCGCTGGACAAGAACTGGACCGTCTGTGACAACAGCCTCAAGAGCCCGCACTTCGGCGCCTGCTACACGGCGTACGACAACACCAGCGCCTTCGACCTGGAGCAGATGGGCACGTCATCCGACGGAGGCCTGACCTGGAGCGCGGCAGCGGCGCCCGCTGACGGCGCCCACGGGATCGGAGGGCAGCCGCTGGTCCGGCCCAACGGCGTGGTCGTGGTCCCGTACCTCAACCTCGACGTCGGCGTCGTCGCCGACTTCATCTCCGTCGACGGCGGCCTCAGCTGGAGCGCCTCGACCCTGATCTCCCTCGCCGATTTCCACCCGCCCAATGGAGGCCTCCGCGCGGGGCTCCCGCTTCCCACCGCCGAGATCGACGGCTCGGGAAGGATCTACGTGGCCTGGTCGGACTGCCGCTTCCAGGCACAGTGCTCGACAAGCGACGTGATCTTCAGCACCTCCGAGGACGGCGTGGCCTGGTCGCCCGTGCACCGGGTCCCGATCGATCCCATCGGCAGCCCGGTGGACCATTTCATCCCGGGCCTTGCCGTGGACGCCGGTACATCGAGCGAGAGCGCCCGGCTGGCGCTCTCCTACTACTTCTATCCCCAGGGCAACTGCGGGTTTGCCACCTGCCGGCTGCAGGTCGGCTTCATCACCTCAACCGACGGGGGCGACACCTGGAGCACGCCTGAGACGGTGGCAGGCCCCATGAGACTTGGCTGGCTCGCAGACACCTCGCAGGGCAGGATGGTCGGCGACTACATCTCGACCTCGATGGCCGGGGGCGCCGCCATTCCGGTCTTCGCGGCCGGTCTCACTCCGGCCGGCGCCTCTCTCCTGGGCGAGTCGATGTACACGGTGGGGGACGGGGAGGCCCGGGTGCGCGGCGGATCCCTCTCCTCGCGTGGTGACCGCCCGGTAGCCCGCCCAGCCGCCTCTCCGGCCAGGCGCCCGGGCCGTCCCGTAACTGCTTTTTAGCTGCGTCTCATGACGATGGTCCGCCCTGGAGCGCCCGGTACCGGGCCTCCTGGCGGGCGTCCAGCCTCCGGATGACAAGGACGGCCAGCGCGGCCGCCACTATATCCAGGACGTTGGAGGCCACCAGCAGCCAGTCGGCCGCGAGGGTCTGGGCCAGGGTGCTCGATATCGCGCCGAGCCGGCCGACGACATTGCCGGCAACACTGGAAATGATGAAGAGGAGCCACCAGGCCAGGATCAGTCCGGGGACCGTGCGTCGCGCCCTGGTCTCCAGGGTGCTCGAGCGCTCCTGGGGATCGCTGGCCGTCCAGGCCTCACCCACCACCTGGTAAGGCCGGAACAGGTTCAAGATCGGCACGAACCAGGCCCCGGCCGCCCAGCGCGGCGAGAAGCGAAGGCCCTGGGCGCCGAGAGCGGGAAGGTTCCGGTACGCACGATGGGCCCACATGGGTATGGCGATCACGCAGCCGACGTAGGGCAGCAGGTACAGCAGCGAACCGAGCACGTCGAGCAGCGCGGTCGTCGCCCCCTCGGTGCTGGTCAGTGGCCTTCGCTGCGAGAGAGCCGCGGAGAGCACGACGATCTCGATCCCGGTGACGATCGTGAAGATCACCGCGCCGCAGATCAGCGCACCCAAGAGGCCGGTGGCCCATCCCGTCCGGGTGCCGTTGGAGGCGAACGGCCGCGCCCAGGCCGGCCAGGGCGGCAGCTCCCGCCAGGCTGCGCCATCCCACCACCAGCGGCCGTCGGGCGAGACCTGCGCCCCTTCCGCCGGAGGGATAGGTGGCGAGGCGACGGGCTGCCAGTTGCGGCCATCCCACCGCCAGCGGCCGTCGGGCGAGTAAAGCTGCTGGCCACCCATCTCTCAGTCTTGCACGCCCGCCGGCACCATTCCGCGCACATTCTCCCAGCTGCGTCGAGCGGGGCCTTCCCCGGTGTTTGATCCGCTGCCGGTGGCTAAAGAGGGCGGTTGGGATCCAGCAGGTGGAAGAGCATCCCAGAGGGCGGCTTGGGGTAGAAGTAGGTGCTCTTCTGCGGCAGCGTGCCGCCTGCGCCGGCGACCCTCAGGACCGCGGCCAGGTCGGGCGCGTCGAGGAAGAAGGCCGCGGCGCCTGTGCCCTCGTCCACCCAGCGCACCGCCTCTTCAGGGTCACGCGTGTAGGCCAGATAGCCCTCGGGGCTGCGCTTGCCCAGGATGTTGTCGATGACCTGCCGGTGCAGCTCCAGCACCGAGACTTCGCCCTCCAGCGGCAGCACCTGGAACTCTCCCCCGCGGTAGGTTCCGGCCGCCACGCGACCCTTCAGAGCCTTCAGCAGCTCCGGCAGCGACCCCACGGGCTCGCCGCCGGTGATGGCGACGCCGGCCTTCAGAAGACGGTGCGTCGGCAGCACGACGAGTCCCGGGTCCGCCGGGTCGGTGACCATGGCCAGCGTGAAGCGCGACGCCGCGTCGGCGCCTCCGCCCAGCTCCTGTGAGTAGGCCACCGTCGTCTCATAGCGGTGATGGCCGTCGGCGATCAGCACCAGCCGCTCGCCGAGCGCGCGCTGGACGGACGCCGTCCAGTCGCCTTCTGGAACGGCGCGGAGCGTGTGCCGCTCACCGCCGAAGTCGAAGGCGAGCGGCTCCGATTCCGGAGCGGCGTCCAGGAGTCCGCAGAGCCCCTCGGCCAGGAACCAGAGCGGCTCCAGGCTCGCGCCCGTTGTCCGCATCAGGGCGAGCCGGTCCTCGCGTGGCCCCCGGTGCGTCAGCTCGTGGGGCAGCACCGCGCGCTCATCGTAGGGCTGTAGGCGCAGCGCTCCCAGCAGGTCGCGGCGGGTCCGCCCGTCGAAGGAGACCTCGTGTACGAATAGCCGCGGCGACGGCTCCTCAACCAGCACGCCGGAGGAGATCCACTCGCGGAGCAGCCGGCCGGCACCCTCGTAGTCCTCACCGGGGCGGGTCAGGTGGACGACGTTGTGCGGGGACCGCGCCCGGTAGTCCGCCACCTGCTCCGGGTTGAGGACGTCGTAGGGCGGGGCCAGGACCGGCCCCAGCGGCTCGGCATAGCGAAGCGTCCGCAGCGGCCGGAGGTCGGCCAACTCTAGTCGCCCAGCTCCACGTATCGGAGCTCGGCGATCCCCGGGACCTGCGCCAGCCGCTTGAGCACGGCCTCTCCCACCGCATCGTCGATGGTCAGGAACATCATCGCCCCCTCCCGGGGCGCGTCGCGGCCGACCTGCATGGAGGCGATGTTGACGTCGGCCTCACCGAGGATGGTGCCGATCTGGCCCACCACCCCGGGCCGGTCTTCATGTCGAGAGACCAGGAACCGGCCCTCCGGCACCAGGTCTACCCGGAAGCTGCCCACCCGGGTGACGCGTGGCTCTCCGAGCAGCACCGTTCCGGCCAGCTCCGAGTGGTCGATTCGCAGGACCAGGCCCGACGGATAACCCTCACGCCCACGGGGCGTGCGACGCTCGACGAGCTTCAGGCCCCGGCCGGCGGCGACCAGCCGCGCGTTGACCGGGTTGATGCGGTTCTCCGTAAAGGGCTGCAGCAGGCCCTTGATGGCGGCGGCCGTCACCAACGACACGTCGTGCTCGGCCAGCTCGCCCTGGTATTCGATCTCCAGCTGGGAGACCCGCCCACCTTCCATCTGGACGTGCAGCGAGGCCAGCCGTTCGGCCAGCGAGGCGAAGGGCCGCAGGAAGGCCAGCTCTTCCGGAGGCAGCGCCGGCGCGTTGACCGCGTAGCGCGGCAGCTCACCGCGAAGGACGGCCAGCACCTCCTCCGCCACGTCCGCCGCGACCGAGGTTTGCGCCTCCACCGTGGAGGCAGCGATGTGCGGCGTGGCGATGAAGTTCGGGAGCTGCAGCAGCGGGCTCTCGCCCAGCGGTTCCTGGGCGAAGACGTCGAAGGCCGCCCCCGCCAGGCGGCCCTCCACGAGCGCGGTGTAGACGGCGGCCTCGTCCACGATGCCGCCCCGCGCCGCGTTCACCAGGCGGGCCCCCGGCCGTGCCAGAGCAAGCACACGCGCATCGATAAGGTTGCGGGTGCCCTCGACCAGCGGCGCGTGCACGCTGACGAAGTCGGCTCGCTGGAACAGGTCCTCCATGGAGACCAGCTCCACGTTGAACTGCTCGGCGCGCTCCCGGGGCACGACGGGGTCGTAGGCGATCACCTCCATCTCCAGGCCTTGCGCCCGCTTGGCCACCTCGGAGCCGATGTTGCCGAGCCCGACCACGCCCAGGGTCTTGGCCCGGATCTCCGTCCCCACGTATCTGGAGCGTTGCCATTCGCCGCGCTTCACGGAGGCGTCGGCCTGGGGGATGTTCCGCGCCAGCGCCAGGAGCAGCCCGATCGCGTGCTCCGCCGCGGCGATGATGTTGCCGCGGGGCGCGTTGACCACCAGCACGCCGAGCCGGGTGGCGGCCGTGACGTCGATGTTGTCCACCCCCACGCCGGCCCGGCCAACCACCTTCAAGCGGCGGCCCGCCTCCAGAACGCGCTCGGTCACCTTGGTCTCGGAGCGGACGACCAGCGCGTCGTACTCCTCGATCGCCTCCACCAGCTCGGACTCGGGCAGCTTGGTGCGCACGTCGACCGTGCCGGTCGCCTGGCGCAGCAGGACCAGCCCGTCCTCCGCCAGCGGATCGGCGACCAGGACGCGGTTCGCTCGCTCGCTCTGGTTCACGCCGGGGCTGCGGCGGTGGCCTCCTCCGCAAGGAACGCGGCAGCCGCCGCCATCGAGCGCCCGTCCGTCGGTGCCATGTCCAGGTCCTCGAGCGCGCGCTCCATCGCCCAGAGCACCTGCACCACGTCGCCGTCGCTCACGGCGCCCAGGTGACCGACTCGAATCAGCTTGCCGGTCATCTTGCCCTGGCCGCCAGCGATCACCACGCCGTACTTCTCACGGAGCAGCCGACGGTAGGCCGAGACCTCGAGTCCGGGCATGGGCAGAGCGCTGGTCACGGTCGCCGAGCGGTAGCCCTCGGCGGCGAAGAGCTGGAGGCCCATCGCCTGCAGCCCCGCGCCCATCGCGTCCGCCAGCCGGCGATGCCGGGCGTAGACGCTGGGCAGCCCCTCCTCTTCCATCATCCGGATGCCTTCCTGGACGGCGTAGAGGACGCTCACGGCGGGGGTCCAGGGGGTGGAGCCACCCTGCGCCTGCTTCCTGGCCGCTTTCCAGTCGAAGTAGTAGCGGGGGGACCGGGCGCGCTCGCTGAACTCCCAGGCGCGCTCGCTGACGCTCACGAAGGCGATGCCGGGAGGCGCCATCCAGCCCTTCTGGCTGGCGCTCACGGCGACGTCGACCCCGATCCGGTCGACCTCGATCGGCATCGAGCTGACCGATGAAACGCCGTCCACCACCACCAGGCGCTGGGCGCTTCGCGCCACGGCGGCCAGCTCTGCCAGCCGGTTGGTGACGCCGGTCGAGGTCTCGTTGTGCGTCAGCAGGACAACCCGCGCGTCGGGCTGTGCCTCCAGCACCCGCGCCAGGTCGTCGGGCTCGACGGGCTGTCCCCATTCGGCTTCCAGGCGTGTCAGCTCGCAGCCGTAGCCGGCGGCGATTCCGGCGAACCGCTCGCCGAAGTTGCCGCAAAGCGCCACGACCACCTGGTCACCGGGCGAGACCAGGTTGGCCACAGCAGATTCGAGGCCGCCGCTGCCCGATGCCGTGAGGACGAGCAGGTCGTTCCTCGTCTCGAAGGCGCGCCGGGCGCCCTCGGTGACGTCGGCGAGCAGCTCGGCGAACTCCGGCCCGCGGTGGTCGATCATGGGGCGGCTGGCGGCGCGCACCACGCGCTCCGGCAGCGGGGTGGGACCGGGGATCCGCAGCTGGGACTGAAAGATCATGGTCGGCTCCTCCGTGACGTGAAGTCCCCCAGCACAACGGGCAGCGCTGCTTTCAGCGCGCCCCGTCCGTGCTGAAGGGGAGAAGGGCGATGGCCCGTGCGCGCTTGAGAGCGTCCGTCAGCGGACGCTGGTGCTTGGCGCAGGTGCCGGTGACCCGCCGCGGCAGGATCTTGCCCCGCTCTGAGACGAAGCGGCGCAGGCGGCCGACTTCCTTGTAATCGATGTAGTTGATCTTCTCCACGCAGAAGGCGCAGACCTTGCGATTGGGTCGCCTCGGCCTCCCGCCGTGCTCTCTTCGTTCAGACATTGATCCTCTGATGCTCCTGGTACTCCTTTAGAACGGTATGTCGTCCGGATTGACGTCCCGGACACCGCCGCTGCCATGCTCCTCGAACGGCGGGGCTTCGTCCTGGCTGGCCGAAGCCTGCCCGGCACCCGCTCCCCGGCTCTCGAGGAACTCGAAATCGTTGACTATCACCTCAGTGCTCCGCCGCTTCTGACCGTCCTGGCCTTCCCACGAGCGCGTCTGCAGACGGCCTTCCACATAGATCAGAGAACCCTTCTTGAGGTTCTGTCCTAGCAGCTCGGCCAGATTTCGCTTGCCGATGTTCCAGGCGACGCAGTTGTGGTAGTCGGTGAACTCGCGGCGCTCGCCGTCCGGGCCGGAGGCGTAGCGGTTGGTCGCGATGCTGAACGACGTGACAGGCTGGCCGTTGGGCGTGTAGCGCATCTCCGGGTCGCGTGTCAGCCGGCCGATCAGCATCACCTTGTTGAGGCTCATGACCCTGGCTCCTCCGCCGGCGCCTGCTCGGCGACCGGCTCAGGCGACGGCTCGGCCGGCACCTCGCTGGCCGTCTCCGCGGTGGGTGCGGAGGCGGTAGTCGGTTCCGGCGCCTGGACGGCGGCCGGCGTTGCGGTTTCGGGAGTCGGAGCGGGCTCGGCCGGAGCCGGTTCGGCTGCTGCGGCTTCCTGACTGGCCGCGGCGCGGCGGCGGCCGTTCCTGGCCGGCCTGGGCTCGGGCTTGCGCACGATCAGGTGCCGGAAGACGGTCTCCGAGATCTTGAGCGTGGCCTCCATCTCCGGCACGCTGGCCGGTTCGACCTGGAAGTCGGTCAGCACGTACTGACCCTCACGCAGGTGCCGAACCTCGTAGGCGAGGCGGCGGCGGCCCCAGATGTCGGTCTTCTGGCTCTTACCGCCAAGGTTCTCTATCAGCCGGTTCACTGTCGCGATTGCCTCGTTCAGCCGCTCTTCGTCGAGCTCAGGCCGCACGATGTACAGGATTTCGTAGTCCCGGAGCAAGGGCAAAATCTCCTCTCTCCACCCCGTGGATCGCCGACCTCACGGGGAGCTCCCTTCCTGTGGGTTTGGCCCCGCCACCGGCCGGCAGAGATCCGGCGCGGACGGGACCAGAAAGGGCGGCTGTATTTTATCTGAGTACCACATGGCTCCGTCCAAGACAAAGAATCGCCCACGTCCCTCCGGGTCCGGCTCCAGGACCAACCTTCGGCGCCCGCCCCCCAAGCGCGGCCCCGGGCTGTCCAGCTTCGCGCTGCCCTTGAGCGTCCTCGGCATCTTCGTGCTCATCGCGGTGGCGCTGATCGTCGTTTACAAGGTCAGCACGCCGAGCGGGGGACCGCCCAGCGGGCAGCCGGTGGCGGCCGTCAAGTGTGAGACCGGGGAGCAGCTGGCGACCCACTTCCACACCCACCTGACCATCCTTTACAAGGGGCAGCCGGTGAACGTACCGGCCAGCGTCGGGATCCAGCCGACCTGTCTC
>CATPBP010000056.1 GCA_955652675.1 Candidatus Dormiibacterota bacterium
CAGGGCTTCATCGATGGCGGCGGCAACAAGGTCAGCACCGATCCCGCCGTCACGAACTTCCCGAACTACGCGGGCCAGTACGACACCAAGATCACGGTCGTCCAGATGCGCACCTACTTCCGCTTCCGGCCATCGGCCATCCTCTCGGTGGACCTGCCGGACAACGCGCTGGGCGACTATCACCTGACCGCGCCCTCACCGGCCCAATCGATGGGCAAGAACCCGCCCGATGGTGGGGTCACGGTGACCAACGACATAGACGCGCGGGCCCGACCGGCTCCACCGGCCGCGACGGACGCGGGCGCCCACCAGGTAGGAGGCTAGCTGTGACGGACCAACTGCGCCGGTTCACGAGCAGGCGCTCCTTTCTGAAGGCGGCTGGGATCACGGCGGTGGGCGGCCTGGCGGGTCTGGGCGGCGTGGAGCTGGCACAGAGAGTCGGCGCCGCGCAGCATCCGGCCACGAGGCTGGTGGCATCCCCTCTGAAGATGAAGGAAATGCACATCGGCTTCACCGACGGCTTCGTTTCGATGCCAGCGGCGGCGGAGCCGGTACCGCCCTTCTTCCCGGACCCCGGCGCGCCCAAGCCGTTCACGTCCTATGTCATGGGGATCCGCAACCTCACCGGCATGACCGAGGCGGAAATGTTCGGCCAGAAGGGTCACGGCGCCATCACGGGCCCCTTCCTGTTCTGCGAGGAGGGCCAGGACTTCAGGGTCCATCTGCACAACCTCGGCCTCTCTGAACGCGGTGACCTGATCGACAGCCACACAATCCACTGGCACGGGTTCCCGAACCAGATCGTTTACTTCGACGGCGTTCCGGACAATTCGCTGGCGGTGCCCATCGGCCGTGAGCTGATCTACCGCTACATCCCCGAAGACCCGGGCACGTACATGTACCACTGCCACGTGGAGGACGTGGAGCACGTCCACATGGGCCTGACCGGCCTGGTCTTCGTGCAGCCGGCGCTGAACCGGCAGAACGGCAACAAGTACGCCTACAACGACGCTGCCACGCAGTACGACCGGGAGTACGGATTCCTCCTCACGGAAATCGACAACCACGCCCACTTCAACGACCGGCACGTCCAGGACACGGACTGGAGCGACTACAAGGCGGCCTTCAGACTGATGAACGGCCGCGCCTATCCCGACACCCTTCAGCTGAACCTGGACCCGACCGCGGCCAGCCTGGGAGCGCTGGAGCGGCTCCGCTACCAGCCCCACTCGTCCCTGATCCAGGCCAACGAGGGGGAAAAGGTGCTGATCCGGATCTCGAACCTCGGTTTCGAGGAGCGGAGCATGGTGCTCTCGGGGATCGAGATGAACCTCATCGGCCGTGACGCCAAGCCGCTTACAGCAGGACGTCCGGACTACGGCGTCGACCCGCCGGCCCCGGGGGGCCGGGGCGATATAAGCACCAAGACCTACCGCCTCGACCTGGGACCCGGCGAGAGCCGAGACGCCATCTTCGTCGCTCCCAAGTTCTCGGGCAGCGGGACCGCTGACGTCTATCCCTTCTACGACCGCGGCTACGGCTTCGTGAACAAGGAAGCCACGGCGGCGGGTGACGGCTTCGGCGGTCAGCGGACCGAGGTGCGCGTCTACCCCAAGAACACCTTGCCTGCACAGACCAGGCCCAATGGTCTGTACGACCTCGTCAAGAAGGAGTGGACATGGGCGACCGGGACGGAACCACTGTGATGCGCGGCCGCGCCGGCGTCGCCAGATGGCTGAAGCGCTTCCGGTGGCTGCCGCTGGTGGCGGTGGGCGCGATGGGATCGCTGATGCTCCCGACTCCGGGAGCCGCCCAGGGGGCACCTCTCTCGGAAGGAATGGTGTGCACGACCAGCAACACGGCGAGCTTCCTGCTCAATGCCTCGTCCGGGTACATCAGCACGCCCGACGGTAACTCCGTCTTTATGTGGGGCTACGCCAGCGGGAGCTCCAGCTTCCAGTACCCCGGACCGGTCCTCTGCGTCAACGAGGGCGACAACGTCACCATCACGCTCAAGAACGGGCTTCCGGTACCGACCTCGCTCGTCTTCCCCGGCCTCACCAGGGTCAAGGCCGACGGCCAGTCGGTCCAGCTCGACGTGGGGGCAAACAGCCTGAGCAAGCCGGCGCAGCCGAACGGGACGGTGACCTACACGTTCCAGGCGACCAACCCCGGGACTTTCCTCTACCAGAGCGGCACCGACTCGGAGCTGCAGGTGCTGATGGGCCTGGTGGGAGCGCTGGTGGTGCGGCCCAAGCTCAAGGGCGCATCCGGGACGTCGTATGTCTACGACGACCCATCCACCGCCTATGACTCGAACCGCGAGTTCATCCACGTGCTGACCGAGATCGACCCGCACATGCACCACGCCATCGAGCTGGCGACCTGCACGAACGTGAGCACGACTCCGGCCTGCCAGCCACAGCTCCCGCCGACCTACGACATGACGAAGTACCAGCCGCGCTACTGGATGATCAACGGCCGCAGCTTCCCGGACGACATCACGCCCAACAACAGCCCGGCACTTCCCAGCCAGCCTTACGGCGCCCTGGTCCACGTGCTGCCGAAGACCGCACAGCCGCTCCCGGCGCTGGTCCGCTTCCTGAACGCCGGGCCTGTCAACTACCCCTTCCACCCGCACAGCAATCACGACAGCGCCATCGGCGTCGACGGTCGCGTCCTGATCAACCCCACCGGCGGCCAGGGAGGAACACCCACCAACACCTCCTTCGACCGCTTCGGCTTCGTGGTCGCGCCCGGGCAGACCTCGGATGCGCTCTTCAACTGGGTTGACGCGCAGCAGTGGGATCCGCAGAGCAACCCGATCGGTGTGACGCAGCCGGGCGCACAGAACCGGACCGACGGTCCCTACTGGAGCGGATCGCCCTACTTGGGCGTCAAGCTGCCGCTCCTGAACGGGATCACGCAGTGGAACCAGTGCGGCGAGTACTACCACTTCGCGCACAGCCACGCGCTCTTCCAGGCCACCAACTACGGCACCTCGGGCGGAGGCATGTTGACCCTCATCCGCGTCGATCCACCACCCGACGTGCAAAAGAAGTACGGCCAGAACTGCACCGGCGGACCGGGGTACTAGAGATGAAAGAGCACAAGGACAGCTCCATGAGGTCGTTCCTCCGCCGGATCGCCTTCCTCGGTACCGCAGCTCTCCTGCTGGTCGGCTCGATCGGGACCGGAACGCCGGTTCACGCCGCGACGCCGACCTCCACGCCGACCAACACAAAGCCGGCGCCGCCCAAGGGCACGCCATCCACCTCAGCGCCGGCGCTGCCGGCCAGCGCTCCGAAACCGGGCGTGAGGCCGACCGTGCCGCCTTCCCGGATCGCCAGGCAAGCGGCCGCGCCGGCGACCGCCGCGGCGGCCGCGTTGCCGTCGTCCACATGCACCGGGGGCGCCTGTGACCTCTGGGCGCTGCCTGGAGCGATCCAGGTGGCGGGCGGGCCCGCGACAGGGCTCCCCATTTGGGGATTCAGCACCGGCCCCGCAGGACCGGCTCAGATTCCCGGCCCCAACCTGATCGTCAGCGCAAACGACACCATCACGATCACTCTTCACAATCAGCTCGCGGTGACCCGGCCTGACGGCAAGCCGGAGATGCTCTCCCTGGAAGTGCCCGCAGCGCAGGTGCAGCCCGACACCGCCGGCAAGCCGGTCGGCCAGTCGCAGACCTACAACTACGGCAAACTGGCCCCTGGTACTTACCTCTACCAGGCAGGTCCGACGGCAGATGCGCCGCGCCAGATCCGGATGGGCCTCTCAGGCCTGCTCATAGTCCGTCCCGCCAACTTCGGGACCACCAACTCGGCGTACGGCAACACCGCCAACGACGGGTTCACCGTCGAGTCGACAGCCGCGCTCAACGAGTTCGACCCGGACTTCAACGCCGATCCGTTTGGGGCTGATCCCATCGACTATCACGCGTCGCTCTTCCTGCTCAACGGACGCACATTCGACTCCGCCAACCCGACGCTCGGGAAGATCGACGTCGGTCCCGGCGACATAGTCCTGCTCCGCTACGCCAACCTGGGCCCGCACGACCGCGGCCTGACCGTGGAGAACGAGCGGCAGCGCGTACTGGCGGACGACAGTCACGTGCTCACGAACCCGGCCGACGTCGCCACCAAGTGGCTCACGCCCGGCCAGGTCTCGGATGCCTTCCTCACGGTCGACCCCCAGGAGGCACTGGGCAGCCACATCCCGATCTTCGAGAGTGGATACCACTTCAACAACGGCCCGAACCTGGGACTGGGCGGCGCTATCACCTACCTGGACGTCGTGAAGGGCCTGGCCGGGACGCCCGCAGGCCCCACAACCCAGGTGACCGTGGCCCCGCCGACCAACGCCGGTCGCGTGACCGACGACCCCGAGCACGTGACAGGCACCGTAAAGGCCAACACACCACCGCTCAACAACGACGCCGAGTGGTTCCTGGATGACGTCGGCACGCCCGGCAGCGGCCAGCACTTCACACTCGGTGCCAACGGGGCAGTCGACTTCACGATCCCGCAGACGACGCTGAACACCATGCTGATGAGCTCCGCGAACCGCGACGGCGACCACATCATCTGGGTCCACGGTCAGGACGCCGGTGGGTGGGGCGTGGTGGCCGGTGACGTCTTCACCTACAACGCCTCCGGTCCCGACTCGGGGGCGCTCAGCCTCCACGTCAGCCCGACCAACGGCGCCCGCTTCACCGACGTGGCCAACGGCGCCGGCGCCAACAACGCGGACAAGCCGACCACCGACCTGGTGATCCTGGGCAGCTTCGCCTCGGCGCTCTCCGACTGGGTCGTGCTGGGCGGCGAGTATTGCCTGGACGGCACCAACTGCGGAACGGGATCCGGCACGCCGGTCTTCATCACTCCGCAGCCCAACCCGCTGCCAGGCTTCTACACCCCGCTGCCGGACGGCTGCGTGCCGCCGCCGCCGCCGCCGGGCGTCGCGACGCCTCCACCGGGTGATCCGCCTGGCGGCGGTTCCACGGTCTCCTTCTGCGGCATCGTCCCCACCTCTGTCCTGAACTCGAAGCCTGAGGGCGAGCACACGCTGTACTTCCGAGCCTGCGAAGTGCCCAACAAGAGCACCAGCACGTTCCCGGGCAGCTGCCGCTGGGGCGACTTCAACCTGGCCGGCGCCTCCGCCAAGTTCGTCATCGACAAGACCGGACCGGCGGCCAACAACGTCGCCATCGATCCGAACCCGAACAACGGCAAGGTGAACTCGGCCGGCAACCTGAACTTCCTGGATTCGCTGCAGGTCGCAGGCACGATCAGCGATAGCCAGAGCGGCAACTCCATGATCAGCTATGGGGAGGTCTTCCTGACCAACAGCTCGGTCACCGACAACCCCGTCCCGGCTTCCCAATACGGGTCGGGTGCCGAGATGATCCCCTCGGGCGCCAAGTGGGATTCGCCCACCAAGCTCGCCTACGCCTACGTGCCGCTCGCCGAGCTGACCTCCTACCCCGAGGGCCTGGTCAGGTTCTGGGTCCACGGGAAGGACATCGCGGGCAACTGGGGCGGCTGGGCACACGCCGACCTGACGCTTGACCGCACCGCTCCGAAGTTCAACTACGGGCCGACGCCGGCGGACGGCGCCCAGATCGGGCCCTGCGCGGCAGGGTGCACGGTGACCATCAGCGCCACCGACCCGATCTCGGGTGGGGTCCGTTCCAGGATCGTGCAGGCCGAGTGGTTCGTGGACCAGGGCGCTCACCTGATCTGCGAGCAGCCGCCCGGACCCGGCTGCACGCCGGAGGTCGTCGCTCCCGGCGATCCCGGCCAGGGCAACGGCCTGCCGATAGCCATCGCAAACCCCGACTTCACGGTCACAACCAGCTTCAACACCGGCCCCCAGCCGGCAGGAACCAAGATCGTCTTCCGGGTCAAGGACGCGGCCGGCAACTGGAGCCTGAACAGCATGGTGGTGACGGGGTGAGTCTCAACACGGGCTCTACCTGGCGCACACCGGCTGTGGCGAGGGGCCGGCTCCGCCGGCTCCTCGTCCCTCTGGCCGTTCTCGTGGGGGCCTTGCTCGTCGCGTTCAGCCTCCGGGTGGGAGGCGGCGCCGTCCAGACCTGGTGGGGCGACAACCACCGGACCATCGCTCCCAAGAGCGCAACCATGCCCACGAGTTCCCGCATCGAGCAGGACTGGGGCATCCGCTTCACGGTCGTCAAGCTGCTGGCCGACAACGGCCTGGTCGAGCTGCGTTACCAGGTGCTGGACAACAACAAGGCCAATCGCCTTCACGCCGATTCGACCTCTCTCGCCAACCTCCCCACGATCTACCTGGAGGGGACCGACAAGGTGGTCAAGAGCAACTCGCTGCTCTTCCACATCCACCACGAATGGGATCAGGGAAGCGACGGCCGGTCGTACAGCATCGTATACGGCAACTCTGGCGGAGCTTTGTATCCCCGCGCCTTTGTGACGATCGCCCTGCCCGATGGCCTGAAGCTGCAGCACGTGCCCGTCTCGGGGTGACCTGATGGCTCCACGGGCGTGGCTAAGGCGCGCCGGTGTAGCGGTCCCGCTGGTCGCGCTCGCCCTCTGGGTGGGCGCTGGAGCCGCCTCGGCTCATTCCTACTTCGTAGAGAGCGATCCCGCCGACGGAGCCATCCTGGCCCGGGCGCCCAGCAGGGTGGTGCTGGTCTTCAGCAGCGCGGTCACCGCGGACTTCACCTCGGCAGACCTGGTGGAAGCCCACGGCATGCACTACCAGGCGACCTCGGTCGTCACCGACCGGGCCGTCCCGAACGTTGTCACGGTGGGCCTGCCGCAGGTCCCGAAGGGGTCCTACCGGCTGACCTTCGTGACCCGGGATAGGGTCGACCTGCATCAGACCGCCGGTTCGGTGGTGTTCGGGGTCGGCATGGCGCCTGGCACTGCGTCATCACCACCGCAGCCGGCTCCCGCCAGGCCGGCCGAGGTCGGGCTGCGCTGGCTTGGCCTGGCCGGCATCACCGTCGTCCTGGGCGCACTTCTGATTGCCCTGCTGGTGGCGCCGCGTCTGGCGGATGGAGGGCAGCAGAGACGCGTGCAGGCGGCGCTCTTCGCACTGGCGCTGGGAGGGGCCGTGGTGCAGCTGGTCAGCGGTACAGCGCTGCTCGCGGTGCAGGGGGCCGCCCTGGGACCGGAGCTGACGCGCACCGTTCCCAGGCTTGTGACCGACAGCGAGTACGGCAGCCGCTGGCTCGTCAGCTCGATGCTCTCGGTTGCCCTGACCCTCTTCATCGCCGTCCTCTGGCGCAGAGCCGCCCGCGGCGGGGTGACAGGCCTGCGTGACGAGTTCAGGCGCCTCGGGCCGCTGGCGCTGCTCTCGTCACAGGCCCGCACGGTGATGCTCGCGGTGGCTCTGACCGCCACCGCCGCCGTCAGCGGCCACGCGGCGGGAGCGGCCGGACTGACCGCCGGCGAGGTGGTGATCAGAACCACTCACCTGCTCTCGGTCGGCGTCTGGGCGGGCGGCGTGATCGCGCTGACGGCCGCACTGCTGGTGCTGAGAAACGGGCAGGGCTCGGGAGAAGCTGTTCGCAGGCTGGTGCTCGGCTTCGGGCCCTATGCCGCCGTGGGCTTCGCCCTGCTCGGCGTCACCGGACTGCTGCTGTCAGGGACCCAGGTCGCCTCGCTGACGGCGCTACTCTCGACCTCTTATGGCCTCGTGCTGGCGGCCAAGGTGGCCGCCACGGGCCTGGTTGCCACAGTCGCACTGCGCCACGCCCTCTTCAGCTGGCGCAGCCTGGGGAGACGGGCCCCCGGCGACCCCCCACCCCGTGCATTGCTGCCGACGGCTGCACTGGAGGGCGGGGGTGCCCTGGCGCTGATCCTGCTGGCGGCCGTGCTGGGCTCGTCGGCCCCCGCCAGAGGGCCTCAGTTCGATCCGCAGCCTCCGATCGCTCCAGCGACCCAGGTCACGCGTCAGAGCGGCGAGCTGGTGACGGCTGTCTCGCTCAAGCCGAACCGCCGCGGGCCGAACCTGGTCTCTGTGCAGGTGGTCGACTCACGCCGCCCGCCGCTGGCGGCCATCACCGGGGTCACCGTGCTGCTGCGACATCCCGGCGGTCCGGCGGCCGGGGAGCCGCTGGCCACCACGCGAAGCGGGTCTCGGTTCGACGCCGGCACCGTCGACCTCAGCACAGGCGACCTCCAGATCGGGGTTGTGGTGCACCGGTCAGGTCTGACCGACAGCGTCATCGAGGTTCCCTGGAGCATAGGTGCCCCCGAGGTACGACGGGCGCCCACGGTTGTTTCGTCCGAGCCGCTGGCACCTGCCGTCAACCTCGCCGCGGTGGTGCTAGCCCTGGCCGCGAGCCTGATGCTTCTCAGCGGGGTGATGCGGCACCGCTTCGGCGACGGAGCCGGCCGGGCGTCCCACAGGGAGGAGGGCGACCACCCCGGGCGAAGACGGATTCTCGGCCCTGGCCGGACGTTGCCAGGCATACCCGGCCTGAACAGGACAAATGGCCCATGAGGCACTGGGGGTAGCGCGGTCGCACACATGGGACGAGAAGCGACGGAGCCAGTGACCGCTGTCCCCTTGGAGCGGCCCAGGCGATCCGCCATGGTTGCCTCAGTGCTCTTCCAGGTACTTTCCCGGGAGGGGAGCCGCCTCGCCGATCGGAAGGCGCGCCCCGAGGCAGAGCGGCCGCTGTCTGTGCGGCCCTCGAAAGCGGTGGTCGAGCTCACAGGAGTGACGCGGCGCTTCGGCCGCCTGGTCGCCGTGGACAACGTGTCGCTGGCGATCGAGCCTGGCGAGCTGGTTTTCCTGGTCGGCCCGAGTGAAGCCGGCAAGACGACGCTCCTGCGCCTGGTCCACGGCGACCTGAAGCCCAGCACCGGCACCGTACGCGTTCGGAACACCGCCGTGCGCAGGAGGTCCGTTCGCTGGCGGATGCGCAGACTCCGGCGTCAGGTCGGTGCGGTGTTCCAGGACACCCGGCTTCTGCCGGACATGAACGCGCTGGAGAACGTGGCCTTCGCCCTGCAGGTGGCCGACCTCTGGGCGCCTCGCCGGGAGGTCCGCCTGCGAGCAAAGGCTGGGCTCGAGATGGTCGGGCTCTCGGCGCGCGGGCGCGCTTTCCCAAGGCAGCTCTCGGGCGGCGCTCAGCGCCGCCTGGCCATCGCCCGGGCCCTGGTTCGCCAGCCCTCCATCCTGGTGGCCGACGAACCGACCGCCAACCTGGACAAGCAGAACGCGGAGATGGTGATGCATCTGCTCGAGGGCCTTGCCAAGCAGGGCACGGCAGTGCTGATAGCGACGCCGCAGCTGCCGCCGGGCGCACCGGAAAGCCACCGTGTCCTGGAGATCAGCGGCGGCAAGCTGGCGCCGGAGACGCCTGCCAGGAAGATCGACTCGTGAGTGAAGAAACACGGCCCAACCCGTCGCCCGGGCCTCCTCCCCAGAAGCCGCTCAAGGGGTCGCCCAAAGGAAGCGGGAACACGGGACACCCTCCCGGCGAGCGCGCCCGCGCGCCTACCACGGGACCGAGGCGCTCGGTGGTGGAGGCGGTCGCTGTGCCTGTCGCGGAAAGACCCAAGGCCGAGGTGGTGGAGCTCAGCTTCGCCCCACAGCGGCGCCGGCGGCGGCCCTGGACGCTGGCCGCCAACCTGTTCAGGCTCATCGTGCTGGGCGCGGTTCGAAGCTGGAGGCGAAACGCCCGGCTTCTCGCGCCCGCCCTGGGGACCATGGCCCTACTGCTGCTGCTCGGTGGGACCCTGGCCGTGGCCGGGGTTGCCGGACGAACGGTCCTCACCTACGAGTCTCAACAGGCTTCCATCCTCCACGTGTACCTGCGCGACGACGCGTCCGACGCGGACGTGGCCGCGCTTCGCCGCTCGCTGGCCGCGCATCCGAACGTGCGCTCGGTGACTTATATCGACAAGGCGGCGGCGCTGGCCAGAGCCAGGCAGCGACCTGGTCTCGCCCAGCTGGCGACGGCGGCCGGCTCCAATCCCTTCCCGGCCAGCCTGGACGTGCAGGTGGACGCCCCCGACGACGTTGGAAAGGTGGCGGCCGCGGCGGGCGCCAACAGCAGCGCCGAGCCGGCGCGGCCCACCTCCTACGACCACGACACCTACGGTCAGCTTCGGCGCCTCTTTCTGATCGGCGCCGGCATCGCGGGTGGCTTCGCCCTCCTGATGGCCTTCATCACCTACGCGGTCAGCGCCAACTCGCTCCGCGCAGTGGTGCTGAGCCGACGCGAAGAACTGGCGACCATGCAGATGCTGGGCGCCTCGCCCTGGCTGCTTCGTGCCCGGCTCTTGATCGAGGGGGCGATGACCGGGGGTGCGGCCGGCGCCATGGCAGCGCTGGTGGTGGCCGCTGCGGTGGCG
>CATPBP010000057.1 GCA_955652675.1 Candidatus Dormiibacterota bacterium
AACCTCTGCGGCCTCGAATGCAGCTCGGAAGAGGTCGCGCTTGTCCCGGAAGTGGTGGTAGAGCGCGCCAGAGGTGACACCGGCCTGGCGCACCACCGCCTGAGCGGGGACCTGATGAAAACCACTTTCGCCGAATAGCTCGCCGGCCGCGACCACCAGAGCGGCCCGCGTCGATTCGGCACGCTCACGCTGGCTTCTTCTCGGTCGCCGCACTGCTCTCACAAACGTACACTACCTATGTATGTCGCTGGTCTCGATCGCCGAGTTGAACGAGCTGCTCACGGCTCACGAGTTCACGCGGCGTCCCGGCTTTCAGGTCACATCCATCGGCGACGGCGAATGCGAGCTGAGCGTTCCGTACTCGGCCGAGTACGAACGACCCGGTGGCGTGGCGAGCGGCCAGCTCTACATGCACGCGGC
Organism: Candidatus Dormiibacterota bacterium; assembly: GCA_955652675.1. Classification (GTDB taxonomy): domain Bacteria; phylum Chloroflexota; class Dormibacteria; order Dormibacterales; family Dormibacteraceae; genus Nephthysia. The sequence continues at coordinate 421 of CATPBP010000057.1, forward strand.
GGATGTCGCCTTCTGGCTGGCCCTCAAGACCCGGTTGGGGCTGGAGGACGGCTCGCTGACCAGCGGGATGACGACCGCCTTTCTGGGCAGCGCTCGTCGCGAGGACTTCGCCTGCCGGGCCCGTCTTCTGCGGTTGGGGACGCGGCTCGCCTACGGGGAGGCCGAGTGCTCAGTGGCGGGCCGGCTGCTCACCCACCACACCCTGACCTACGTCCGGCCGGCGATCTCCCGAGCGGCCGACAGCACCTCGTCGTAATCGGGCAGCGGCTCGTCCTTGCGCCTGATCCAGGTCCAGCGGATGACGCCCTCGGGATCCACGATGAAGATCGACCTGGTCGGCATCCCGGAGTAGCCCGCAACGTCCTCGCGGCGCACGCCGTAGGCGGTGACCATCTGGCGCTCGAAGTCTGCCAGCAGCTCGAAGGGAAGTCCTCCCAGCTGCTCGGCGAAGGCCTGGTGGGAGAAGACGCTGTCCACGCTGATTCCGTAGATGGCGATGCCGTCCTCAGCCAGCTGCGCGTGCCTTGACCGAAACTCGGTCAGCTCTGTCTTTCAACCGGGCGTGAAGTCGAGAACGTAGAAGGCCAGGATGGTTGCCCGGTTGCGGGCAAAGGCCTCCGACAGCTGCACCTCTTCACCCCCGGTGCTCGGCAGCTTGAAGTCCGGTGCCCGATCCCCCACGGCTAGCATGGCTCGTGCCAGTGTAGGGCTGCCCGGCTCAGGAGCGGAGCGGCGCCGTCTCGATTCCGGTCGCCGCGAGTGCCTCCCGGATGGTCCGCGCCGTGGCCGGGGCGCCAGGCGAGTCCCCGTGCAGGCAGATGGTGTCGCATTCGCCCGACCTGGCCAGTCGCAGCGCCTGCTCGGCGGCCTGGCCCGGCTCCAGCACCGATCCCGGTTCGGAGCGCGGTGCCAGGCGTCCGTCCGGAAGGTAGGCGCGATCGGCGAAGGCCTCACGGTAGCCTGGCACGCCCAGCTTCTGGCAGGCGGCGAGGAGCCCGAAACCGGGCTGGCCCATGACGCCGACCTCGAAGTCGCCGGCGATTCGCGCCACCCGCTCCGCCGCCTCCAGGTTCGACTGGCAGTGGTGATAGAGGGCGCCGTGCGGCTTGACGTAGCCCAGCCGGGCCACCGCGGCGAGGGCCCCGACCTGGAAACGCACCAGCGCCTCAAGCTCGTCGAGCGGCAGCTCCACCTCCAGCCGGCCGAAGTTCTCGCGGTCGTCGTATCCGGGATGCGCGCCGACCTCGCCCCCCAGCTCGCGGCAGCGCCGCACCGTCAGGATGCTCTCGCCGGCGGATCCGGCGTGGGCCCCGCAGCAGACGTTGGCGCTGTCGATGAAGGGCAGGATCTCCTGGTCGTGGCCGGCCCCCTCGCCGAGGTCAGAGTTCAGGTTCATCGGTGCTCGGTCTCCCCCCTGAGTAGCCGGATGGCGTGCCCGAGCACCGGAAGGACCGCTTCCAGCGACTCGCTGGCCCCCTTCACGCTCCCCGGCAGGTTGACGATCAGCGTCTTGCCTCGGACCCCGGCGAGCGAGCGGGAGAGGGCAGCCAGCGGCGTCTTGGCGAAGCCGGCAGAACGCATCAGCTCGCCCAGGCCGGGCACCTCGTACTCCAGGACGCCGCGGGTCGCCTCCGGCGTCACATCGCGGGGACCGAGGCCGGTGCCACCGGTGGTCACCACCAGGTCGTGCTCGCGCGAGCCCTCGACCAGGAACTCGGCGATGCCCTTGGCGTCGTCGGGCACCACTCCGATGCGGCTCACCTCGAAACCCGCCGCGGCGAGCAGCTCGCGGACCGCCGGCCCGCTCTCATCGGCCATCCGGCCGGCCGCCGCCCGGTCACTGACGGTCAGCACGATCGCCCTCAAGCGCGAGTCCAGCTGCCCGACTTTCCGCCGCTCTTGGCCAGCAGGCGGACCGATTCCAGGTAGACGCCCTTCTCCACCGCCTTGACCATGTCGATCAGCGTCAGTCCCGCCACCGCGGCGGCGGTCAGCGCCTCCATCTCCACCCCGGTCTGGCCGCTGACGCGGGCCCGGGACTCGATCCGGACGCCGTCCTCCCGGACCTGGAAGTGCACCTCGACGCTGGAGAGGGGCAGCGGGTGGCAGAGCGGGATCAGATCCGGAGTGCGCTTGGCGGCCATGATGCCCGCGACCCGGGCGACGGAGATGGCGTCGCCTTTGGCCAGGGTCGCCTCCCGCACGGCCCGCACCGTCTCGGGGGCCATCCTGACCACACACTCCGCCACCGCCTCGCGGATGGTGGCCGGCTTGGCACCCACGTCAACCATGCGAGCCGCCCCCTCCTCGTCGAGGTGGGTGAGCCTGCTCGAGTCCACGGAGTAAGGATATGCGCGTGCTTAACGCGGTCCTCTTCGACTACGGCCTCACCCTGGTCACCTTCACCTACCCTCGCCAGGCGCTGCTCGGCGTGCTGGACCGGGTGCGGCCCTGGCTGGGTTCCGACGCCCCGGAGCCGGAGACCCTGATGCGAACCGTGCTGGAGCCGCTGGAGGAAGAGCTCGACGGCTTCGGGGAGGACGAGGTCGACTACATGGACTTCTATGAGAAGGCCTGGCTCCGGACCGGCCTGGAGGTGCCGAGGGAGACGCTCTGGCGGATCCTCGACCTCGAGCAGCAGTGCTGGGACCGATCGCTGACGCTGGCGCCCGGCGCCCTGGAAACCCTACAGGCGCTGAGGGACCGCGGATTGAAGACGGCTGTAGCCTCCAATGCACCCTTCCCGCCGGCCATGATGAGACGCCAGGTGCAGGGCAACGGCATCGCGGAGCGGGTGGACGCCGTCGTCTTCTCCTCGGAGGTGGGCCGCCGGAAGCCCGCGCCGGAGCTCTACCAGGCCGCGCTCGACCGCCTCGGCGTGGCCGCCGCCGAAGCCCTCTACGTCGGGGACCGTTTCGTCGAGGACTACGAGGGGCCGCGGCGGCTCGGCATGCAGGCCGTGCTCTGCAGGGCGCTGGCCAGGTCGCCGGTGCCGCCCGAGGTGCCGGCAATCGGCCGGCTGGAGGAGCTTCTCGAGCTGCCGGAGCTGCGCGGCTCCGGCGAGGAGCGTTCTTGAGCAAGCGCCGGCCGGGCCGCCTCTGGCTGTTCTTCTACGGCCGCAAGCGCCGCGGCTTCCCGGGCCTTCTGGTCTCGCTGCTGGCGGCGGCCGTCCTGCTCGGGCTGCTCTATGGGCTGCCCGGCGGCGCCGACCTGAGCCGGTGGTTCATCGTTGCGACCGTCGTGGCCCTGGTGGGGCTTTTGCTCGGCTCGCTCGCGCTGGTCGCTGTGGCGGCGGTTCGGAGTCCGGGCCGGCGACCGGCTCGGCCTGGACGTCACCGTCCTGGCCAGGGGGGCGGTCAGGACCGGCGCGATGACCGGCCGGAGAGCCCTGAGCAGCCCGAGCGGCGGCCCGGCCCGCGATGAGCACCGCGCCGGCCCCGGCCGCGATCCCGTTGTCGATGTTGACGAGGACCAGGCCCGTGCTGCAGGACTGCAGCATGGTTAGGAGCGCCGCCTCGCCGCCACCGCCCGCGCCGTAGCCGGTGGCGACGGGCAGCCCGATCACGGGCACCTCCACCAGGCCGGCCACCACCCCGGGCAGGACCCCGTCCATTCCCGCGGCGACCACCAGCACGTCCGGATCCCAGGCGACCAGCTCGGCCAGGGGGGCGAGCAGCCGGTGGAGGCCGGCCACCCCGAGATCCGCCTCCAGCCGAACCTCCATCCCACAGGCCTCGACCAGCAGGCGGACCTCCTCGGCGGCCGCCAGGTCGGAGGTGCCGGCGGTGAGAACGCCGACGCGCCCGGCCCGAGGCTCGGGAATGAAGCCGGGCCGCAGCACCCGGGCGGCGCGCTGGTAGCGGCGCAGCTCGTAGCCCGCCTCGGCGACCAGGCCGGTGAGCGCTTCCCAGTGCTCCTCGGTCAGCCGGCTGGCCAGGCCCTGTCCCTGCTCACGGGCCAGCGTGACCACCAGGCGGGCCGCGTCCTGTGGGCTCTTGCCGCTCGCCAGCACGACCTCGGGCAGGCCTCGTCGGTTCCCACGGCCGAGGTCGAGCCGGGCCCGCCCAGCCAGCTCCTCGAGCTGCACCCGGCGCAGCTCGGCCTCAGCTTCGACTTCGCTCAGCTCGCCGGCCAGCAGGCGATGCAGGATCCGCCTCATCGCACGGTGATCCAGAGCTCACGCTGGCGCGGGCCGTCGAACTCGCAAAGAAAGACAGCCTGCCAGCGTCCCAGCCTGAGCTCACCTCCAGCCACTGGAAGGGCGGCTCCAGCGCCGACCAGCATCGCTTTCACGTGGGCGTCCGAGTTGCCTTCGGAATGCGTGAAAGGGCGGTCCCTGGGGACCAGCTCCCGGACCATCTGGAGCGCGTCGGCCTGGACGGCCGGATCCCACCCCTCGTTGACGGTCACCCCGCAGGTGGTGTGCGGAGAGTAGACCAGGCAGATGGCTTCGGCCGCCCCGGCCTCCGCCACGGCCTCGCTCACCGCGTCGGTCACGTCGATCATCTCCTCCCGATGGTGCGTGGCCACCCGCAGCGTCTTCACAGCGCACCCAGCCGCTCGCGCATTCGCTGCCAGTGGGTGCCCGGCCAGTAGACGCGCCCGCAGCGCGGGCACTCGGAGAAGCGGGTCTGCGTGGCCCGTACGTGAGGAGGAAGCCGCTCGCTCACCTCCGCCTTGGGCCTCGGCTCGAGCTCCACATTGCATTCGAGGCAGCGGCTCAGCGCGCGGTCCCCGGCCAGCTCCAGCTCCTCGACCACCTGGCGCAGCTGCTCGTCGAACCGGTCGCTGCGCAGAAGCAGGGCTTTCAGCGATCCCCGGGACACCACCCGGCGCTGCATCAGATCCGCGTCGCGGGTCAGCAGGACGCGCCCTTCGGCCAGGGCTCGTCCGATCAGCAGGCGGTCGTCGACGTGCGGAGCGTAGGCGGCGTCGTAGCCGTAGGCGCGCAGCCAGCGCGCCAGGCGTCCGACGTTGGAATCGGCGAGGAACCGGACCATCCGTCCCGATTGTAGGATCGGGTCATGGCTGGATCGACCGATCTCATGGCTCGGCTGCGCCAGGAGGCGGAAGGCTGCTACTCCTGGTCCAACGGCCCAGGAGACCGCTACGCGCCACACAGCCACTCCTACGAGAAGGTGCTGTACTGCGTGTCCGGGTCGATCACCTTCACGCTTCCGGACCAGGAGATCAGGCTGGGTCCCGGCGATCGCATGGTGCTGGCACCGGGAACGGTCCACGGGGCGATGGTGGGTGCGGATGGATGCACTTGCATCGAGGGTCGCGGCGGTAACATGGCAGCGCGATGAGGTTTATCGACTTCATCCGGGACCGGGCCCGCTACTACAACTGCCCGGTGTGCGGGCGAAGCCTTCGCGACTGCGAGCTCCGGATGCTGCGTCACGTCGACGACCGCTACACCGTGCAGGTGACCTGCGCGGCCTGCCAGGTCCAGTTCATCGTGATCCTGGCGGTCCAGGGCGAAGGCCTCGAGCCGCTCACCCAGGACGAGCTGGCGCTCGACGTGGAGCTGGCCGAGGAGGGGGACGTGCTGGAGGTGGTCGCCGGCGAGCCGGAGCGCGAGCCCATCCAGTCGGACGAGATCCTCGACGTCCACCTGCTGCTGAAGGAGTTCGACGGCCGCCTCACGGATCTCTTCAAGCAGCCCTCCGGCGATCGTCACTAGGGGGCGCTTGCGGAGGGCGGGGAGTGATGCCGCCGGCCGCGCCTGGGCCTCGCCCTCGACCGTGCGCCCGTGCTCCGATGGCAGCGCTTGGGTGAGCAGTTGAGCTCGCGCCGTTCCGGCCCACCACGCGTCTACCTGGACGATGCTGGAGGAGCCCCGCTGCTGGAGGAGGCCCGGGAGGCGCGGGCCGGCGCGCCGCAGGGCAACCCCTCCAGCCCCCACACGGAAGGGCGCGCCGCTCGCGCGGCCCTGGACCGGGCCCGCGACCTCGCCGGCCGGGCGCTCGGGGTGGAGCCGGCCGAGCTGGTCTTCTGCTCCTCGGGCACGGAGGCGGTCAACCTGGCACTGCTGGGGGCGGCCCGGAGGCTGCCGCCGGGCCGGTCGCTGGTGACCTGGGCTGCAGAGCACCAGGCAGTGCTGGGCGCCGCCCGCCAGCTGCAGCTCGAGGGCCGGCCGGTCCACGTACTGCCCGTCGACGGAGCCGGCTTCGCAGACGTCTCGCGCCTGCCCGAGGACGCCGGGCTGGTCTCGGTCGGGCTGGCCAACAACGAGGTCGGCACGCTGCAGCCGGTCGAGGAGGCGGTGCTCCAGGCCCGCCAGGCCGGGGCGGCCGTTCACCTCGACTGCTGCCAGGGGCCACGGTGGCTGCGGCCACCGCTCCAGCTGGCCGACCTGGCCTCGTTTTCGGGCCACAAGCTCGGCGCGGGCGGCGGCGGCCTGCTCTTCGCCCGGCGCGAGGTCCGGCTGCAGCCGCTGCAGTACGGCGGCCCGCAGGAGTGGGGCCGGCGTGCGGGCCGCGAGGACGTCGCCAACGCGGCCGCCCTGGCGGCGGCGCTGGCCGTGACCGACCGCGAGCGGGACTTCCGGGCGGCCGCCGCGGCCCCCCTGGCGGCGAGCCTGAGGGAGGCACTGGTCGAGGCGGGCGGCAGGCTCACCGGCGGCGAGCCGCGACTGCCCAACTTTGCTTCCGCGGCCTTTCGCGAGCGGCGGGGGGAGGACCTGCTCCTGGCGCTGGACCTGGCCGGCGTGGCCGCCTCCAGCGGCTCCGCCTGCGCATCCGGCTCGCTCGATCCCTCGCACGTCCTGCTCGCCATGGGCTTCTCGCTCGAGGAGTCTCTGGGCAGCCTCCGCCTGACGGCGGGGTACGGTACCAGCGGGCCGGACGTCGAACGGATGTTCCACGTTTTACAGCGGCTGCCTGCCCATGCCTGAGG
>CATPBP010000058.1 GCA_955652675.1 Candidatus Dormiibacterota bacterium
GGCCGGCTGGGATGGGGCGAGGGAGCATCCGGCCAGCCCGACCACGAGGGCGGTCAGGACCGAGAGCCGGCGGGCCACCACGCCCCGAGCTTAACCAACGGGCGGGCCGAGCCGACCCCCTGTCGCTGAGATCAGCCTCAGTAGACGGGCAGCGACCAGCCCTTGTACTTGGGGTTCTCGCCCCGGACGGCGCCGAAGTAGATCTGCTGGAGCTCCTGGGTGAACTCCCCAACGGTCCCGTCGCCGACCTTGCGGTGGTCGATCTCGATCACGGGGGAGATCTGGGCGCCGGTGCCGCAGAGGAACAGCTCGTTGCACGTGTATAGCTCCGTCCGGTCGATGCTGCGCTCAACCACTGAGAGACCGAGCTCGTCCCGGATCACGCCGATCAGCAGATCGCGGGTGATCCCCTCCAGGATGTCGTCGGTCACCGGCGGGGTCACGAAGACGCCGTCCTTGAGCATGAAGAGGTTCTCGGCGGAGCCCTCCGAGACGTGCCCGTCGTGAGCGAGCACGATCGCCTCGTCGTAGCCGTTCTCGAGCGCCTCCGACTTGGCCAGGGCCGAGTTGATGTAGGCTCCCGTCACCTTGGCTCGGGCCGGCAGCGAGCCGTCCGAGACGCGGCGCCAGCTGGAGACCATGCAGCGGATCCCGGCTTCGATCTCGACGTAGTTGCCGAAGGGCGAGGTGTAGACCAGGAAGCTGTCCGGCAGGCCGTGCAGCTGCACGCCGATCTGCTCCACCGACTTGAAGAGCAGCGGCCGGACGTAAGTGTCCGTGCGGTACCCGTTGCGCTTGAGCAGGGCCATCGTGATCTCGATGAGCTCCTCCACCGAGTAAGGCAGCTCCATGCGCAGGATCTTGGCGGAGTCGTGAAGGCGCTCGTAGTGGGCTGGTGCCTGGAGCAGGTAGAGCTGCTCCTCCCGCTTGTTCCAGTAGGCGCGAATGCCCTCGAAGCACCCGGTCCCGTAGTGCAGGGCGTGGGTCATGACCCCGAGCCGGACGTCGTGGTACCTGGCGAACTCGCCATCAAAGAAGATCCACGAGTTCGGGTGCTCAGGTCGAGCCTTCGCCCGCGAGGTGAGGTCGGCGTGGACACTCATTTCGCCCGATTGTAGGCGAGTGGCGGTGGATGCCTCCCGTCAGCTATAAATGCCAATGGATGCCAAATCTCTACGACATCATCGCCGAGCTGCGACGCGAGAATCAGACTCCCTCGGCCGCCAAGACGCTGGACATGGTCGTGGTCGAGCTGGGCCAGACCCGGGACAACCTCCGCCTGGCGCTTATCCACCTGGAGGAGCGAGCCGTGCCGACCGGCGGCCGGGTCGTCATCCAGACGCTGTCCGACCGGGCGCGGGCGGAGGGCGTGGACGACTACTCGGTGCCCCTCACGCCGGAAGAGCGCCGGGCCAGCCTGGAGGACGTCGACCGCTCCCAGTACGGGATCGCGATTCTCCTGGGGGGCAGCGCCCTGCTGGTCACCCTGCTGGCGGTGGCGGTCACCTTTGCCGCCCTGAACCAGATCTTCCACTGGGTGTAGGACACTAGCGTGGCGCAGGACTTTTCCTTCGACGTGGTCTCCGAGTACGACGCGCAGGAGCTCACCAACGCCATGGACCAGGCCCGCCGCGAGGTGAGCACCCGCTTCGACTTCAAGGGGACCGACCCTCAGATCGACCGGCGTGGCGACACCCTGGTGCTCGAGGCTTCCACCGAGGACCGCGCCCGGGCCGTCTACCAGGTGCTGGTGGAGAAGGCCGCCCGCAGAGGGCTCTCCGGCAAGCTCTTCCAGCCCGGCGACCCCAAGACCGTGGGCAAGGGGCGTGGGCAGATCGAGGTGAAGCTGAACGCAGGCATCACGGACGAGCTGGCGAAGTCGCTTCAAAAGCGAGCTCGTCAGGTGTCTCCGAAGGTGCAGGCGCGCATACAGGGCGACCAGCTGCGGGTCTCCTCCCGAGACAAGGACGCGCTGCAGACGGTCATCAAGACCTTCCGTGACGACGACTCGATCCCGGTCCCGCTGCAGTTCACCAACTATCGCTAGCGCTCAGCCGGGCGGCCGGCGGCGCCTCCTGGGTATGGTGGGCGGGTGAAGCAGCGCCTTAGCCGTATCGGGCTGAGCCGAGCCGCATTGGAAGCCGCGATCCTGGCGGATCTCGAGGAGTCGGACGGGCTGGGCGACGCCAAGGTGGTCGCCTCTGCCATCGCCGAGGCCATGGAGGCCAACAACGAGGAGATCCTGCGGCAGCTGCGCGAGATGCTCGCCGCCGAGGTAGCCGAGCTTCTCGCCACGCGCGGCGTCTAGCCAGGTACGACGGAGGGCCAGCCCGCAGGCCGGCCCTCTGGTTGTCGTGAGCCCCGCGGACTAGGGGACGGTCGGTCGCTGGCCCGCGTTCTCCTGCGCCTCACGGGCGGCGCTTTCGGTCGCCTCGTGCGACGCAGTCTCATTGGGCGTGAACGTGCCCTGCGACGTGCTGGGTGCGGAGCCGGTGCCTGGAGTGGCCGTCGAGGATCCGCTGCTGGGACTGGCGGTGGTGGCCGCGCTCGCGATGATGGAGCTGCCGCTAGAAACGACCGCTCCGATCACGCCTCCTGCCAGCATCGAGCCGGCGAGCAGCGAACCTACGACCGCCGTACGTAGTCGGGGCATAGTGACCTCCTGAATGGGTGTCGGCCCTCGTGGGCCGCTCGACACCATGCTCAGGTGGCCGGCTGTGAACGCTATGCAGGATTGCTGTGAGTTCGCGCTGAAGCCCAGGCGCCTCAGCCGCAGGCCTGGCGGCCGCTCAGTAGATGAAGCCGATGAGCTGGATCTGTTTGGTCTGAGAAGGCTTGATGGTCCTGAAGTCCACGAGACCGAAGCCCGCGTAATTCATCTCCGACACCATCCAGGAGCCGTCTGGAAAGACCTTCTCGACGTAGGCGACGTGGCCGTACGCCGCGCTCTCGTTGGTGATCATCATCGCCCCCACCTCGGGGGCCTTGCCGGTCGGCCAGCCCCGCGCCTGGGCGCTGCCGTACCAGGTCCGGGCGTCACCGTTCCACGGCACGTCCCGCCGCTGCGCCACATACCATGTGCACCAGCCGGCGGGAAAAATGTTGGCCTCGGAGGCCCTGTACGTGATCTGCCCGCCGCCGGCCATGGGTGTCGTGCTCAGGGGTTTTGCGCCGGGAATGCGCAGTGGCAATCCCGTCCGGACCTGGCCCGGCCGGCGCAGACCGTTGGCGTCCAGGATGTCCGTCATGTTGACGTGGTACTCGCTGGCGATGATCTGAAGCGTGTCGCCGGCACCCACCACGTGGATGAGGCCACCCGAGGTGGCGTCGGGGCCACCCGGGTCCATGCCCGGCCGAGCGTGGATGCGCGCCAGCTCGGTGGCGATGGCGCCATCGTCCGGCCCGGGCGTAGGCGGAGGTTCCGCCAACAGCTGATGCCGTGCCACGGTCTGGGGCGAGAGCCCCGCCGTCAAAGCAATAGTCAACAGCGCGCACGTAATCGCGAGCGCGCGCTTCAGCAGCGCCAGAAACACGAACTACCCCCTGAGAAACGGAGCCCCCCGAAAAGCTCCCGACAGCGGCTACCCTTCCGCTCGGGACCGACGGCAGGCTATCAAACGACGACCTCCCGGGTCAAACTGGCCTCCCGTGCAGGTGTTGCCCTCACTCGATCTGACCCAGGGCCGTGCCGTGCGGCTGGAGCGGGGCGACCTCGCCCGGGAGAAGCCGTACGCGAATGACGCGGCCGAGGTGATCGCTCTCGCCCGGTGGCTTACGGGAGCCGGCGCCAGCCGTCTGCACCTCGTGGACCTTGACGCCGCGACGGGCAAGGGCGACAACCGCCGGCTCGTGGAACGGCTGGTGGCGGAGACCGCCGTGGAGGTGCAGGTGGCAGGCGGCGTTCGCTCGCCGGCCGACGCCGGCCGCTGGCTGGAGGCCGGTGCGGCGGCGGTGGTGATGGGCACCGCGGCGGTGCGGCGTCCGGACCTGCTCGCGGAGGCCGCTGCGGGCCACCCGGGGCGCGTGCTCGCCGCCCTGGACGTCCGCGGCGGACGCCCGGCCGTGACGGGCTGGTCGGCGGTCGAGGAGGTGGGGGTGCGGGAGCTGCTCGGCCGCTGGCATGACGCGCCGCTGGCGGGTGTGGTGGTGACCAGCGTCGACCGGGACGGCACCCTCGGCGGCCCCGACCTGGAGCTGCTTGCCATTGCGCTGGGTGCCACACGCCACCCGGTGACGTACTCGGGGGGCGTGGCCTCGCTGGCCGATTTACGGGCACTCTCGGAGGCGGGCGCAGCCGGCGTCATACTCGGCAAATCGCTCCTGGAAGGGCTCATCCCACTCTCCGAGGCGCTCTCCTTCTCGGCGCCGCCCTAGCCCTGCTGGCGGCGGCCTGCGGAGGGGCCCAGCGGCCCACGCCCGACGACGCTGCAGTCCATTCAGCACTCAGCACGGGCCGCGCGGGCTCTGAGGTGACATTTCACGCCACCCTCGAGAGCGAACCCGTGCAGGCGGGGACTCACGAGCACCTGATGGTGGCCGACACGCAGGGAGACAGGCTCGAGGTCGACCACAACACCGGCCTTGCCACCTGGGTGCCGGCTCACAGAGGTGACACGGTGATCGTCCACGGCCAGCTCTACATCGACTCCCCGGATCGAGCCGGTATCCACTGCACGCACGCCAGGACGTCGAGCGGCTGCCCCCTCCCCGGCTGGATCGAGCTCAGCGGCCAGTATTACGAATAGCATTGGGAACATGTGCGCCGGCCATCAGGGGGAGCCGCACGGCAACCCTCGCTCCACCTGGAAGAACTTCCGCGATAGCGATGCCCCACTGCCCCGGCGGCTGCAGATGGTCTGGGCCAACTACCTGCGCCGCTTTCAGCTTCGGCAGAACTGCTGCGGGAACTATGGCGAGCCCGGATGTTGAATGACTCTTGAAGAGGCCCGTGCGGCCGGACTGAGATGAGGCGGGGGGAGCTGGGCTCCCCTTCTCTGTCAGTCCTGGGTGCGGTGGACTGTGAAGCTGTTGGCCTGGGCCACCGGGCGGATGACTATCTCGTCGATGTCGACGTGCGGGGGGCGGGTGATTGCGAAACCGATGCAATCGGCCACGTCCTCTGCGGTGAGCGGCTTCAGCCCTTTGTAGACGTTCGCCGCCGCCTGCTCGTCGCCGCGGAACCGGACGAGTGAGAACTCCGTGTCCACCATCCCCGGGTCGACCTCGGTGATCCGTATCGGCTCGCCGTTCAGCTCGACGCGAAGCGTGCGGCTGACCGCCCGCACCGCGTGCTTTGTCGCGGTGTAGCCGGCACCACCCCGGTAGACCTCGAAGCCCGCGATCGAGCCCAGGTTCACGATGTGCCCGTGAGAGGCCTTGCGAATCAGGGGCAGCAGTGACCTGGTCACCCTCAGCAGCCCGAGCACGTTGACCTCCAGCATGGCTGCCCAGTCGCTGTCCGGCGTGTCCGCGACCGGGCTCAAGCCGAGCGCCAGGCCGGCGTTGTTGACAAGCACGTCGCACACTCCGTAGCGCTCTTCGACCGCGGCTGCAAACTGCTCGACACTGCCCGCGTCGGTGACGTCCAGCTCCAGCGCGACACCGTTGGCCTCGGCCGCAACCTGCTGGAGCCGGTCCAGTCGCCGCGCACCCAGGACGGTCTGGAAACCCTCCCTCGCCAGCAGTCTGGCGGTGGCGGCTCCGATGCCTGACGAGGCGCCTGTCACCACGGCTATTTTTTGAGCAGCAGGCACCGGGCAAGGGTACGCTAGGTAATGGTGCTGGAAGTGGTGGTAGGGCTGACGTCCAGCCTTCTCGTCCTGGTCGGTATAGCGATCATCGCGGGGCCTTCCCTGCTCCGCTCCGTGGGCCTTGCCCGCAACCGGCTGCGCCCCATCCGGGTCCGCCGCCAGGCGGCCACTGGAGAGCTCCACCCGACCACGCTCCGAGCCCTGGCCGCAACCGCGCGACTGATGCCGATCCTCAAAGAGCACGGCTTCGAACGGCACGCCGCCGCCCTGCGGATGGCGAGCCGCCGCCTGCAGGTGGAGGAGGCCAGCGGCATCCGCGCCATGCGCGACGTCCTGCGCCACCTCCGGGGCCTGCGCCTGGACGACGCCGACGACCAGAAGATCGTGCAGGGCCTGGTCACTCAGCTGCAGAAGGCCGTCGACGACCGGGCCGAACAGCTGGAATTGCTCCCCCGGGGCTAGTCGGAGGTCAGGAGCTGCCCGACCGGGGAGTCATCCCCGCCGCCCGACCACGCTCCAGGGTGGCAAGCGCAAGCTTGCGCGAGGCCTCGTCGATCATCTCCTCGCCGAGCATGACCGCGCCCGTCCCTTCTGTTTCGGTGGCTCGCCTGTAGACCTCGACGATCTGATGGGCCCGGTCGAACTGATCCTGAGTCGGCGAGAAGACCTGGTTTACGACCTCGGCCTGGGCCGGATTGAGCACCCATTTGCCGTCGAAGCCCAGCATCGCCGCGCGCTGCGCCGACTCTCGCAGGCCCTCCATGTCGCGCACCTGGGCGAAGGGACCGTCAATGGCACGAAGGCCGCTGGCGCGGGCGGCAACCGCGATCCTGGCGAGGAAGTAGTGCCAGAGATCGCCGGGATATTCGCGCGGGAACTCGCCGCTCCCAGCGCCGGCCAGCCCCATGTCTGCGGCGAAGTCGATGGGGCCGAAGATCAGCGCCTGGTTGCGAGGGCTGGCCGCCGCGCTCCGGGCGCAGTTCTCCAGTCCCCTGGCGCTCTCGATCTGCAGCTCGAGCCAGAGCGACCGCTTCAAGCCCAGCCTCCACTCCAGCTGGTTCAGCAGGTGGTGCGCGAAGTGAACGACGTCTACGTCCTCGACCTTCGGCAGCACCACGCAGTCCAACCGATCGCCGGCGCCCTCGACCAGGTGGCGGATGTCATCCGCGCACCACCTGGTGTCCACCCCGTTGACGCGGACCCCGACCAGCTTGCCGGCGTAGCGATAGGTCCGAAGCGCCTCGACCACCTGCTCTCGGGCCTGCTCCTTGGCGTCCGGGGCGACTGAGTCCTCGAGGTCGAACATGACCATGTCGGCCGCCGAGGTGTCGGCTCGCTCGTGGAAGCGGGGCCGGCTGCCGGGCACCGACAGGCAGGAGCGCGTCGAGCTCATTGGCTTATTTTCGCGGCCGGCCGCCGCCGCCCTTCCTCCAGGTAGCGCTTGAGGGAGTCCATCGCCTGCCGGATGCCCTCCGCGTACTGATTCTTCAGCATCCCACCCGCGAACCGGAGCACCCCGGTCAGCTGGTAGTCCATCTCATAGACGAGATCTGTCGCTCCCGCCTGCTCGCTGTAGGTGTACGACCAGTCGCCGCGCAGCGGACCCCCGTCGAAGCGGCCCGCACAGCGGCGCGGAGGGTCCCACTCGGTGTGGAGCAGGATCAGCCCGCCGGTGAATCCGCCTGGCAGCGCCAGCTCGTAGCGGACCCGCCAGTTCTTTCCCGGCCGCCCATCCAGCGCCTGGGCTCTCTTCACATAGCCGGCCCATCTGGGCAGGTTATCCAGGTCGACGTGAACGGCGTTCCAGACCTCGCCGGAGGGGGCACGGATCGTGACCTCCTCCCGAATCCGGGTCATGGTGCGATTATCACTGTCCCATGTCAGCCACCGCTCTGACGTCCCGGCCGGCACCGCCGCGCCGGCGCGCCCTGGGAGCGCTGCGACACAGGAACTACCGCCTCTTCCTGGGCGGTCAGCTGGTCTCGACCATCGGCACCTGGATGCAGAGCCTGGCCCAGCCCTGGCTCGTCCTCCAGCTCACCCACTCCGCGTTCCTGGTCGGTCTGGTGCTGGCCCTGCAATATCTGCCAGTCCTGGGCCTGGCCCCGATCGGCGGCCTCATCGCGGACCGCTTCCCCAAGCGCCGGGTCCTGCAGCTGACGCAGGCGGCCTTCATGGTCCCCGCCCTCCTCCTCTTCATCCTCTCCTGGACTGGGGTCGTGACCTACTGGATGGTCCTGCTGGCGGCCCTGGCCTGGGGACTCGTGCAGCTGGTGGACGTTCCCACGCGGCAGGCCTTTGCGGTGGAGATGGTCGGCCGCGAAGACCTGATGAACGCGATCGCCCTCAACTCGTCGGTGTGGAATGCGGCAGCGGTCATCGGACCCGCCCTGTCGGGCGTCGTGATCGCTTTCCTGGGCGTACCCATCTGCTTCCTGATCAACGCCGTCTCCTACCTGGCGGTGATCGGGGGGCTGGCGCTGATGCGGAACCTGCCCACCCTGCTCCCCGACCTGGCGCGACAGCCCCTCCAGCAGCGAATGATGGAGGGCGCCCGCTACGTACGCCGCGACCCGGTGGTCGGCGCCATGCTGATCGTGGTCGGCGTCTTCTCCCTGTTCGCAATGAACCGGCTGACGCTGATGCCACTGTTCGCAGAGGACGTGCTCCACGTGGGCGCGGTTGGCTTCGGGCTCCTGATGGGGTCGCTGGGGCTGGGGTCCCTCATGGGAGCCTTGACGCTGGCCCTGGTCGCCCCTCAGCCCAGCGGCCGGCGGCAGTTCTGGGTGGGCGTCATCTGGGCGCTGGCGCTGCTGGGGTTCAGCTTCAGCCGGCTCCTGGCCCTGTCCATGGCCCTGCTCTTCGTGGCCGGCTTCTGCCAGATGTGGTTCCTGGCCACCGCCAACACCCGGATCCAGACCGCAACGCCAGACCGCCTCCGCGGCCGGGTGATGGCCTTTTACGCGCAGGCCGTGATGGGCGTCGCTCCCCTCGGTGCCACGCAGGCGGGCGCTCTTGCCTCCTTTGTTGGCGCGCCGGCCGCCATGGCCGTGGGCGCCGCCATCGCCGGACTTGTCATCGTTGGCATCCGCGTGGCGTGGCCCTCGGTGTTCACGCTCGAGCCCTCAGAGCTGGTGGCCTAGAGCTGCAGCCAAAAGAGCCATTCCACCCCGCCGGGCTGGCCAATATCATGCTCGGGTGGTAATCCGGCGCAGGCGCAGAGCCGAGAACCCGACACTCGAGGACATGGTCTCCCAGACCAGCGAGATGGTGGGCCAGCTGCTGCGAGAAAATCGAACGCTGAAAGCGGAGAACCTGAGGCTCACCCGCGAGCTGGAGCGCGTGTCACACGGTTGGGAAGAGGTCCGTAGGCTGGCCCGCTCCGCCCCGCGCCGGCGTTCCTCCGGCCGCTGAGCAGCACTCCGCAAGGCCTCCCGGCCGGCGGCAGGCCGGGACACGGCGCTGCTCGCGCGGTACCCTCCTTGAGGGATGGCCGAATCCCGATCAGGCGTGGGGGACCCGATCGAGGCGCGAATGCAGCTGCTGGTGCCGATACTCCGCGCGCAGACGGCGACGGCGGTGCTCTCGATGGCCGACGCTCTTTCCGCGTCGAACGCAGGGCAGGGCCACGTGCTCGGGGTGGTCGAGGTGCCGCGGGCGGACACCGACAACCTCGGTGCCCAGGTGGCTCAGCGGCGGCATGACCTGCTGCGCTGGATCGCCGCCATCGACGCCCACAAGCCGGGCGTCCACAGTGGGCTGGCGATCCAGATGCGCGTCTGCCACAACGTATCCCTCGGGATCCGGGAGGCGGTCTACGAGAACGGCAGCAACCTGATCCTGATCGAGTGGCCCGGTCTCAGCAGCCGCCGTCCCCGGCTGCTCAGTGCGGTGCTCGACGATCTAACCTCAGAGCCTCCGGCCGACCTCCTGCTGGTGCGTCCGGGGACCCGGACCGGATCGGGACCGCTGGCCGTCCAGAGGGTGTTGGTGCCCGTTCGCGGTGGCCCCAACGCCAAGCTCGCCCTGCTGGCCGGGGTCGCCCTGGGTGAGGTGCACCAGGCCGAGGTCACCGCGCTGCACATCTACGGGTCGGAACATCACCCGAAGCGGAGAGCTGCCGAGGTCGACTTGGTGCACAACCTGCTCAGCCAGTTCCGCTATCCACGCCTGGACCTCGTGGAGAAGGACGCGCAGAACGTCGGCGAGGTGATTCGAGACGAGAGCGAGGGATACGACGTGATCGTGCTCGGCGCCTACGCCGAGGCGACGCAGCCACAGGTCCTGGTCCAGTCGCTGCTGACCCCCAGCCTGCGGCAGCTGGAGGGGACCGTCATCCTCGCCAAGAGCGCCGGCCGCCTTACCTGAAAGCACGCTCTCGGCCCAGGCGGCGGTCTAGGCTGGGTCTCCATGGAGAGAAGATCGGACAGCACCGAAGAGCAGCCTCCACCAGAAGCGCCGCGAGAGCCGGAAGACGTCGCCGCTGAGGTAGACACGGTCCAGGGCTGGGAGGAGGACATCCCCACAACACCCGAGCTGGAACCCGACGACGGCTATCACCCGGAGCAGGGCGGCGCCAAGTACGAGCAGCCGGACCCCGTGGACGAGGACCTGCTCGCTCAGGAGGAGGGCCTGGATCAAGACGAGGTAGCCGAGGTGTTACTGGAAGAGGACCAGGAGACACCGGAGAAATAGCTCAAGCTGGGCGCTGAGCGATTCATCGGCTGGCTCTGAAAGGACCCCATCCCCACCCCTCCCGTCAGGAGGGGGAGGCAATCATCCTTTTTGGAGTCCTTGACTGGTCTGGGTCGGGCCCTTAGCGTCGGTTCGTGGCCGCCACCGCACCCGCGCCTCTCAGGCACAGCTTGCCTGTCCACCTGGACAGCTTTGTGGGGCGGCGGCGGGAGGTGGCCGAGGCGCGGCGGCTGCTCGAGGGCGCGCGCCTTCTCACGCTGACGGGGCCGGGCGGAGCAGGCAAGACACGGCTGGCCACGAGGGTGGCCGCAGAGCTGGAGCGGTCTTTCCCCGACGGCGCCGCTTTCGTGGAGCTGGGTGAGCTGCGAGATCCCTCCCTGGTGCCCGCGGTGGTGGCCACCACGCTCGGCCTCCGGGACCTCTCCAGCCGCTGGCTGATCGGCATGCTCTCCGATTACCTGGCGGACGCCCGGCTGCTCCTTGTGCTTGACAACTGCGAGCACCTGGTCGACGCCTGCGCCGTCCTCCTCAACGGGCTCCTGCGAACCGCGCGCGGCCTCAAGGTGCTGGTCACCAGCCGGCAGCCGCTCGGCGTCGAGGGCGAGGTGGTCCTGCCGGTGCCGCCGCTGAGCGTGCCGCCCAGCGACGGACCGGCGGCGCAAGAGACCTTGCTGCAGTACGACTCGGTGAAGCTGTTCCTGGAGCGGGCGGCGGCCGTTCAGCCGGGCTTCAAGGTCGACGGACGCAACGCGGACGCCGTCGCGGAGCTCTGCCGCAGCCTCGAGGGCATTCCGCTGGCCATCGAGCTGGCCGCCGTGCGCTTGCGGGCGCTGTCCGTGGACCATATAGTCGACCGGCTCGGGGATCGCTTCCGGCTGCTGAGCGCGGGCAGCAGGACCGCCAGCCGCAGGCACCAGACGCTGCACGCCACGGTCGATTGGAGCTTCGAGCTGCTGGCCGAGCGCGAACGCATCCTCTGGCGCCGGCTGGCGATCTTCGCCGACGGCTTCGAGCTGGAGGCTGCCGAGTTCGTCTGCGGCGGCCCGGACCTCCCTTCGGAGGAGATCTTCGAGGTGCTGGCCGGGCTGGTGGAGAAGTCGATAGTCCTCGCACACCCCGGGAGCCGGCGGCCCCGCTACCGGATGCTGGAGACGATCCGGCAGTACGGAAGGCGCCGGCTGGAGGACGTTGGAGAGGAGCCGCTGCTGAGAAAACGCCACCTGTCCTGGTTCACCAGGATCGGCGAGGAGGTTGAAGTGGCCTGGTGGGGACCCGACCAGGCCTCCTGGTTCGACCGCCTGGAGGCGGACCACGGGAATCTCCAGGCCGCTCTGGAGTACAGCCTGCAGCATCCCGACGACCTCGAGCCGGGAGCGGTGCTGGCGACCAGGCTCTGGCTCTACTGGCATGCTCGGGGCCGCGTCGGCGAGGGACGGCGCCGGCTCTCCTTGCTCCTGGAGGGTCGCCTGCCGAGCCTGGCTCGCAGCCGAGCGCTCTCGGTCGCCGCCTACCTGGCGCTGCTCCAGGGGGACGCCGATTCCGCCCTCCCCCTGCTGGGCGAGAGCCTGGCACTGTCCCAGCGCGCGGGATCGCTGCCGGCCGGCGGCGTCGCTGTCGGCCTGCTGGGCTGGCTGCACATGTTGCGGGGAGAGGTCGAGGAGGCGGCACAGCTGCTCGACCAGGCGGTCGCCATCCACCGCGACGAGGCGGTCGAGCCGATGTCGGAGGGGCTGGGCATCTATCTGCGGGCGCTGGTGGCCTTCTTCCAGGAGGACGACCGGCTTGCGAGCCAGCTTTTCGAGCGCACAGTCGCCTTCTGCCGGGGCCGCGGAGAGCGCTGGCTGCAAGCGAGCGCCCTGCTCGGCCTTTCCCTGCTGGCGATCCGGGCTCGCCGCGGCCCCGAGGCCCTGAAGCTGGGGCGCGAGAGCGTGAAGCTCGCCGCCGGGCTGGACGATCGCTGGGGCACCGCCCTGGGGGTAGAGGCCCTCGCCTGGGCCTCGATCGTCGCCGGCAAGGCGGAGCGGGGGGCCCGCCTGATGGGCGGCGCGAATGCGGTCTGGCAAACCATGCCTGCCGAGCTTCCGCCCATCTGGCAGAGCAGCCACGACCGGTATGCCGGCGAAGCGCGGCGCCGGCTTGGTGGGCCAAGGTTCGAAGCAGCAGTGGCCTCCGGACTCCGGCTCCCTGTGGCCGAGGTCGTGAGCCTGGCTGTTCGCGAGGCGGCTCCTGCCCCGGCAAAGCGGCAGGAGGCGGGAGAGGCCGTGACGCTTACCAGGCGCGAACGGGAGATCGCCGCGCTGGTGGCGGCGGGCCTGACCAACCGCGAGATCGCCGCGAAGCTGGTGATCTCCGTACGCACGGCGGAGACGCACGTGGAGAACATCATGAGCAAGCTCGGCTTCAGCTCCGCACCCAGATCGCCGCCTGGTCCGCCACAAATCCAAATCCACACGCATAGAAAAAGCGCCGCCTCAGCGGGGGAGAGGGAAGTCCTACTGGTGTGTGGGATGCCCGCAGCGGTCGCAGAAGGCCTTTCCGGCCACCTGGTTTCCGCAGCTCGAGCAGAACAGCGACTGGAGCGAGGCCTGGGCCGGCGGCTGGAAGCCGATGCTCGGCTGGCCCGGCGCAACCGCGGGGGCCATGCCGGCGGGCACGGGCGCCCCGGCGGCCGGCACGGTGGGGGTGGCATGGGACGCGGTGACGCTTCCACTGCTCGCTTCCGGCGCCTGGTAGACGGTGGGGGCCTGCTGGAAGGCAGGAGCCTGCTGCTGCGAGGTGCCGCCGGCGCGCCGGCGCGAGCGCCTCAGCACCAGCACACCACCCACGGCGCCGCCGATCAGGAGGAGCCCCAGCGGGATTCCGACCATCAGGTAGGGGATGTACTTGTCGTTGGAGTGGTCCCTACCCTGGGCGACGGCCAGCTGCGACTTGGCGATGTACTCCTGCACGTAGGGGTGACCGGGCGAGAGGCTGTTCACCTGCTGGAACTCGGTGAGCGCGTCTCCGTACCACTGCTTGTTGTAGAGCACGATGGCGTCGTCGTACTTTTGGGTCACGATTCCCTGCTGCGGGTGGGCTCCCGACTTGTCGACGAACTCGCGGGCGACGGAGACGGGGACCGCGAAGTTGAAGCCCTGGACCTCTTTGCCGGTGTTGGGATCGACGCTGCCGAAGGTCGCGATGCCGATCACGCGACCGTTGGCATCGAACACGGGACCACCGCTGTTGCCGTGCGTGATGGGGGCGTCGATCTGGATCACCGACCAGCCTCCTGGCATGGTCTTCTTGGCGCTGACCGTGCCGGTGGTCATGGTCGGCTCGACCTGGCTCTCCTCGGAGAGGATCGGGTGGAAGGTGGCGGCCCCGGGGTAGCCCAGGACATAGACCTTGTCGCCCGTGTTGACCTGGCTGTCGTCACCGAGGGGGACTGTCGGCAAGTCCTTGCGCTCGACCTTCAGCACGGCGACGTCCTTGCCGGGGATCTGCTGCCCAGCGGCGCTGACCTCGGCGGTGATGTCCTTGGCGCCGACCTTGACTCCAGGGACGGCCGCCCCGACCTGGACGAAGAACGACTTGTCCAGCTTGGCAACCTGCAGGTAGTGGGTGTCATAGACGGTGACGGCCTGGGTGACCTTCTGCACCAGCTGCGGCGAAGCCGAGCCGCCCGAAGAGCTGATGAAGTCCTTGACGTCCTGGTCGATGAAGGCCTTGAGACCGTTGGCCGCCAGCTGCTGCTTGAGCTCGCCCTCGTCCGGTGCCGCAACGTGGGCATTGGTGACCACGTAGCCGTCGGGTGAGATGACGAAGCCGGAGCCCTGCCCGACCAGTTCCACGTCCGCCTGCCGCATCTGATTGGTGGGGACGAAATAGGCGATCGGGTCGCCCAGGATCTGGTCGATCATCCAGTTGACGATGGCGTTCTGATCGCTGGGCAGCTGCCCCGCCAGGATCATATCGACCGCCCGGTTCTTCAGGTACTCGAGCCTGGCGTCATCCAGCTTGGCGTCGGGCACGGTGAGATGGGCTTTGAAGTCCGCCAGCACCATGACCGTCCCGGGCTTTGAGGTGACGAACAGGTTCTCCGGCGTCATCGTCGACTGCTGGGCGCCGGGCTGGCCACAGGCGAGGGCGAGCAGTGGCAGGGCCAGTAGCGCCACCGCCGCCCTTAGAAAAAGAGACCGCAACATCCCGGGTTCCTCCTGCTCCTCGGTGGATTCGGCCCGGGGTTGGCGCCCGTGGCCTGCCGAGTGATCCGACTCTAGGAGCGGCCGGAAGCGGCGCCATCCGGGCGACCACGGAGAGGACTACGTAATTTCCGGCGACCGGACCGAACTCCGTAGTCCGGTGAGGCGGCGGGCCCCGCCCGATGGAAGCGCGCCCCGCTAGCGTCTGTTTACGCCGCCATGTCCACAACGACGCGCGAGCAAGAGACCTCCATCCCCAGCGCTGGCCCCTCGCCGCTGTCGTCCCGCGCCCGCTGGGCGGTGATGGCGGCGATCCTGCTGACGATGTTCATGGGCTCTTTGGACCAGACAGTGGTCGGGACGGCCCTGCCGCGCATCGTTACCGACCTCAGCGGCAACAGCCTCTACTCCTGGGTGGTGACGGCCTATCTCCTCTCCTCCACCATCACGGTGCCCATCTACGGGAAGTTCTCGGACGTCTTCGGCCGCAAGCCCATGCTCCTGGTCGGCGTGGGCCTCTTCCTGGTCGGCTCCTGGGCCTGCGGCTTCTCCCAGAACATGGGCGAGCTCATCGTCTTCAGGGCCCTCCAGGGCCTCGGCGCCGGCGCCATCTTCCCCATCGCGCTGGCGGTCATCGGCGACCTCTTCTCGGCCCGGGAGCGGGGCCGCTATCAGGGGCTGTTCGGGGCGGTCTTCGGGCTCAGCTTCATCGTTGGTCCATTCGTCGGCGGCTGGCTGACCGACAACGTGAGCTGGCGCTGGGTCTTCTACGTGAACCTGCCCGTGGGCATCGCGGCGCTGGCGGTCATCACCTATGTGATGCCGAGCCTGGGCCGGCGCGGCGCCTCTGCGCTCGACCTCGACTACCTTGGCATCGCACTCTTCTGCCTCGGCGTCATACCTCTGCTGATCGGCCTCACCAACAAGGGCCAGACCGACTCCAGCGGCCGCCTCTACGACTGGACCGCGCCCTCAGTCGGGGGGCTGATCCTGGGCGGCCTCCTGGTTCTGGCGGTCTTCGTCTTCGTCGAGTGGCGGGCCCGGGAGCCCATCGTGCCGCTCGACCTCTTCCGCAGCCGGGACTACACCGCCAGCCAGGTGGCGGTCTTCCTCTTCGCCGTGGGCATGTTCACCGCCGTGATCTTCCTGCCGCGCTACTACCAGGCCGCGAGGGGCGACACCGCGACTCAATCGGGCTACGAGATCTGGCCGCTGCTGGTCGGCCTGATCGGCGGCAGCACCGGTTCGGGCATCCTGATCAGCCGGATTGGACGCTACAAGTGGATCCTGGTCGCCTCCGCCGTCCCGTTGATCGTGGGCGGCTACCTCATGACCCATCTGACGGCCAGCACCGGCACCTGGACGCTATGGCTCTGGATGCTGATCCTGGGCCTGGGCGTGGGCCCCTCGCTGGCCGGCTTCACGGTGGCCGTGCAGAACGTCGTGCCGCTCGACCGCCTCGGGGTAGCCACCAGCAACCTCACCTTCTTCCGCCAGATCGGCGGCTCGGTGGGGTTGGCGGTCGCGGACACCGTTTTCGCCTCCGCCTTCACCAACAGGCTTCCCAACGCCCTGACCTCGCGGGGCTTGCCGGCAACCGTCGTCCATCAGCTGGTCGCCCAGGGCCAGGCGCTGACCGGGGTGGGGGGCGGCTCGGGCAGCCTCGCCCAGGCGCTGCCGGCACAGCTCAGGCCGCTCCTGCCTCAGATCGAGGCGGGCATCCAGGATGCGCTCGCAGCGGCGGTTGCCGAGCTCTTCTGGATCACGATCGTCGCCGGACTCCTGGCCCTCGCCTGCACCCTGGTCCTGCGCGATGTCACCCTGCGCAGCGGCCAGGACCGGCGCCGTGAATCGCTGACCGCCGAGGAGGCCTCGGCGCCCGCCCCCGCCGCGCACCTCTAAGTGCCCTTCGGGGCCGTCTTCGCAGGGGGATGGGAAGAGAAGAGGTCTTTGGCGGCCATGGTGATCAGCTCGACGCAGGTCTCCAGGGAGGTGGCCGTGCTGTCGATCATCAGGTGATAGTGCTTGGGGTCCTCCCAGGCACCTTCCTCCGCGTGGTAGTGGGCTACGTAGGCGGCCCGGGCGCTGTCGGTCTGCTGCTGGAGCCTGGAGGCGGTCTCGTAGTCGAGGCCCTCGTGGTTCATCGCCTGGCGGCGGCGAGCCTCCACGCTTCCACCAAGCCGCACGTGTAGGACGGCGGGGTGGCCCTTCAGGACGAAGACCGCGGCCCGGCCCAGGATGACGGCGCCATCGCCCTCCGCCTGGCGCCGGATCGCCGCCTCGCCGGCCGCCACCTGCTGATCCACGCCCAGGTGGTCGAGCGGCGTCGGTACGCCGACGAAGAGCCCGCTGTACGCCAGCGCCCGGTCGAAGAGCTGCTGTACGGCGCTGTGGTCATGGCGTTCCTCTTCAGTGAGTGCAGTCATCAGGGGATGGTGAAGCTGCTCGGCCAGCTCGACCGGGATGGCGCGACCCACGAAGCGGAGGCCGAGGCGCTCGGCCACCGCGGGCGCGACGACGCTTCCGCCCGCACCGTAGCTGGCCGCGATCGTGACCGTCCCCAACTCAGTGCCCTTTCTCGCTCATGGTATGGCAGTCTGCCGAGGCTGCGGCAAAGCTGTCCGGGGCGACGGCCCCAGGCCGCGGCCGTGCTTCCACATTCTTTCCACATATTGGGGACAACTGGACTTGCAAACACAAGATCTATATACTTCCGGCGAGGTGGTGCCTACGTGCTGATCCGCGTAGCAAGGGTCTGGACGTATAGGTCGCCGTCCATCCGCCGGCTGCCCCTAAGGGCGGCCGGAGAACCGTCTTCCAGCTCGTCGGCCCCGACGCTGGAAGTCCTGTCGCGATCTGTCGGCACCGCGCGAGACTCACTGGGTGAGGCTGGCCAGGGCCCCCCCGTAGACGAGCGGCTAATCAGGCTCTGAGGGGCCCAGGGGGGGAACGCGGCCCGCTCGCGTGTGAACCAACCAACCCTGCCGGGTGAGGTTGCACTGGCGTCCCTGCGGGCGGTCGTCTTCGATGTCGGCGAGGTGCTGGTGGACGAGAGCCGCCTCTACGGCGAGTGGGCAGACTGGATCGGAGTCCCGCGGCACACCTTCTCCGCGACCTTCGGCGGCCTGATCGCCCGGGGCCAGGATCATCGCCAGGTCTTTCAACACTTCCGCCCCGGCTTCGACTTGGAGGCGGAAGAGCAGAAACGCGAAGAGGCCGGCCGCCCCTCCACCTTCGGTCCGGAGGACCTCTATCCGGACGCGCGGACCTGCCTGGGGACGCTGAGAGCCCGCGGCTTCACGGTCGGCGTGGCGGCCAACCAGTCGCGAAGGACCGAGGCTGTGCTGCGCAGCATGGACCTGCCGGTGGACTGGGTCGGCACCTCAGCCGGCTGGGGTGTCGAGAAGCCCTCTCCAGCCTTCTTCGAGCGCGTCGTGGCTCGCACCCGGTGCCGGCCCGATCAGATCGCCTACGTCGGAGACCGGCTTGACAACGACATCCTCCCCGCCCTCACTGCGGGACTGGTGGCGGTGTTCGTGCGGCGAGGACCATGGGGCCATCTGAGCTCTTCTGAGCCCGAGCTGGAGAGGGCTCATCTATGTCTGGACGACCTCAAGGAGCTCATCGACCGGCTGGGCCGGCCGGCGTCGTAGCCTTTCCCAACACTCGATGAGCGACAGGACCGTTTCCCGGCCTGGCCATCGCCCAGGCGACGTCCGAGTAAGGCTGTCAGGTCGCCGGGCCAAGCTCCCCCGCACCCTGGGTGCCCCGGCCCTCTTCGCCGCCTGCTACGGAAACGTCGGCTCCAGCATCTACTACGCGCTCGGCGTCACCGCCGCATTCGCTCTGGGGCTCACACCCCTGGCTCTGATCCTGGCCGGGGCCATCTTCGTGACCACGGCACTCAACTACGCCGAGGGCACCGCCGCCATCCCCCACGCGGGAGGCAGCTCCAGCTTCGCGCGGCGCGCCTTCAACGCGCCGATCGGCTTTCTGGTGGGTTGGATCCAGCTCCTCAACTACACCGCGACCGTCTCCATCTCGGCGTACTTCGCGATCGGCTACCTGGGCGTCTTCGGGCAGTACGTCGCGTTCTTCAAGGTCCTGCACGACCCCTACTGGCACGCGGCGGCTGCCGTCACGCTCACCGGCATCCTGATGATCGTCAACGTGATCGGAATCCAGGAGTCGAGCGCGATCAACTTTTTTCTGGCCCTGCTCGACCTGGGCACTCAGTTCGTGCTGGTCATCCTCGGGCTCTTTCTGCTGCTCAACATCAACACTGTCATCCACAACATCCACTGGGGCGTGGCGCCGACCTGGGGGAAGTTCCTGGCCAGCATCTCGATCGCCATGGTGAGCTACACCGGCATCGAGACCATCTCAAACATGTCCGAGGAGGCCAAGTCGCCGGGGCGCACCGTGCCTCGGGCAACCTGGGGCGTCATCGGCGCCGTGCTTTTCGTCTCCGCCTTTCTGCCCACCATCGGCATGAGCGTCTTCCCCGTCCATCCGGACGGGCATGGCTACTTCACGACCGACCTGGCCACGATCTGGAAGGGCGACCCCGTCGCCGGCATCGTCACCTTCTTCCACCCGCAGTGGCTCGCCTACTGGGCCGGCGTCTGGGTCGCCATCCTGGCCTTCACCATCCTGGTGATCGCAACCAACGCAGGCCTGATCGGCATCTCGCGCCTGAGCTACTCGCTGGCCAGCAGCGATCTCTTTCCGGGCGCCTTTGCCAAGCTGCATCCGAAGTTCAGGACGCCGTTCATATCGATCATCGTCTTCGGGATTGCCGCGGCGTTTCTCATCCTGCCCGGCCAGATCGATCTGATGGCCGCCGTGTACTCGCTGGCGGCGACCTTCGCCTTCGCCGTCGCGCACCTCGCGGTGATGCGCTTGCGCTTCGTGGAGCCCCGCCTGCACCGGCCCTTCCGCATGCCGCTAAACGTTGCCTTCGGTCGGGCGTCGATACCCGTCCTCTCCGTGATCGGCGCCATCGCGATCGGCTCCGTCTTCACGCAGCTGCTGTTCCAGAACGTGGACAACTCGACCTTCATCTATATGGGCTGGCTCCTGGTCGGCGTACTGACCTTCGTGGTTTACCGCCGGTTCCGGAAGCTCTTTCTCTGGGAGCCCCTCGCTGAGCCGCCGCGCCCGGAGCGGCCGGCCCCCCACCTGAAGATCGACCGCCCGCCCGCTGGGGAGCGGGTCAAGGTGGGGCGGCGACACCCGACCGAGGCCGAGATGGCCGGACCCGTGGCACCCGCGATCTCCCGGCAGGGGCAGCGGGCAATCCGCAGCCAGAGACAGATGCGGCGGACCGTCATGTGGGCCATGGTCGCCTTCGTGGTAAGCGTCCTGGCGATCCTGGCCGATCTCTCCCCGCTGGACCCCTTCGGCCCCCAGCTCGGCTGGTCTCCCGGGGTGCTGCTCGTCGTCTGGGCGTCCGTCTACCTGCTCGCCAGGGGCCGATCCGAGCTCTGAGCCAGGGGATCCTTCCCCACGAGGGGAAGGGAGATGCCCGCCGCGATCTTTCCGATGGCGTTTGGGTCGACGAAAGTGGCTGTCCCCACCTGGACGGCGCGGCATCCGGCGAGCAGGAACTCCATGGCGTCCTCGGCCCTCGCGATGCCGCCGATCCCCACCACCGGGATGGAGACGGCGCGCGCCACCTGGTAGGCCAGGTAGAGCGCCAGGGGCCTGATCGCGGGGCCCGAGAGACCGCCGGTCCGGAAGGCGAGTCGCGGCTGGCCCGAGCCCAGGTCGAACGACATGCCGACGAAGGTGTTGACCGCGCTCAGCGCGTCGGCGCCGGCCTCCTCGCAGGCGCGGGCGATGGCCGAGATGTCGCTCACGGCCGGCGTCAGCTTGACCCACAGCGGCAGGCTGGTCCGCCGGCGCACGGCGGTGGTCACGGCCGCGGCCGACTCCGGGTTGTTGCCGAAGAAGAGACCGCCCTCGCGAACGTTGGGGCAGGAGATGTTGACCTCCAGGCCGGCGACGCCGGGCACGCCGTCGAGGCGGGCCGCCAGCTCGCCGTACTCGTCCACGCTCTCGCCGTTGATGTTGACCAGGACCGGGAAGTCCCACGTCGCCCAGAGCGGCGCGTAGTCCCGGATCACTGCTTCGACGCCGGGTCCCTGAAGGCCGATCGCGTTCAGCATGCCGCTCGGCGTCTCCACGATGCGGGGGGGCGGCGTCCCCGGACGCGCGTTCAGGAAGATGCCCTTCGAGACCATCCCGCCGAGCGCCTTGCGGTCGCAGAGCGGCACGTCGGTGCCGTATCCGAAGGTTCCCGACGCGGCCATCACCGGCGACTGCAGCTCGACTCCGCCGACCTCGACCATCAGGCGCTCACGGCGTAGTGCAGGGCCGTCGGCAGATCTCGCCAGCGGATCGAGCCGGAACGGTAGACAGGCCCCTCCTGGCAGGCGCGGTCGAAGACCCCCGAGGTGCGGGGCACGGCGCAGCCCAGGCAGACGCCCGTGCCGCAGCCCATGTAGGTCTCGAGCGCGACCTGGGCCTCCGGCCAGCGCTCCGCGAGCGCCGCCAGCATCCGGTTGGGACCGCAGCCGAGAACCTGGCCCACCCCCACCGGCACCGCCTGCAGCACGCTGCCCGCCACGCCGAGTGAGCCGTCGTCGGTCGCCCACCAGGCCTCGTCGCCCTCCCACTCGCGGCAGAGCTCGTCGGCCGTACGCGCCCCGTGCACCCAGTGCACGGTGAGGCCGAGCGCCTGCGCCTCGCGGGCGGCCAGCGGCATCGGGGCCACGCCCAGCCCGCCCGAGACCAGGGCCACGGGACCACCCTCCCGCTCAAGCTCGAAGCCGGTCCCGAGCGGACCGAGCATGGAGACGCGGTCACCCGGCCGCAGCTCGAGGAGCATCCTGGT
This sequence comes from Candidatus Dormiibacterota bacterium, assembly GCA_955652675.1. GTDB lineage: Bacteria > Chloroflexota > Dormibacteria > Dormibacterales > Dormibacteraceae > Nephthysia. The sequence goes on from CATPBP010000058.1 coordinate 21,528, forward strand.
CCCCTCGCCGACCGCCTTCAGGACCACCTCGACGACGTCATGGTCCACGCGATAGACGCTGAAGGGACGCCGCAGCAGCGGTCCCGGCCGGAGCAGCAGGTTGACGAACTGACCGGCGCGGACCGAATGAGCGATGGGAGCCGCCTCGAAGCCGAGAACCCACACGCCACGGGCTACCTCCCGCCGGCCGGCCAGTGGCGCCTCGACGTCGTACATCAGCGGTCGCCGATCATCAGACGGCTCCCTGCCGCCACTCGGTGATCGTCCTCACCTCCAGGTCTCCGGCCGCCGTCACCGCCGACTCGAGCAGGGCGGCGGCCGTGTCCAGAGACGTCAGGCACGGGATGCGCCGCTCCACGGCGGCCCGGCGGATCTCGAAGCCGTCCTTCATCACCGGGAGCCCGGAGACCGCGGCGCCGTTCGTCCCGCTCATCGTGTTGATCACCAGGTCGACGCCTCCCGAGATGATTGCGTCCACGACGCTGTCGCCCTCGCCGATCTTCCCCACCTCCTGTGGGGAGAAGCCGGCCCGCCTGAGAGCGGCCGCCGTGCCCGAGGTGGCGAGCACCTCGTAGCCCAGCTGGGTGAGCCGGGAGACTATCGGGAACATCTCCGGCTTGTCGGCGTCGGCGATCGTGAGGAGCGCACGGCCGCCGGGTGGGAGCGTCATGCCCGCGGCCTGGAAGGCCTTGTGCAGGGCGCCGGGCAGGGTCCTGTCCACGCCCATGACCTCACCTGTCGACTTCATCTCAGGGCCCAGATAGGAGTCGACAGCCGAGAGCTTGCTCATGGAGAAGACGGGCGCCTTTACCGCCACCAGGGGCCGCGCCGGGAGCAGGCCGCTGGCCCAGCCCAGGTTGGCCAGCCGCTGGCCGAGCATCACCCGGACCGCCAGGTTGACCATGGGCACCCCGGTGACCTTGGAGAGCATGGGGACCGTGCGCGAGGCGCGCGGATTGACCTCCAGGACGTAGACGCGCCCGCGGTGGACCACGTACTGGACGTTGACCAGGCCCTTCAGGTCGAGGTGGCGGGCGATGCGGATGGTGTAGTCGACAACCTCGGCCTGCTCCCAGGATTCCAGCCCGGGCGCCGGATAGACGGCGTACGAGTCGCCGGAGTGAACGCCAGCCCGCTCGACGTGCTGCATCACGCCGGGGATCACCACCGTCTCGCCGTCGGAGATCGCGTCGACCTCGACCTCGACGCCCATCAGGTACTTGTCCACCAGCACCGAGCCTCGGGGCAGCGCGTCCGTCGCCCAGTTCATGTAGCGGCGCAGCTCGTCCGGATCGCGGACGATCTCCATGGCGCGGCCGCCGAGGACGTAGGAGGGCCTGACCAGCACCGGGTAGCCCACGCGCTCCGCGATCCTGAGGGCCTCTTCGACAGAGGTCGTGGAGTCGCCGACCGGCTGCGGGATGCCGATCGCCTCCAGAGCCGCGGCGAAGCGGCGGCGGTCCTCGGCCAGGTCGATCGCGTCCACGGATGACCCGAGCACCGGCACGCCGGCGTCGACCAGCGCAGCGGCCAGGTTGACGGCGGTCTGACCGCCGAACTGCACCACAGCTCCGGCCGTCCCCTCGGTCTCCGCGATCCCCTTCGCGGCCTCCAGGTCCAGCGGCTCGAAGTAGAGGCGGTCGGAGGTGTCGAAGTCCGTGGAGACGGTCTCCGGGTTGGAGTTCGCCATGATCGCGCGCACCCCCGCCTCCCGCAGCGCCCAGGCCGCATGCACCGAGCAGTAGTCGAACTCGATGCCCTGGCCGATCCGGATCGGGCCGGAGCCCACCACCAGCGCCGAGCGGCCGGGCTCCGGCACCGCCTCCGACTCCTCCTCCCGGCAGGAGTAGTAGTAGGGCGTCACTGCCTCGAACTCGGCAGCGCAGGTGTCGACCAGCTTGTAGGTCAGTGGCCCCTCGGCGGCCGGCTCCTGGACCATGGCCTGGATCCGCTCCAGGAACCAGGGGTCGATGCCGCTCCGCCGGGCCAGCTCGTCGGGCGTGGCGCCTCGGCCCAGCGCGTGCATGAGCGCGAAGAGGCGGCGGTCGTTCGGCTCCTCGATCAGAGAGGGGTCCTCCAGGTCGGAGGGCGAGGGGACCCGCTGCTCCAGGGACCGCAGCGCCTTGGCCAGCGCTCCCTCGAAGGTGCGCTCGATCGCCATCACCTCACCTGTCGACTTCATCTGCGTGCCCAGGCGTCGATCAGCCCCCGGGAACTTGTCGAAGGGCCAGCGCGGGATCTTGACCACCACGTAGTCGAGGGCCGGCTCGAAGGCGGCGTAGGTGCGGCCGGTGACCTCGTTGCGGATCTCGTCCAACCGCCTCCCCACAGCCACCTTGGCGGCGACCCGGGCGATCGGGTAGCCGGTGGCCTTGGAGGCCAGGGCCGAGGAGCGGGAGACGCGCGGGTTGACCTCGATCACGTGGTATTGGGAGCTGGCGGGGTCGAGCGCGAACTGGATATTGCAGCCGCCCTCCAGGCCCAGCGCCCGGATGATGCGCAGAGCGGCCGAGCGCAGCATCTGGTGGTCGCGGTCGCTCAGCGTCTGGGCCGGGGCCACCACGATGGAGTCGCCGGTGTGGACCCCCATGGGATCCAGGTTCTCCATGTTGCAGACCGTGATGCAGGTGTCGGCGGCGTCCCGCATCACCTCGTACTCGATCTCCTTCCAGCCCCACAGCGAGCGCTCCACCAGCACCTGGCCGATAGGTGAGGCTGAGATGCCGCCCAGCACGACGCGCTCCAGCTCCGCCTCGGTCGTCACGAAGCCGCCCCCGGTGCCTCCCAGCGTGTAGGCCGGCCGCACCACCAGCGGCAGCCCCACCTCCGCGGCGAACTCCTTCGCCTCGACCAGCGACTGGCAGACGCGCGAGGGCGGCACCGGCTCGCCGATCTCGGCCAGCAGCTGTTTGAAGGCCTGCCGGTCCTCGGCCGTGCGGATCACGTCGGCGTCGGCCCCCAGGTAGCGAACCCCGAAGCGGCGGAGCACGCCCGAGCTCTCCAGCTCCATGGCCAGGTTGAGGCCGGTCTGGCCGCCCAGCGTTGGCAGCACCCCGTCCGGCCGCTCCCTCTCGATCACCTTCTCCAGCGCCTCCCGCGTCAGCGGCTCGATGTAGACGCGGTCGGCGATCTCCTCGTCGGTCATGATGGTGGCCGGGTTGGAGTTCACGAGCACGGTCTCCACACCCTCTTCCCGGAGTGCTTTGCAGGCCTGGGTGCCGGCGTAGTCGAACTCGGCCGCCTGGCCGATCACGATCGGGCCGGAGCCGATGATCAGCACCTTGCGCGGCTTCTCCGGCTCCGGCGCCGCTCCGCCGACCGCCTTCAGCAGCGGGCGTCTCGCCCGCACCATCTCCACGAAGCGGTCGAAGAGGTAGTGGTTGTCGGTGGGACCCGGGCAGCCCTCGGGGTGGTACTGCACGCTGAAGACTGGCAGCGAGCGGTGCCCGAGGCCCTCCACCGAGCCGTCGTTGAGGTTGACGTGGCTGATGAAGAACTCGCCCTCGGGGAGGCTTTCGGCGTCGACCTGGAACTCGTGGTTCTGGCTCGTGATGTGGACGGCGCCGCTCTCCAGGTCCTTGACCGGGTGGTTGGCGCCGTGGTGCCCGAAGGGCAGCCGCGAGGTGGTGCCGCCGATGGCCTGGCCCAAGATCTGGTGGCCGAGGCAGATGCCGAAGAGCGGCAGCCGGCCGATCGCCTGCCGGCAGAGCTCGACCGGTCCCTGAAGCACTGCGGGGTCGCCCGGACCGTTGGGAAGCAGCAGGCCGTCGGCCTCCACCGCCTGGACGTCGTCCCAGGTGGCGGTGTGGGGCAGCACCACCACCCGGCAGCCCCGATGCCTGAGGCTGCGCAGGATGTTGGCCTTGACCCCGTAGTCGACGACGGCGATGGTGAGGCCGCTGCCCCCCGAGTACCGCGGCGAGCGAAGCTCCGGCGGCAGCGGCTCCAGCCATTCCTCGGTCGTCCGCCGCGAGACCTCCGCCACCAGGTCCTGCTCGGACAGCGGGGTGACGCCCCGCGCCAGCTCGTGCAGCTCTTCCAGCCTCGCCGCGGACGGCGCCTCCGGCTCATGCGAGAGCACGGCCCGCAGAGTGCCGCGCGAGCGCAGGTGGCGGGTCAGCGCCCTGGTGTCGATCCCCGCGATCCCGGGCACGCCGTTCTGCTCCAGGTAGGTGTGGAGCGAGGCGACCGAGGAATGGTGCGAGGGCCGTTCGCACGCCCAGCGCACTATGAAGGCACGTGCCCAGGGCCTCTCCGACTCGGCGTCCGCCTCGCGCACGCCGTAGTTCCCCTGCAGCGGGTAGGTCATGCACAGCATCTGGCCCGCGTAGGAAGGATCGGTGAGCACCTCCTGGTAGCCGGTCATGGCCGTGTTGAAGACGACCTCCCCCCGTCCCAGGACGCCGGCGCCCAGCGCCCTCCCGATGAAGGAGCGGCCGTCCTCCAGGACCAGGGCGGCGAGCTTGCCCTCTGGATCAGCCGTCAACAGCGCCCTCCTGGAGCTGAACGATCAGGGCCGCGTCGACGCCCTCCACCTCTTCCAGGCAGACCTCTATGCGCTCGTCCTCTGAGGTGGGCACGTTCTTGCCCACGTAGTCCGGGCGGATGGGGAGCTGCCTGTGGCCCCGGTCGATGAGGACCGCCAGCTGGATGGCCTTGGGCCGCCCAAACTCGATGAGCGCCTCCATGGCGGCGCGGGCAGTGCGCCCGTGGTAGATCACGTCGTCGACCAGCACCACCGTCCGGTCCGCCACATCGGGGACGCGGGAGGCCGGCCGGCCGGGCTCCGGGGTCCGACCGTCATCGCGGTGACCGGAGGGGTCGACCATTCCCACAGGCACCTCCACGCCTTCCAGCCCGGAGACCTTGGCGGCGATGCGGCGCGCCAGGACGTCGCCGTGCGAGATCACGCCCACCACCACCAGGCCTTCGACGCCGTGGTTCCGCTCCACGATCTCGTGGGCGATGCGCGAGAGGGAGCGGCGGATGGCGTCCGAGTCCATCACCGTGGCCTTGAGGAGACCGCTGCTCAGCATGCGTGTCGGGACCGGGTGACCTTGACCTAGGAAAGGACCATGTCGAGGAGCGCCATCCGGATCTGCACGCCGTTGCGCGCCTGCCGGAAGTAGGCGGCACGGGGATCGTCGTCAACCGCCGGATCGATCTCGTCGACCCTGGGCAGCGGATGCATGACGATGGTGTAGGGGCTGAGGCGCGCCATCGTGTCAGCGTCGACCACATAGACCCCATGCACAGCCCGGTAGGCCGCTTCGTCGGGGAAGCGCTCTTTCTGGATGCGCGTCTGGTAGACGACGTCGACCTTGGGCAGTACCTCGTCGAGGTCGCTGGTCTCGTGCCAGGAGACCTCGTGCTCGTCCAGGTGATCCTTGATGTCCTGGCCCATCTGGACCTGGGGCGGCGCCACGAACCAGAGCTCGACGTCGCGGTATTTGCTCAGCAGGTAGGCGAGGGAGCGCGCCGTACGCCCGTTGGCCAGGTCCCCCACGATGGCGACCCGCACACCGTCCACGCGGCCCAGCTCGTCCTTGACGGTGTAGAGGTCGAGCAGCGCCTGGGTCGGATGCTGGCCCATGCCGTCGCCGCCGTTTATCACCGGCACGTCGCTCACCGCGGCGGCCCGGGCGGCTGCGCCCTCGTCCGGGTGGCGGAGCACGATCACGTCGGCGTAGCCGCCCACGATCCTGACGGTGTCCTCGAGCGTCTCGCCCTTTGCCGCGCTGGAGAACTCGCGGGCGTTGTCCGTCCCCATGGTCCGGCCACCCAGACGGAGCATGGCGGACTCGAAGGACAGCCGGGTACGGGTGGAGGGCTCGTAGAAGAGCGCCGCCATGATCCTGCCCTGCAGACGGCCGCTGGCGCGATGCGGCTCAGCACGCATGGCGTCGGCGCGCTCGAAGATCTCGTCCAGGAGCTCTCGCGAGAACTGCTGCGACTCCAGCACGTGGAGCAGGCGGGTCGCGATCGCCATGAAAAAACCTCCTTCCCGGCCTCTCAGGACCGGACTTAAAGGACTACCAGCCGGGAAGTCTACCAGCCCGAAGGCGAACGGCCGGCCAGGGCGCCAATACAGCCCTTCCCGATGCAGCCGCTGCAGGATCTGCTGAAGCTCTGGGGCCGCCAGCGGCCGCGGTACGCTGCTCTTATGTGCCGAAGTATCAAGACGCTGCGCCGCCGCGAGGAGCCAGCGAGTCCCGAAGAGATCGAGGCGGCCGCCCGGCAGTTCGTGCGCAAAGTCAGCGGCTTCCAGCGGCCCTCTCGGGCCAACGAGGACGTCTTCGAGGAGGCCATCGAGGAGATCGCAGCGTCATCGCGCCGGCTGCTCGACAGCCTGGTGGTGCCGGGGGGCGGAGCGCGCCTCAGCGCGGAGGCGGCCGGCCGGGAATAGGCGGCGCGTAACGGATTCAGCCGCCCCTGACACTATTCATACGGCATGTTGGGTTCGGGCAGGCGGCGCTGGCTGCTGGTGGGGCTGGGGGCCGCGCTGGTGCTTGCCGCGGTTCCGGTTACCGCCTTCGTGGTCATTCCGATATTCGCCCAATCGACGCTCAACGAGCCGGCTCCGCACGGGCTGGCTCGTCTGAGCCCGAGTGCGGCAGCCACACCGGGCGCCACCGTGGCCGCCACACCCGCACCCCGGGGCCCCCAGCAGCTGGCAGCGGGCGCGCTGCAGCGCATCGACACCGTTCACTATGGAAGCGGCCAGGTGCTGGTCGTGGAGGCGGACGGAGCGCGCTATGTGCGGTTTCAAGATGTGAACATCTCCGCCGCACCAAACCTCTACGTTTATCTTTCAGACCGGCGGGACGGTGCGCCCGGCAACTACGTGGACCTGGGTCCGGTCAAGGCGACCAAGGGGTCCTTCAACCAGGAGATACCGGCGCAGGCCGACCTGGCGAAGGTGGGCTCCGTCGTCCTCTGGTGCCGGGCGTTCAGCGTTACCGTCACCTACGCACCACTGCAGTCCGGCGGCTTGACCTGAACGGAGGATCTGAGAGATGCAGCTAGGAATGGTCGGTCTCGGGCGCATGGGCGCCAACCTGGTGCGCCGCCTGATGCGCGACGGCCACGACTGCGTCGTCTTCGACGTCAACCCCGAGTCCGTCCGCCAGCTGGAGAGCGAGGGTGCGACAGGGTCGAACTCCCTGGCGGACTTCGCGTCCAAGCTCTCGAAGCCCCGTGCCGGCTGGGTCATGGTGCCGGCCGCCCTGACCGGGAGGGTGATTGACGAGCTGGCCGAGCAGATGGAGCCTGGCGACATCATCATCGACGGCGGCAACAGCTACTACCGCGACGACGTTGACCGGGCGGTGTTGCTCAAGGAGAAGGGCCTCCACTTCGTCGACGTGGGCACCAGCGGAGGCGTCTTCGGCTTCGAGCGGGGATTCTGCTTGATGATCGGCGGCGAGAAGGACGTGGTCGAGCATCTGGACCCCCTCTTCAAGACGATCGCTCCGGGGGTCGAGTCGGCCCCGCGCACGCCGGACAGGACAGGGCCTCCGAGTCCCGCCGAGAACGGCTACCTGCACTGCGGCCCCAACGGGGCCGGCCACTTCGTGAAGATGGTCCACAACGGCATCGAGTACGGGATCATGGCCTCCTACGCCGAGGGCCTCAACATCCTGAGCAAGGCCAACGTCGGCAAGAAGCAGGGCGAGATCAGCGCCGAGATCACGCCTTTGCGGGAGCCGCAGTACTACATGTACGACATCAACGTCCCCGAGGTCGCGGAGGTGTGGCGCCGTGGCAGTGTCGTCGCCTCCTGGCTTCTGGACCTGACCGCGCACGCGCTGTTCCTCTCCCCCGACCTCAGTGACTTCCAGGGCCGCGTCTCCGACTCCGGCGAGGGTCGCTGGACAGTGGGAGCGGCCGTCGACGAGGGTGTGCCGGCGCTCGTTCTCAGTGCGGCCCTCTTCGAGCGGTTCAGCTCTCGTGGAGAGGCGATCTTCGCCGACCGGCTGCTCTCCGCCATGCGCAAGGAGTTCGGCGGCCACATCGAGCTTGGGCCGGGGACGAGCTGAGATGAAGACGACGGTGACGGGGCCAACCCAGCCTGCCGCAGCCCGACGCACTGCCCCCAAGCCGCCAAACCATGTGATCGTCCTGTTCGGCGCGACGGGCGACCTGGCTCATCGCAAGCTGCTGCCGGGCCTCTACCAGCTGGCTCACGTCGGCCTGCTCCCCGACGGCTACCGGATCATCGGCTCCGCCCCCGCGCAGTTCGCGATAAGCGACGACGATTTCCGCAAGCTGGCGCGCAAGGCCACCCAGGAGTTCAGCGGAGCCACCATAGACGAGGAGAAGTGGCGCGGCTTCGCTGAGCGCCTCAGCTTCGCGCCGGCCGACCCGGACCGCCCCGACCCTCTGGTACAGGCGGTGCAGCGGGCGGAGAAAGACATCGGCGGTGACGTCCTTCGCCTCTATCACCTTGCCATCCCGCCGTCCGCCTTCACCTCGATGATCGGCATGCTGGGCGCCACTGGCCTGGCCAAGAACGCCAGGGTGATCATCGAGAAGCCGTTCGGCCACGACCTCGAGTCTGCGCGGAAGCTGAACCGCGTCGTTCACTCTGTGTTCAAAGAGGACGACGTCTTCCGAATCGACCACTTCCTGGGTAAGGAGTCGGTTGACAACATCCTGGCGCTCCGTTTCGCCAACGGTTTGTTCGAGCCGGTCTGGAACCGCTCGCACATCGACTACGTGCAGGTGGACGTGCCGGAGACGCTGTCGATCGGCAGCCGCGGTGCTTTCTACGAGCAGACCGGCGCCTTCAGGGACATGGTGGTCACCCACCTTTTCCAGGTGCTCGGGTTCGTCGCCATGGAGCCGCCGACCTCACTGACCGCCAGGGCGCTGACAGACGAGAAGGTAAAGGTCTTCGAGGCTATGAAGCCCGTGAACCCTGCCCGGGTCGTGCGCGGCCAGTACGAGGGCTACCGCTCAGAGGCCGGGGTGGCGCCCGATTCGGACGTCGAGACCTTCGTCGCCCTCGAGGTCGGAATCGACACCTGGCGCTGGTCGGGTGTCCCTTTCTACCTCCGGACCGGAAAGAGCCTGGCCGAGTCCAGGCAGGTGCTCACCATCGGCTTCAAGGAGCCGCCGCGGCGAATGTTTCAGCTGGAAGAGGGCGAGAGCTTCGACCCCAACGAGCTGGTGATCGACTTCGCCGATCCCGGCTCCATCACCGCGCATTTTCTGGCCAAGGTCCCGGGGCCCACGATGGAGCTGGGCCCCGCGCATATGACCTTCAAGTACGGCGAGTCGTTCTGTTCCGCGGTGGGACTCGAGGCTTATCAGCGACTGCTCCACGACGCGATGATCGGCGACCACACCCTGTTCACCCGGGCCGACGGTATCGAGCGGCTCTGGGAGATCTCGACGCCGCTCCTCCAACAGCCGCCACCCGTACATCCCTACGCCCCCGGCTCCTGGGGTCCCGCCGCGATACACCAGTTGATCGCACCCTACCGCTGGCACCTACCAGAGCAAGAGCACTAGTTCCCTCCCCCTTCTGGGGAGGGCCAGGGAGCGGCTAGTTCGCTAAGACTCCCACCCAACCCTCCCAGCAATGGGGAGGGAGGACTCGTGCCAGAGCGCCGAACGGTCTTGCTCGGGCGACAGGCCGGCCGCGACCTCTGCCCTCCTGACCATGGCTCGATCCCTGTCGTAGCTGAGCACGTTGAGCGCCTTTTCGGAAGTCACCCAGCGAAGCCGGTCCACCTCGCGACTTCGCCGGAAACGACCGCTGATCGGCCGCATCAGCCAGAAGCAGGTGATCTTGCCACGGCCTCTGCGATCGAGGTAGAAGGCACAGCCGAGCGGTCGAAGCAGCTGGCAGCGGAGACCCGTCTCCTCTTCCACCTCGCGGAGGGCCGCCGCCTCTGCCGTCTCGCCGGCGTCGAGCTTTCCCTTGGGGAGCGTCCAGTCGTCTGAGGACGGCCTGTGAATGACCGCGACCTGGTGTCTCTTTCCACCGGCGGCCCGGAGAACCACGCCGCCCGCCGCCCTCAGCGGAGTTGGGGAAAGTTCGGGGCGATCCGCCACTTCCCCTGACGGTAAGCGCGAGTGGTTAAGGTCGGGGGCTTTGCCGGTTAAGGGTCGTGCAGGGATGCATGTCGCCGCTCCGTCGACGAAAGGTCGCGATTCTTAACAGCCCGGATTTCGGGCACCCGGCCGTCGCAGCCAACCCTTGAGCTCAGAATGGGAAGCGGCCCTATCTTCTTCGGCTGGCCCGCGGATGCACGGGGCCTCAGCGAGGAGGCCACTGAGGTGCCCGCCGGTTTCGAGCGGCTATTCACAGGGGACGGCGGACCCCCACATCTTCCAGATGAGCCCGACCGAGATCCCGGAAAGCCGTCCAGAGGTCTCCACGGAACGCTGTTCTTCCTGCTCGGGCTCTGCTGCGGATTGTTGAGCGCCTACCTGATCTATCACGTTGGGGGCCGCTGGTGAGGCGCCGTCCGCAGGGAGTTGGCGAAGGGGCGGCCCTGACGTTGAGCGCGGAACCGGTTGTCGCCGTCACGCCGGTAGTGGTCAGTCGCGCAAGTGAGAAGGAACGCCTACTCAAGGCGGTCGCCTTCGGCGTGTGTCTGACAGCCGTCGCCGCCCTGTGGTTTCTCATCCCGGCCGCAATCAGCTGGCTGGCCGGGCTCCTACTTCACTGGCCGGCGCTGCCGGCGGGCTCTCCTCAGTCCGATCTGTATCGCGGTCTCGAACATCTGTTGACCGGCAACTCGTCAGGCGACCGCGTGCGTCAATTCGATTTCGATTCGCGTGTCTTACTTTTCACGCCGCTGTTAGGTGTGATCGGTTTCGTCTATTCCTTCGGCCAGTCAGCGCCCTCCGCCGTCCACCCGACCGACGGCGCATGTTAAGCTGCCGAACCATGGCACCGAAGGTTAAGAAACAGACAAAAATCATGGCGAAACTGGCAAAGAGGGTCTCACAGCTGGAGAAGCAGCAGAAGAAGGTAGCGGAGCTGACAGAGGAGATTCGCGAGCTGCGAGCAGCCTCCGAGCCGACGACCGCGACGGCGGCCGCGGTGAGCTCACCCGCTTCCGACGAATCCTCTCAGGGGAACGGCCGAGCCAGGTCTTCGAGCGGCGACGGCAACTCGCGCAGGCGCGGGGCCGCCCGGACCACCGCTTCGGGAACGTCGAGGTCCGCCTCTGGCAGCTCCAGGTCCTCCTCCAGCGGGCGCGGCCGGCGCCGGACGGATACCGGCCGAGCCTAAGCGCCCCCCAGGACGGCGGCGCCGACCGCGCCGCCCAGGTCGCCTAGCTCCGTGGAAAGAAGCTTCGGCGGCCGTTCCGGTACATGGAGTCGGGGATTCATGGCTTCCGCGACGCGGTCCACGAAGGGCCGGCCAAGCCGGTCTCCCAATCCGCCGCCGATGACGATGGCCTCGAGATCGAGCAGGTTCTGAGCGTTGGCGAGGGCGATTCCAAGTGCCCAGACCGCCTGGTCGACGAGCTGCACGACGACAGGGTCGTGCTTGGCAAGGGCCTTGGCGATGACGCCGCTGGTTGCGCGGTCCCGGCCCCTCTCCTTCATGACGTCGAAGAGCTTGGTGCGCCGGCCCTTCGCCTTCCAGCGACGGGCCGTTTCCTCCATCGACCGGCGGCCGGCGTATGCCTCGAGGTGTCCGAGCTGGCCGCAGCCACACCTGCGCCCCCCGTCTCTGACGAGCGTGTGACCGATCTCGCCGGCGGCGCCGAGGCCTTCGCGTAGTTCGCCGTCGAGCACCAGGCCACCACCCACCCCGGTGCCGACGAACACTCCCAGAAAGTCCTTGTAGGGGCGGCCTGCTCCCTGCCTCCACTCACCCAGGACTGCCACCCGAACGTCGTTGTCGAGCTTCACCGGCACACCGCCGAGGGACTTGGAGAGCGTGTCCCCGAGTTGAATCGGACCGACCTCGAAGCCCGGCACGTTGGGCGAGCTGGCCACGGTGGTGCCCTGGATGACACCCGGCGAGCCCACGCCGATGCTTGCCAGACCATCGAGCGGTTCGTTTCCGAAATGCATGGCGCTCTTCACCGATTCGGCCATCGCCGCGAGAACCGCGTCGGCGCCGGTCTGCGGCGTCGCCACCCGGGACCGGCCCACGATCTCGCTCTCCCTCAGGATCACGGTCTGGATCTTGGTGCCGCCGAGGTCTATTCCCGCAACAAGTTCACTCATCTGGGATGGATATTGTCGCTGTTTACGGAGCGACAACACAGAGCAGCCTGGTCAAGCCTCGCGTGGGGGCAGGTAGCGGGCACTGGTCAGCTCCCCGTTCTTCTCCTGCAGCAGCCAGGCGCCTCCCTTCTCGTTGCGGAAGCCGTCTGGCTGAACCAGTCCGCGTTCGATCAAGAAGTCGCCCAGCTCCGCCATCACGTCCCCGTGGGTGCAGAGGGCGGACGGCGTACCGGTCAATTCTTTGAAGAGCCGCAGCACCCGCGTCAGCCCGGCGCCTTCGGCCAGGTCCTCCGTGGTCTCCACGGGCAGCCCCCGACCTTCGGCCAGCGGTTCCACCGTCTGTACGCAGCGGAGGTAGGGGCTGGAGAGTATCCGGCGCAGGTCCACGTCGGCGAGGGTCCGAGCCAGCGCCTCGGCCTGCCGCCGTCCCTTCTTTCCCAATGGACGGAGCCTGTCGTTGCCCTGCCAGCGATCCCGCCTGCCCGCGTCCGCGTGGCGGATGATGACCAGCACCGCCATCTGTCGACCAGCTCCCTAGTCGAACCTGGCCAGGAGCGCGAGGGCGCGATCTCGCTCGTAACTGAGCAGCTCGAGGGACTCCTCGACAGTGAGCCAGCGCAGCTCGTCAACCTCCTCGTTGGGCTGGAAGCTGCCACCGACCGGTTTCATGACCCAGTAGAAGACGACCTTGTCGCGCCCCTTGCCGTCTCTGTACTCCGTGCACGCCAGCGGCCTGAGGAGGCGGCAGCGGAGCCCGGTCTCCTCCTCGACCTCGCGCAGGCCTGCCTCCTCCAGCGTCTCGCCCTGGTCCAGCTTTCCCTTGGGGAAGGCCCAATCGTCGTACCTGGGACGGTGTACCAGTGCGATCTCGACCAGCCCCCCCGGACCGGGCCGGCAGACCAGACCGCCCGCGGCCTTGACCACCGCCGCCCCATTGACCCCGCCGATGCTGCGCTCGGGACCGGACCCGCTCACGCGGGCTTCAGCCAGGTCCGCAGCTTCGCCCGGTTAAGGCGCTTCCAGGCCGCCGGCCACCGGCTCCTGGAGAGGGCCGCCCGCTCGACTTCTTGGGCGTGAAGCTCGCCGGCGACGAAGGCACGGCGTCCCGACCCGGCGTTCTTACGTAGCCAGTCCTGGGCGACCGCGCTGTCCTGGTGCTCACCCAGCACTGTCTGGAGGTCGGCCGCGGCGTCGGCGAAGCGCGCGGCCTCCTTGCCGACAACGGGCGCGGCGGCCTCGGCCGCGTATCGCGCGCGCTTGGCGAGGATCCGGATGCGGTGCAGCTCCCCGTCCGGAGGCTCGGGGCCGAGCGCCCGGACGGCATCGCGCAGCCGGCGCCACGGCTTCCGCACCAGCGCCGGCAGCACATCGGTCGCCGGCAGGCTTGCTTCCTCCGTCAGGGCTGGTCGGGAGACGGCTTCGACAAGGCTTTCCAGCAGATCGACGTATCGCTGGCTGGCCATGCCCGCCAACAGCTCCTTCCTGGCAGGCTCGACGCTGTCGCCGAGGCGGCGAAGCAGGTCGGCGGCCGGTCGCGCGTCCGCCTGCGGCAACCGGGCGGCCTCGGCGCGAAGTCGCTCCAGCAACACCTGCGCGTCCCGCACCGCACCCAGCCGCTCGGCCAGCCATCCCAGCTCGTCCCTGAGACGGTTCGCCCACTCCTCCTGGACCAGCGGCTTGAAGGTGCGCAGGTGGGAGCGGAGCCGGCGCGTGGCAACGCGGGCCTGGTGGATGCTCTCCGGGTCCTCGCCGGTGCGTACGCCTATGTCGTGGCGCAGGATCTGGGCCACCGCGCTGGAGAAGGCCTGCCGCAGGACGTCGGCGGCGGTGGGTGCCTCCGGTAGCGCGGTCGCCGTCAGCTCCGGCGCCTCCTGCGCCGCCGGCCCGAGCGCCCGCAGGTGCTTGGCCAGACCGTCGCCGGGAAAGGCGCCGGCCGAGTGAAGACGCTCCAGGAGGGCCGGGAGCAGGCTCTCGCCGCCCTCCCGCAGCTCGACCTCCACCTCGCGGAACCGTGAGGCGACGCGCCGGCCTTCCAGCACCGAGACCTCGTCGTCGACCACCTCAGCCAGCTCGGCACCGTCCGAGCCGGTCAGCGTGACTCGCCGCCGCATGGTGGAAAGCCATGCAACCGGCCTCACTTCGGCTCCACGCACGTAAGCGCGAACCAGCCCGAGGGCCTCGGGGGGCGGAGTGCGAGGGGAGCCGGAGAAGGTCAGCTCCTCCCTCTGGAGGATCTTGTCCCCCCGCGAGCTGTCGGGCAGCTTCAGCGTCCAGCCTTCGCCTTTTCTGTGTCGCAGGCTGAGTCCCCAGCGTGCCAGGCGGAGGTCGGCGGTGTCGTGGTAGACGGTCTCCTGGCGGTGCTCACTCTCCGGGCTGGCGGAGACCCCTTCGGCGAGGTCCGAGAACGGCGGGAGTCGAAAGCCGGCGCCGACCGCCAGCTTGATCTCACGCTCAGGCGAGGAGATTCTCGTTCTCCAGCTGGTGGGCGCGCTCGATGGCGAGAGCGGCCAGCCGATCCTGGGCGTTGATGCCGAGCTTCGTCTCGACCTTGTGCCAGGAACCGTCGGAGTGCAGCTCCCAGGCAAGCAAGTCATCCGCCAGCTGTGTGTCGATCACCTCGGCCAGCCTGGCCTGCAGCTCGGGGGCCTGGACGGGGACGACCGCCTCAACCCGGCGATCCAGGTTGCGCTCCATCACGTCAGCCGACCCGATGTAGTAGCGCGGGCCCCGTCGTTCGCTTCCGAAGCGATAGATGCGGGAGTGCTCCAGGTAGTGCCCGACCACCGAACGGACCCGGATCCGCTCCGAGAGCCCGGGCACCCCCGGTCTCAGGACGCACATTCCGCGGACGATAAGGTCGACCCGGGAGCCGCCCTGCGAGGCCTCGTAGAGGGCGTCAGTCATCTCGGCGTCCTCCAGGCTGTTGCACTTGATCACGATCCTGCCGTCGGGCTCGGTGGCCTCCTGACGGATGAGCTTGAGCAGGCTGGAGCGCAAACTCATGGGAGCCACGAGCAGCTTCCGGTAGCTGCGCTGCCGGCTGTACCCGGTCAGGAAGTTGAAGAGCTCGCTGGCGTCGGCGCCGAGCTCCTCGTCCGCTGAGAGGAGGCCCAGGTCCTCGTAGGCGCGGGCGGTGTTGGGATTGTAGTTACCGGTCGCCACGTGGACGTAGCGCCGGATACCCTCCCCCTCCTGGCGGACCACGAGGATCACCTTGGCGTGCGTCTTCAATCCCACCAGGCCGTAGACGACGTGGACGCCGGCCTCTTCCAGTGCCTGGGCCCAGGTGATGTTGGCCTGCTCGTCGCCCCTGGCCTTGAGCTCGACCAGCGCCACCACCTGCTTGCCGGCCTGGGCCGCTCGGGCCAGGGAGAGCGCGATCGGGCTCGCCGGCCCCGAGGTTCGGTAGAGCGTCTGCTTGATGGCCAGAACGTCGGGGTCGGCAGCGGCGGTCGCCACGAAGAGGCTGACCGAGCTCAAGAACGTCTCGTAGGGGTGGTGAACCAGGACGTCGCCCCTCTGAAGGGAGGCGAAGAGATCGGAGGGGTGGCCCTCGAAGATCGCCAGCGGCGAGGGGCTGGGCGGAGCCGTGGCCAGCTTCAGGTCGGGTCGGTCGAGGTCTCCCAGGAAGTTCGCCGCGCTCGCCAGGTCCAGCGCCCCCTCCATCACGTAGACGTCGTCGGGGTCGAGCTCCAGCTCCCGGACCAGCAGGTCCCGGACGTCGGAAGACATGTCCGGGTTGACCTCCAGCCGCACCGTCCGCGCGCGCTGGCGGTGGCGCCGCAGCTCGCTCTGAATGGCCAGCAGCAGGTCGTCGGCCTCGGCCTCCCGCACTTCCAGGTCGTTGTCGCGGGTGACCCGGAAGGCGCAGTGGCTCACGACCTCCATGCCGGGGAAGAGCGAGCCCAGGTTGTTGGCGATCACCTGCTCCACGGGAACGAAGCGGTCGCCGGGCAGGCTGATGTAACGCGGCAGCAGCGGCGGCACCTTGACCCGTGCGAAGCGCTCGAGCCGCAGCAGCGGGTCCTTGATCATCACGGCCAGGTTGAGGGAGAAGTGGGAGATGTAAGGGAAGGGGTGGCCTGGGTCGACTGCCAGCGGCGTCAGCACGGGGAAGATCTTCTGCTCGTAGTACCGGCCGACCTGCTGAAGGTCCTTCTTTCCCAGCTCGCCGATGTTGACGACCCTGATGCCCTTGTCGGCCAGGCCGGGCTGCAGCTCCTCGGCGAAAAGCCGTGTCTGGCGCTCGATCAGCTTCTCCACCCGGGTCCGGATCTCGTGTAGCTGCTCGCCGGGAGTCCTGCCGTCGGGCGAGGCGTGCCCGGGGGCCGCCTCCTGCTGCTCTTTGAGCCCAGCCACGCGGATCTGGAAGAAGTCGTCCAGCCCGGTGGCGAAGTGCCCTAGGAAACGCACCCGCTCGATCAGCGGGAGGGAGGCGTCCTCGGCTCGAGCCAGCACACGGGCGTGGTACTCGAGCATGGAGAGCTCGCGGTTGAGGTAGCGCGCCGCGAGCGCCGCGACCCGGGGCATGGCGGCCGGTTTGGAGACCGCCGGCGCCTGAGTCGCCGCCTCCGCCTTCAGCTCGGTGTCCGCCATTGATAAAGCCTACTTGGCGGGAGACTCTCAGTCACGCTCCGTCACCCGCTCTGTGTGTTCTGTGAGGCGTCGTTGTCGCGGTCAGCGCGATGGTTCTTCGCCGGCGCTATCTGACCCGGGCGGCCGGACCGGCCGGTACTGGTCGCAGATCGGCGACTCGGCACCGGTGTGGAAGTTCCAGCGCCGGCACCAGGCCAGGCCGTCGAACTGGCGACAGGAGCCGCAGGCGATGGCTGTGTTGGATCGCGCCAGCTTGCGCATCCGGTGCTCTGGGCGCTCGCCGGGGAACTCCCGGTTCATGGCCTGTCCCAGGCTTCGCACAGCAGTCCCATCGAGGCCGCCATCCTACGCCGGCCCGGATCAGTGCAGGAAGTGCCGCTCCCCGGTCATCACCATGGCGCCCCCGGCCTCGTTCACCGCTGCAACCACCTCCCGGTCCCGCAGCGAGCCGCCCGGCTGGATCACCGCGGTTGCGCCCGCGCGAAGGCCGACCAGGATGCCGTCCGCGAAGGGGAAGAAGGCATCCGATGCCATCACGCTGCCTCGCGCCCGCTCGCCCGCTCGCCTGACCGCGATCTCCGCCGCCTCCACACGGCTCATCTGGCCGGCGCCGACGCCCACTGCGGCGTGGTCGCGGGCGAGGAGGATGGCGTTGGACTTCACATGCTTTACGGCGAGCCAGGCGAACTCCAGCTGCTCCCATTCCTCGGGGGTGGGCTCGCGGCGGGTGACCACCTTGCAGGCCGCCCGATCGAAGCCGCGCAGGTCCCAGGTCTGGGCCAGGAATCCACCGGGGACCGACTGCAGGCGGAGGCCGTTCCAGCGGAAGTTGCCGACCTCCAGCACGCGGGTCTTCTGCTTGCGCTCAAACAGTTCACGGGTCTCCGGCGCGAAGCTGGGCGCGATCACCACCTCTAAGAAGGCCGGTCCCATGTGTTTGGCGGTCTCCCCGTCCAGCTCCCGGTTGAACGCGACCACCCCGCCGTAGGAGGAGGTCGGGTCGCACTCGTAGGCCTTGAGGTAGGCGTCGGCCAGCCGGTCGGCGACGGCGAGGCCGCAGGGGTTGGTGTGCTTGACGATTGCGGCCGCCGGCCGGGCGTACTCGCAGACCAGCGAAGCAGCGGCGGCGGCGTCCTGGATGTTGTTGTAGCTGAGGTCCAGCCCCTGCAGCTGGTGGGCCGACCCGAGGCCGCCGGGATCGACCCCGGTGCGGTAGAAGGCGGCCTGCTGGTGCGGGTTCTCGCCGTAGCGAAGTCCCTGCGCCAGCGTGCCGGCCACAGCAAGCTCGGTCGGGAAGTCGTCCTCTCCTCTTCGCAGCCAGCCCGCGATCTGGGCGTCGTAAGCCGCCACGTGAGAGAAGGCCTCCGCGGCCAGGCGGCGCCGGCGTGGCTCGTCGAGGTCTCCCTCGGCCAGTGCGGCGAGCACCTCGCCATAGCGCTCCGGGCGAACCACCACGATCACGTGGGCATGATTCTTGGCGGCGGCACGGACCATCGCCGGCCCCCCGACGTCGATCTGCTCCAGCACCTGCTCGAAGGTGACGTGCTCCTGCGCCAGGGTCTCGGCGAAGGGGTAGAGGTTGCAACAGAGCAGGTCGATGGTCTTGAGCCCGTGGCTCTCCAGCGCCTCCAGGTGCTCGGGCAGGTCGCGCCTGGCCAGCAGCCCGGCGTGCACGCCCGGGTGCAGAGTCTTGACGCGCCCGTCCAGGATCTCGGGGAAGCCGGTGAGCGCACTCACCGGCTTCACGTCGACCGAGGCTTCTTCGAGTGCCTGCAGGGTGCCACCAGTGGAATACACCTCGAAGCCGAGGCGAATCAGCCCCCGCGCGAAGGCCGGCAGGCTGGCCTTGTTACTGACGGAGAGAAGGGCTCTTCTGGGCAAGTAGTTCTATCGCCTCGGGGAGGATCCGGTGCTCTTCCCGCTGGATGCGGGCATGCAGCGTTTCGGGGCTGTCTTGGGGTTCGACGGGAACCGCCGCCTGGAGAAGGATAGGGCCCGCGTCGACTTCATCGGTGACCAGGTGAACCGTGCAGCCGGTGATCTTGACGCCGTGCGCCAACGCCTTCTGAACGGCGTCCATGGCCCCGCCGAAAGCCGGCAGCAGCGAGGGATGGATGTTCAATATCCGGCCCGGGAAGGCGCTCACGAACTCGGGGCTGAGGATGCGGTCGTAGCCGGCGTTGACCACCAGCTCCACCCGCCGGGACCGCAGCCAATCGCGCATGGCCGTGTCCCGCTCTGCGAGGGAACCGAACCGCCGCTGCGAGAACTCCCCCACCGCGATGCCATGCTCCCTCGCCAGCCGGGCGGCTCCACAGGAGGGCCGGTTGGTGGCCATCGCCACCACCTCGTAGCCGCGCTCGACCAGGTTCCGGAGGTTGCTGCCCCTGCCGCTGGCAAGCACGCCCAGGCGAACCTCGGCGGTCACCTCAGCGGAGGATGACGCGCCGGCTGCCGGCCTGTTCGACCACACGGCCCACCACCGGGTATCCCTCCAGGGGCTCGGCGGCGACCAGCACCAGCCCGAGGCCCATGTTGAAGGTGCCGAACATCTCGTCCTCCTCAACGTCGCCCCTGCCGGCGACCAGCTCGAAGATCTCCGGAACGCGCCAGGCCGACCTATCGAGCTCTGCCGCACACCCCTCCGGCAGCGCCCGCGGGACGTTCTCGAGCAGCCCGCCCCCGGTGACGTGCGCGGCCGCCTTCCAGGGCAGCGCGCTCAGCTCCTTCAGGTAGGAACGATGAGGCTCCAGCAGCTCCTCTCCCAGGGGCCTGCCGAGGTTGGGGAAGACATAGTCGAGCGCCACGTCCTCGAAGACCTTGCGGACCAGCGAGAAGCCGTTGGTGTGCAGGCCGCTGGAGGGCAGGCCTACGAGCACGTCCCCGATCTGGACTGGAGGCCGCTGCGGGGATTCCGGGTCCACCAGGCCGACCACGAAGCCTGCCAGGTCGTAGTCGCCGAGCGCGTAGACGCCGGGCATCTCCGCTGTCTCGCCCCCGAGCAGGGCCAGGCCGTTGGCCAGGCAGGCCTCGCAGAGACCGGCCACAACCTCCTCGTAGACGCCGCGGTCGAGCTTGCCCGCGGCGAAGTAGTCGAGCATGAAGAGCGGGCGGGCGCCAGCCGTGGCGACGTCGTTGACGCAGTGGTTAACCAGGTCATGGCCGATGCCGCGGTGGCGCCCGCTTGCGATCGCGACTTTGATCTTGGTGCCCACGCCGTCGGCGGAGGCGGCCAGGAAGCCGGCGCCTCCGGGCAGCTCGTAGAGGCCGGCGAAGGGGCCGACGCCGTTCATCACCGCCGGGCCGTGGGTGGCGTTGATGAGCGGCTTGACGCGCTCCAGCATGCTCGAGTAGGCCGCGACGTCGACGCCGGCGGCCGCGTAGGAGAGGCCTTCCTTCTGCGTCACGTGGCGGCCGGCACGGGAACCCGGGCCGGCTCCTCCAGGGCGAACTTGTCCATCTCGAGCTGCTGCGGGACGGGCACCGGATAATCGCCGTCGAAGCAGGCGCGGCAAAACTCGTCGATGGTGCCGCGACCCACCGCTCGCATGAGGCCGGGGATCGACAGGTAGGCGAGCGAATCGGCCCCGATGAAGCGGCGAACCTCGTCCACCGACCGGTTGGCGGCCACCAGCTGCTTGGTCGAACCGATGTCGACTCCCATGAAGCAGGGGAAGCGCATAGGAGGGCTGGAGACCCGGATGTGCACCTCCTTGGCGCCGGCCCGGCGCAGCACCTCGATGATCCGCCGGGACGTGGTGCCGCGGACGATCGAGTCGTCGACCGCGATGATCCGCTTGCCGCGCAAGGAGCGGCGGAGCGGGTTCAACTTGAGCATGACGCCGGCCTCGCGCAGCGACTGGTCGGGCTCGATGAAGGTCCGGTTGATGTAGCGGGACTTGATCAGTCCCTCGCGGTACGGGATGCCAGCCTCCTCCGCGTAGCCGATGGCCGCCGGGGTGCCCGAGTCGGGCAGCCCGATCACCATGTCGGCGTCGACCGGCTGCTCCTTGGCCAGCTCCCGGCCCATGCGCAGGCGTGCCTCTTCCAGCTCGCAGCCCTTGAGGATGGAGTCCGGCCTAGCGAAGTAGATGAACTCGAACACGCACATGGCGTGGCGCCCCGCGGACTGGAACTGGCTGGAGCGGAGACCGTGGTCCTCCATGACCACCATCTCACCGGGCTGGACCTCCCGCACGAAGGTCGCGTTGATGGTGTCCAGCGCACAGGTTTCGGAGGCCACCACGTGGGCGGGCTGCCCATGGCGGGCGGTGCCGCGGGCGCTGCCGGACGGCCCCCGGCCGGCGCCGCCGGACTGTCCCCGGCCGGGAAGCGGGATGAAGCCGAGGCAGAGGGGCCGGAAGCCGTAGGGATCGCGCAAGGCGATCACCGAGTTGGGAGTCACTATGGCGCAGGAGTAGGCGCCCACCACGCGGCCGAAGGCTCTCTTGATGACGTCCTCCCAGTCGCCACCGTGGGTCCTCTCGATGAGCCGCGCCATCACCTCCGTGTCGAGCCCGGTGTCGAACTCGGCGCCCAGCTCCTCCAGTTCCTTGCGCAGCGCGTCCGAGTTGATCAGGTTGCCGTTGTGGGCGATGGCACCGGGACCCAGGGTCGGGTGATCGAAGGGAACCGGGTGGGCGTTCTCGGCCCGGCTGGCGCCGGTCGTGGAGTAGCGGGTGTGGCCGATCGCGACGAAGCCGTCCAGCTCATCGATGGTGGCGGGGCTGAAGACCTGGGCGACCAGTCCCATGTCGCGGTGCACCCGAACCCGCTCGCCGTCGCCGACCGCGATCCCGGCCGACTCCTGGCCGCGGTGCTGCAAGGCGAACAGCCCGAAGTAGGTCAGGTTGGCTACTTGGACTTGCCTGCTATGAATCCCAAAGATGCCGCACATTTTTATGCCTCTAGGTGGCCACCGTTGCCCGCTGCCCGCTACCCAACCGCGATAAACCCCCTGTCGGGGGTTTGCCTGCTATGTATCCCAAAGATGCCGCACATTTTTATGCCTCTAGGTGGCCACCTTTGCCGCGCCGCCCGCTACTCAGCCGCCATGAATCCCAAATACGTCCCACATAACTTCCGCCTCTTAATGGCCACTGTTGCCACTCCGCCAGGCCCTCGCTACTCTGCGGCGGGGTAACCCCCGGGCGGGGGGTTCGTTGGAGGGGGGTGCCGGGCGTGTCGCCTGTGGTGCATCGATGGTTAGAGGAGCGCGTTTTCCCAGGCCTCCCGCAGCTCCGCCAGCCCCACCTTCAACTGGCCCTCGAACTCTACTCTGTCTCCGCCCACCAGCCCCAGGAGCACCAGCTCCACGCGGTGCCGCCGGGCCAGCGTCTGCAGCTCCGGCATGGCCCGCGACCCGGCGCTGACCAGGTATCGGGCTTGGCTCTCGCCAAAGAAGGCGGTCTCCATAGCCAGCTCACCGTCCGCCCGCAACCCTGGGCAGCGCACCCCGAGACCGCCTAGCAGGCAGCACTCGGCCAGGGCGACCAGCAGACCGCCCTCGGCCACGTCGTGGGCTGAGTGAAGCAGGCCCGCCCCCGCGGCGTCCAGCATGAAGTCGCGCGCGGCCAGCTCTCGCGCCAGATCGAAATGAGGCGGCCGCCCCGCCACCTGGCCGTGCACGACCTTCAGATACTCCGAGGCAGCGAGGTCCCGGGGCCCGTCACCCACCACCAGGACGAAGTCACCCGCGGCCCGCAGCCCCGCCTGAAGCCGCTTCCGGTAGTCGGCCAGCACGCCAACCATCCCGATCACCGGGGTCGGGTAGATCGAACCGAAGCCTTCGCTCTCGTTGTACAGGCTGACGTTGCCGCTAACGACCGGGATGCCCAGCCCCTGGCAGGCGTCGGCGACACCGGCCACCGCCTCCCCCAGCTGCCAGTAGACGTGCGGCCGCTCAGGGTTGCCGAAGTTCAGGCAGTCGGTGACGGCGAGCGGCCGGGCGCCGGTGGCGACCACGTTGCGCGCCGCCTCAGCCACGGCCAGCTGGCCGCCTACATAGGGATCGAGCTCGCAATAGCGCCCGTTGCCGTCGATCGTCAGGGCCAGCCCAAGCGAGCTGCCGTTGATCCGGACCACGGCGGCGTCCCCGCCGGGCGGTAGCACAGTGGCGTCGCCCACCATGTGGTCGTAGCGTCTGAAGACCGGACGCCGGCTGCCCAGGTTGGCGCTTCCCATCAGCGCCAGGAGAGCGTCGCCCGGCTCCCCGGGCAGGATCGCCGCCAGGTCAATGCGAGGCGGACCGGCCTGACGCTCGGAGGGGAGTATGCGCACCGGCGCACCGTCGGTGAGCAGGGCCACCGGCAGCCGCGCCACGGCGACCCCGTCCTCCAGAACCACCAGCAGTCCGTCGTCGGTGACCTCGCCGATGTCTGCGGCCTCCAGGTCCCACTTCGCAAAAAGCTCCCGGACGGCCGGCTCGTGACCCCGCTCGATCACCACCAGCATCCGCTCCTGCGACTCCGAGAGCATCACCTCGTAGGGCGTCATGCCGCGCTCGCGGCGGGGCACCTTCGCCACGTCGATCCGGGCCCCGGCGCCGGCGCGGGCCGCGCACTCGGCGACTGAGCTGCTCAGGCCGGCGGCGCCGAGGTCCTGGACCGCCACCACGCCCTCCAGGTCCTGCAGCTCCATGCAGGCCTCGAGCAGGCACTTCTCCAGGAAGGGGTTGCCCACCTGCACTGCCGGTCGCCGCTCTTCGGCGGAGGCGTCCAGCTCCAGGGAGGCGAAGGAGGCGCCGTGGATGCCGTCCCGGCCGGTCTGGGCGCCGACCAGGAGCAGCGTGTTCCCGGTCCCCTCGGCGCGGGCCCTCATCAAACGGTCGGCGCGGACCAGGCCCACGCACATGGCGTTGACCAGGGGATTCCCGGCGTAGCAGTCCTCGAAGTAGATCTCCCCGCCCACGGTCGGGATGCCCATGCAGTTGCCGTAGCCGCCGACGCCGGCGACAACTCCTTCGAAGTGACGGCGGCTCGCCGGCAGTGGGCCGAAGCGCAGCGAGTCGAGCAGGGCCACCGGCCGGGCGCCCATGGCGATGACGTCGCGGAGGATGCCGCCCACCCCCGTCGCCGCGCCCTGGTATGGCTCGATGGCGCTCGGGTGGTTGTGCGACTCGACCTTGAAGACCACCGCCCACCCCTCGCCGACGTCGACGGCGCCAGCGTTCTCGCCGGGTCCTTGCAGGACCTGGGGGCCGGTCGTGGGCAGCCGTCGGAGGAGGGGCCTGGAGGTCTTGTAAGAGCAGTGCTCGGACCAGAGCACGCCGAGCATTCCGAGCTCCAGGAGGTTCGGCTCCCGGCCCAGGCTGTCGACAATCTCGTCGTACTCGGCCTGGGTGAGCGCGACCTCGCGCAGCTGCTGCTCGTCGACCGCCAGGCTCAAGAGGCCAGGGCCTCGACGGCCGCCGCCACGGCGGACTGGAAGAGGAGCAGTCCGTCGCTGCCCCCGAGCTGGGGATCGGCGCACCGCTCGGGGTGCGGCATCATGCCCAGCACGTTGCCGCGCTCGTTGACTATCCCCGCGATGTTGTGCGCGGACCCGTTGGGGTTGGCGTCGAGGAGCACGTACCCGCGCTCGTCGGAGTAGCGGAAGACAACCTGGCCTCGCTGCTCCAGCCTGCTCAGGGTGGCGGGGTCCGCGAAGAAGTTGCCTTCGCCGTGGGAGATGGGGACGCGGATCACCTGGTGCTCCTGCAGGTAGTGAGTGAAGGGCAGGTCGGCCCGCTCGCAGACCAGGTGCACCCACTCACAGCGAAACTCCATGCCGGCGTTGCGGATCAGGGCACCGGGCAGCAGGCCGGACTCACAGAGGATCTGGAACCCGTTGCAGATCCCCCAGACCAGCCCACCTCGAGCGGCGAACTCCCCAACGCTCTCCATCACCGGCGAGAACCGGGCGATGGCGCCGGTCCGCAGGTAGTCGCCATAGCTGAACCCGCCCGGCAGGATCACGCAGTCGACCCCGCGCAGGTCCGCATCCTTATGCCACAGGTACTCGACCTCCGCCCCCTCCAGCTGCTCGACAACCAACCCACAATCCCGGTCCGACCAGGTCCCCGGAAAGACAACGATCCCGAATTTCATCGAGAACCAGAGCCCGCTCGGTTGCCAGGGGAAACGTCATTTGATAGGGGCGGGTCCCCCGCCCCGAGTGAGTCCCGCACCGCGGTACCCGCGCCACTTTGCGGGAGGGGGTCCGTGGGGGAGGCCTGCCTCCCCCGCGTGTTCCCCCGCGCGTCGATTGTGTAGCGAAAGTCCTCTATAACGTGGTTGGCGAGCAACTTGCGGCACATCTGCTCGACATGCTCCACGGCCTCTGCCTCCGAGTCGGTGTCCAGGCGTATCTCGATGTACTTGCCCACGCGGACCTCGTCGACCTCGTCAAATCCGAGGGAGCGCAAGCCCTGCTTGACCGTCACGCCCTGCGGGTCGTTCACCACCGCCTTGGGCATGACCACCACCTTGGCGATCACGGAGCAGCCGGGGCCAGCAAGGGTTCACCGACCAGCCGCTCGTAGGCGGTCAGGTAACGGCGGCGCGTCTGCTCCACGATCTCGTCCGGGAGCTCTGGCGGCGGCGACTCGCGGTCCCATCCGCTCTCCGCCAGCCAGTCGCGGACGAACTGCTTGTCGAACGACTCGGGTGAGCTGCCCACCTCGTAGGTGGCCGCGTCCCAGTACCTGGAACTGTCCGGCGTCAACGCCTCGTCGATCAGGACCAGCCGCCCGTCGATGAGGCCGAACTCGAATTTTGTGTCGGCCAGGATCAGGCCGGAGCGCTCCGCGTGCTCGACGGCGGCGAGGTAGAGGCGGAGGCTGGCGTCGCGCGCGCTCTCAGCCAGCTCCGATCCGATCTGGTCCGCCATCCGGCCGAAGGTGATGTTCTCGTCGTGCCCGGTCTCCGCCTTGGTGGCGGGCGTGAAGATCGGCTCGGGCAGCTTCTCGCTCTGCCGCAGTCCGGGCGGCAGCGGCTCGCCGGCCATCGTCCCCTGCTTTCGATACTCAGCCCAGGCGCTGCCGGCCAGGTATCCACGCACCACGCACTCGAAATCGATGCGCTGGGCCCGCCGCACGATCATCGAGCGGCCGTCCTCCCCGGGCTGAAGGAGGTGGTTCTCCTGCAGCTGCGCGGTGCGCTGGAACCAGAAGACCGAGAGCTGCGTCAGCACCCGGCCACGGTCCGGGATGCCGGTCGGCAGCACGTAGTCGAAGGCGGAGATCCGGTCGGTCGCCACCATCAGCAGGCGATCGTCGGACAGCTCGTAGGTGTCGCGGACCTTGCCGCGGGCAAAGAGCGGAAGATCGATGTGGGTTTCCAGCAGCGCGTTCATGTCACCTTTACTCCCAGGTTCAGCCGCTCGAATGCGAGATCGACGTGGAGCAGGAAATCGCTCGGGTCGAAGATGGCCTCCAGCCGCTCTCCGATCCGCTTTTGGACCTCGGGCTGGGCTTCGAGGTTGGACCGGAAGCCACCCTCCCCGTCCAGCGCCCGCAGCGCGGCCGATTGCACGATCCGGTAGGCGTCCTCCCGCGACATCCCGCTCTCGACCAACGCCAGCAGCGCCCGCTGGGAGTAGACGACACCTCCTCCCAGCTCCAGGTTGCGGGACATCCGGTCCGCTCGCACCTCCAGACCGGCCAGCACCTCGGTGAGCTGCTGGGCCACGAAGTCGGCTACGCAGCACGCATCGGGGAAGATCACGCGCTCTGCCGAGCTGTGGCTGATGTCGCGCTCGTGCCAGAGGGCGACGTTTTCCAGCGCGGCGCCCGCGTAACCTCGCACCACCCGCGCCAGGCCGCAGATGCGCTCGGTGAGGACAGGGTTGCGCTTGTGGGGCATGGCGGAGGACCCTTTCTGCTCGGCACCGAAAGGCTCGAAGGCCTCCCCCACCTCGGAGCGCTGCAGGTGGCGGATCTCGAGCGCAATTCGCTCGACCGACCCCGCCAGCAGCGCCAGAGCATTCATGAAAGAGGCGTGACGATCTCGCGACACCACCTGGGTGCTGACCTGGTCCACCTCCAGGCCGAGGCGCTCACAGACGAAGGCCTCAACCCGGGGGTCGATCGTGGCGTGGGTGCCGACGGCGCCGCTCAACTTGCCTACGGAGACCTCCCGGGTGGCCGAATCCAGGCGCTGGATCGCTCTGTCGAGCTCGGCGACCCAGCCGGCGACCTTGAAGCCGAAGGTGATCGGCTCGGCATGGATGCCATGGGTGCGACCCACCATCAAGGTGCGCCGGTGGCGCACGGCCAGCTCGGCGGCCACCAGGCGCAGCGCCCGGAGGTCCTCGAGGATGGCCTCCCCGCTCTCCTTGAGCTGCAGCGCGAAGCTGGTGTCGACGACGTCCGAGCTGGTCAGCCCGAGGTGCAGGAAGCGCGCTTCGGGCTGGCCGACGCTCTCACCGACCACAGTGAGGAATGCGATGACGTCGTGCCCGACCCTGGCCTCGACCTCTTTGACGCGGTCGAGATCGAAGCTTGCGGCGCGGATTCGGGGAAGCGCCTCCGAAGGTATGCGGCCGATGGCCGCCCAGCCCTCGCAGGCAAGGATCTCGACCCGCAGCCAGAGCTCGAAGCGATGGCGGTCAGACCAGATCTCGCGAATGCGCGGTGGCGAGTAGCGCTCGATCAAAGATTCCAGAAGCTCGGGGGCACCTGAGGGGTGGACACGAGACGAACCGATTATAGGGGAGAGAGGTGTGCCCACATATTGCGTTGGCTACGACAAGTAGCCACAACATGTCGATTTCAGGTTCTAGATGCGTTCGGAGACCCAGAGGATAAGCTGAGCGCAGATGAGCCCCACTCGTAACCAGTCATGCGCTGCGGCCGTTTGATCAGCCGAAGGAAGGGGAGTTGAGCTCTCCGCCGAGCCGCGAAGACGAGAAGGAACTCGTCGAACGGGCGAAGCGGGATCCGGCGGCGTTCGGGGAGCTCTACGACCGTCACTTCCTGCAGATATATCGGTTTGTGTATTCGAGGGTACGTGATCAAACGGTGGCGGAGGATGTCACTTCGGAGGTCTTCGTGAAGGCGCTCAGAAGCATCGGTCGCTATCAGGACACCGGCCGGCCCTTCTCGGCCTGGCTGTACCAGATCTCCGTAAACGCGGTCCACGACCGCTACCGCGCGGCGCGGACCTTCGAAAACATAGAAGAGCAGCGAGACCTGGCCACCGCCGGCCCCGGGCTGGAGGATCTGGCCGCGCAGCGAGACGAGCTGCGCCGGATCTGGTCGATGGTCGAGACGCTGCCCAAGCAACAGCGTATGGCCATGGTGCTCAAGTTCCAGGAAGACATGAAGATCGAGGACATCGCGGCGGTGATGGGCAAGACGCCCGGGGCGGTGAAGCTGCTCATCCACCGCGGCGTGTCGAAGGTCCGCGACTCGGTCGGTCAGCCCGCTCCGGAGGCGGAGGCGGAATGAAGTTCGACAACGAACACGATCCCGAGATCGACGAGCTCTTCAAGGAGCCGGAGCTGCGCGACCTGGCGCAGGTGCTCCGCTCGGTCGCCCACGAGCCCGTGGACCCGGACCCGGCCTTCAGGGCCTCGCTCCGGCGCCGGCTCATGAGCGACGCCTGGGATCAGATGCGGCCGCGCACCCCCTGGTATCGCCGCATCTGGGCGCCAAGTGCGCCCAGGCGGCCGTTTTTCACCGGCCCCATGATGGCCGGGCTGGCAGGCGCGGTCGGCGTCTGCCTCCTGGCCTTCGCCGTCCTCACGATGGTGTTCAGCCAGTCCGGGACGACCACCCAGGTCCAGGCCACGAGCCCGCTGCAGGACGCCCAGGCCGTCGGCCTCAAGGAGCCGATCGTCATCAACTTCAGCCACCAGGTCGACCCCAACGCGGTGCAGGTCCAGATCCAACCCGCCACCCAGGCCAAGTACGACTGGCAGGGCAGCACGCTCAAGATCACGCCGGTCAACAACCTTGCTCCGAACACGCAGTACCAGGTCACCGTCGCCCCCTCCACCAAGGCGCCCAATCAGGCCGTCGCACCCAAGAAGGTCACCTTCGTGACGACCGCGCCTCCCCCCACGCCCACCCCCGCGCCGACTGTCAAGCCCACACCGAGCGGCACGCCGCAGCCGGTGAGCAACCAGCGCCAGCTGGCGCCCTCAGGCTCGGTGGCGCCGAGCTGGTCCGGGGACGGCAGCAAGCTCTACGTGGTCAGCCCTGCCGGCCAGCTCGCGGCGGTGCCCACGGCGGGCGGCGATGCCCAGCAGGTCCAGCCCAATGGCGTCACCAACGTGGTGGCCGGCCCTGCCGGTCCCGCCTACGTGAGGGGCGGGCTGGTCGTCTACGGCCAGGTCGCGGTCCCCGGTCTGCAGCCGATCGCGCTCGGCTTCCGTGGCGGCAACCTGGCGATCGCGGTCGCCGACTCCGTGGTCTCGCCCGACGGGTCCAAGGTGAGCGGCTTCAGCGAGCCTGCCACGGCGGCTGACTTCTCCCCCGGCGGTGACCGGCTCGCCTACCTGGGCGCCTCGGGCCTGCACATCGTCGACCTGACGACGCAGTCCGACAAGCTGATCGGGCCGGCCGCAGGGCTGGGTGACTGGTCGGCCGACGGACACCGTTATGCGTATCCGACGGATTCGACGGTTGCCTTGACTGACGGATCCACCACCAGGTCGCTGGGCAGCGTCTCCGGAGTGAGCAGCGTCTCCTGGTCGCACACGGCCGACCTGCTGCTTCTGGGCGGCGGCTCGTCGCTCTCGGTTCTCAGTCCGGACGGCAGTGAGGGGCCCCGCAAGGTCGCCGACGGCGCCTTCGCGCAGGCATCGTGGTCTCCCGCAGGGTTGACCTTCTCCTATGTCCGGGCCGGCGCCGTCTGGCTGGCGCAGCTCAACCTGAACCGGCCGACCGTGACCCAGAGCGTGGACGACGCCGTCAACGGCTTCTTGACCGCGCGCAAGGCGCAGGAGAGCGGGCAGGCTTCGAGCTACCTGGACAGCTCGGGCAAAGCAGCCTTCGCCAACCTCAAGCTGGTCTACCCGGACTCACCTCAGCTCTCCCGCTACTACGTGATCTTTTCCCAAGGCAACGAGGCTGTGGTGCGCCTGGTCCTGAAGCAGGACGGCGTGGAGACGGCACTGGTGGACGAGACTCTGGCCCTGGTGACCGACCAGTCGACGGGGAGGGTCCTGGTGCATGGCGTCACCGAGGCGCCGGCCCGCCCCATCGGTAAGGGACCGGAGGTGCTGAGGGTCTCAGTTCAGAGCAACCAGCTTCGGGTGGCCTTCGACTCCGACCTCGACCCCAACTCGACCGCGGCGGGCGTGACCCTGAAGGGCGCCGACGTCACCTCCTCGTACGACCTGGGCGCGCGCACGGTGATCCTGACGGCGGCGGCGGGGTTGAACCCCAGCACTGCCTACAAGCTCGTGGTAAGCCCGAGCCTCAAAGACGTCAACCAGCGCCCCGCCACGGCCTTCCAGATTGACATAGGGGCCTGAGGGGCCTCAGTCGAGCAGCGACCTGTAGAGCTGGACCGTGCGGTCGGCGATGACCGGCCAGGTGAAGAGCTCGAGCACCCGCCTCCGGCCCGCCTTTCCCATCCGTTCGGCCAGGGCCGGGTCGTCGAGCAGGCGTCCGATCCGGTCCGCCAGGCCCTGGGCGAACGCCTCCCTCTCACCCTCCCTGTAATCGACCAGGAAGCCGGTCTCCCCCTCCACCACGACCTCGGGGATGCCCCCCACGCGGGAGGCTACGACGGCTGTCTCGCAGGCCATCGCCTCCAGGTTGACCAGCCCGAACGGCTCGTAGATCGAAGGGCAGACGAAGGTTCCGGCGCCAGTCAGCAGGTGGATCACCTCTTGCCGGGGCAGGATGCCCTCGATCCAGACCAGCCGCCCGTGCCGCTCGCGGACCTTGGCCGCCAGGCCCTGCACCTCGGCAGCCAGCTCAGGGGTGTCGGCCGCGCCGGCGCAGATGACCAGCTGGTGGCGCGGGTCGAGCAGGAGCGCCGCCTCCAGCAGGTGAGCCAGGCCTTTCTGGCGAGTCACCCGGCCGACGAAGATGGCGTAGGGCACGTCGGGGTCGACCCCGTGGCGTCGGAGCGTCTCCTCCGACCGCTCTGGGCGGTACACGGAGGCGTCGATGCCGTTGTAGATGACGTGGATGCGGGCCGGATCGATCTTGGGGTAGGAAGCGATGATGTCCCCCCGCATGCCCTCCGATACCGCGATCACGGCATCCGCCCCCAGAAGACCGGTCTCCTCGCAGTAGCAGGAGACCGCGTACCCTCCCCCCAGCTGCTCCGCCTTCCAGGGCCGCAGCGGCTCCAGGGAGTGGGTGGTCACGACGTGCGGCACGCCCCAGGTGAGCTTGGACAGGTGGCCGGCCAGATTGACGTACCAGGTGTGGCTGTGCACCAGGTCGACGCCCTTGATCCCCGCGACCATGGCCAGGTCGATGGAGAGCGCCTGGAGCACTGCGGCCTCCGGCTTCGGCTCGATCAGCTCATCCCACGGCTGGTGAGCGAAGACGTCCGGTTCGTTCCGGGCCTTTCCCCAGCAGTGAACGGTGAGGTCGACGCGGCTGCGCAGCTCGGCGGCCAGGTATTCGACGTGGACCCCGGCGCCGCCGTAGACCTCGGGCGGATACTCGCGGGTCAGCAGGCCAATCTTCACGGGCGCATCACTAGTCCGGCCTGATCGGCTGGCCTTTCCCGATCGCCACGATGCCGCGTCCGGAGAGCTGGAAGCGGCGCCCATCGCGCTCGTGATCGACGCCCAGCTGCACCCCCGGCGGCACCACGACGTTCTTGTCCACGATCGCCCGCCGCACGACCGCGCCGGACCTCACGTCGACCCCGTCCATGAGGACGCAATCCTCGACCACGGCGCCCTCGCGGATGGTCACCCCGGGCGAGAGCACGGAGCGGCGCACGGTGCCGCCGGAGACGATGACGCCGGAGCTCACCAGCGAGTCGAGGGCCTGCCCGCGCCTGCCCTCCTCGTCGAGGACGAACTTGGCCGGCGGCAGCGGCTGGTGGTAGCTGTAGATCGGCCACTCGCTGTTGTAGAGGTTGAAGATGGGGTCGACAGCGATCAGGTCCATGCTGGCCTCGTAGTAAGAGTCAAGGTCACCGACGTCGCGCCAGTAGGCGTGCTCGGGCGCGGTCGTGCCCGGCACCTCGTTGGCTGCGAAGTCGTAGACGGTGGCCTCGCCGTCTCCCACGAACATGGGCACGATGCTGCCGCCCAGGTCGTGCTTGCTGCCCGGATCCTCCGAGTCCCTGGTCACCGCCTCGACCAGCGCAGCGGTAGAGAAGACGTAGATGCCCATGGAGGCGAAGGCCAGGTGGGCCTGTCCCGGCAGCGAAGCCGGCTCAGCCGGCTTCTCCTTAAAGGAGCGCACCCTGCCCGCCTCATCGGCCTCGATGATGCCGAAGGCCCGCGCCTGCTCGATCGGGACCGGGATGCCGGCCAGCGTCAGGGCGGCCCCCTGGGCGACGTGGTGGTCGATCATCTGCCGGGGGTCCATTCGGTAGATGTGGTCGGCGCCGACGACGCAGATGTAGTCGGGCTGCTCATCGTAGACCAGGTTGAGATTCTGGTAGATGGCGTCGGCTGAGCCCTGGAACCAGCGCGGTCCGAGGCGCATCTGGGCGGGCGAGGTGGCGACGTAGTTGCCCAGCATCGGGTTCAAGCGCCACATCTGGGCGATGTGGCGGTCGAGGCTGTGGCTCTTGTACTGCGTCAGCACGACGATCTTGCGGATGCCGCCGTTGACCAGGTTGGAGAGGGCGAAGTCGATCAGCCGGTAGGTGCCGCCGAAGGGCACGGCCGGCTTGGCCCGATCGGCCGTGAGGGGCTGCAGGCGCGTCCCCTGGCCCCCGGCCAGAACCATCGCCATGAGATGAATCTCGTCCCTCCTGAGCAACCCCATATCGCCCGGCATAAGGGTAAGCACTTCCCTCGGCCCTTGCGGGAAGAGTTCGGGAGAGAGTTGTTTAGAGCTTGCCGAGGGCGCGGGCGGCGCGGACCAGGGCGGCTATGGTGCCGGCGTGCTCGATGGTGCCCGCCAGCGCCGCCTCGAGGGCCTCGTCCAGGGGCAGCTCGCGCAGGATCATGTCCCGCTCGTAGCGCTCGGGCGCCCGCTGGACCCGGCTCAGCCTGCCCGCGAGGAAATGGTGCTGGCGGCCGGTTATCAGCGCCGAGCCCCTGGTGACACCCAGCGGTCTCCACTCCTCCGCGACCAGGCCGGCCTCCTCCGTCAACTCCCGCTGCGCGCCGGCCAGTGGGTCTTCACCGGGCTCCAGCGTCCCTGCCGGCACCTCCCAGGCTGTCTCGTTCCAGGCGTGCCGCCACTGACGCACCAGCACCGTGCCGCCCCGGGAATCCACCGGGACGACGAAGACGGAGTCAGGGCTCTCAACGACGCGGTATTCCGCCTCCTCCCCGTCGGGCCAGCGCACGGTGTCGCAGCGCAGAGCGATCGACGCCCGGCGTGCCAGCTCCTCGCTGCCCACGACCTGGAACGGCGGCTGCGGGTCCTGCTCCAGGGTCATTTCCCGGCAAGCCGGATCAAGAGGCCGAGCCGCCGGACCCCACCACCGCCGCTACCGCCGCGGCGGCGGCCGCCACGTGTCGTGGGTCGGCGCCGTAGTCCATGGGCGAGGTCTGGCCCAGGAACTCCGTCATCTTCTCCAGCAGATCCGGATGGTCCTCGATGAAACGGGTGGTCAAGCGGCCCGCTTTGAAGTCCGGGCTCTCCAGGATGGCCCTGTGGTAGGGGATCGTGGTCGCCGGACCAGCCAGCACGAACTCGCGCAGCGCCCGCCGGGCTCGGGCGATCGCCTCCGCGCGATCCGCGCCGTGCACGATCAGCTTGGCGACCAGCGAGTCGTAGTTGGGGGGCACCTCGGAGCCGGGTCCGAAGCCGGAGTCGACCCGCACCCCCGGGCCGCCCGGCGCCACCCAGCGGGTGATCCGGCGCGGGTTGGGGATGAACTTTCGGGCGGGATCCTCGGCGTTGATGCGCATCTCGATGGCGTGGCCCTGCCTCCTCACCTCCTCCTGGCTGAAGGAGAGCGGCAGCCCGCTGGCCACCCGGATCTGCTCTTTGACCAGGTCCACCCCGGTCACCTCCTCGGTGATCGGATGCTCGACCTGGAGGCGCGCGTTCACCTCCAGAAAGTAGAAGTCGCCCTTGCTGAAGATGAACTCGACGGTGCCGGCATTGACGTAGCCGGCCGCGGCCACCGCTCGAATCGCCGCCTCACCCATTCGAGCCCGAATCTCCGGTGTCACGGCCGGGGAAGGGGTCTCCTCCATGATCTTCTGGTGCCGGCGCTGGATCGAGCACTCTCGCTCGCCGAGGTGCACCACGTTGCCGTGCTGGTCGGCGATCACCTGGATCTCGACGTGCCTCGGCTCTCCAACGAACTTTTCGACGTAGACCGTGGGGTCGCCGAAAGCGGAGCGCGCCGCGTTGCGGGAGCTCTCGATCGCGGGGCCCAGCTCCGACTCCCGCTCGACCACCTTCATACCGATCCCGCCCCCGCCGCCCGAGGGCTTGACGATGACGGGGAAGCCGATGTCCCGTGCGGCCTGGGCCGCCGCCTCCGGGTCGTCCAGCGCGCCCGTGCCGGGGGTGACGGGGACGCCGTGCGATTCGGCCAGGGCGCGCGCCTCCAGCTTGGAACCCATCGCTCGCATCGCCGCCGCGGGCGGGCCGATGAAGGCGATGCCGACGGCGGCGCAGGCTTCGGGGAACTCGGGGCGCTCGGAGAGGAAGCCGTAGCCCGGATGTATCGCCTGCGCTCCGACGTCCCCGGCGAGCTTCACGATCTTCTCCAGCTGCAGGTAAGACTCGGCCGGCGCCGCCGGTCCTATGTGGTGCGCCTGGTCGGCGTAGCGAGCGTGAATCGCCTTGCTGTCGGCGTCCGAGTAGATGGCGACGGTCTCTATCCCGAGCTCCCGGCAGGCACGCATCACGCGGATTGCGATCTCGCCGCGGTTGGCCACCAGAACCTTCTTGAAGAGCTTCTGCTTCATTGGTCTTGAACGCGCTACAGCGTATAGCCGGGCGCCCCCGGTCCGTTGCTACGCCCTTGGGGAATGACCACTTGCCATAGGCTTGGCTGGATGGCAGGGGACCAAAACCTCGAGCAGCTCGTGGACCGCACGCTCAGCTGGGACGGTCTCTACAACGTACGGGACCTCGGCGGACATCCAACTCCCCAGGGGGCCACGAGGTTCGGGGCCGTGGTCCGGAGTGAGGGGCTCACACTCATAAGCGAGACCGGCCGCGCAGCGCTGCTCGACTATGGAATCCAGACCATTGTCGATCTCCGTTCGCCTCGCGAGGCCGGCGAGGAAGTCCACCCGCTGCGTTCCCTGCCCGGCTACCGCAGTCTCCCGCTTCTGGACGACCGGGCCATCGAGCACGTGGACGATATCCCGGACGTCGCGGACGCATATCGGTACATGGTGGACAGGCGCGCCGCGCAGATCGCCGAGATCCTCCGGACGATGGCCGCCTCGCCGGCGCCGCAGCTCGTGCACTGCAGGGCCGGCAAGGATCGGACCGGCGTCGTGGTGGCACTCCTCCTCGCCAACGCCGGCGCGGACCGAGGCTCGATCGTGGCCGACTACGCGGTCAGCGACGAGGCCCTCACGCCGCTCTATGAGATCTGGGTGAGGGAGGCGGGCGAGGACGCCGGGCCGGCCCGCGAGCGCATGAGGCGGTACCCCTCCCGACCGGAGGCGATGGAGGCCCTCTTCGAGCACCTTGACACCAGTTACGGCGGCACCCGGCCCTACCTTCACAGCAGCGGCCTGAGCGAGCCCGAGCTAGCCTCGCTCGCCAGCCTCCTCGCTCCCTGAGGGATCGGACCGAGCCGGTACATAGGTGCGGCCGAAGACCTCGATCACCGAGGTGATCTCGTCCCCTCCGTGCTCCGGGGCCGCCAGGCCGAAGAGCTCACGGACCTGGGCCACCGTGGGCATCGCGGCGCCGGCGCCGTGGCCGAGCTCGAGCGCCAGATCGAGGTCCTTGATCATCCCGCCCACCTCGAAGATCGGCCGGCTGTGGTCGCGCTCGATGAAACCCCGCCGCCGCGCGGTCAGGTAGGGCACGCTGCGGGCGAGGAGGCGGAAGGCGGCCTCCAGATCCAATCCCTCGCGAGAGGCAGTGGCCAGCAGCTCCGCAGCCGCGGCGGTGGAGATGCCCAGCATGGCGTTGTTGAGCAGCTTGAGACCGGCCGCCTCGCGCCGGCCGCCCACGAGTTCAGGTTTGCCGAAGGCCTCCAGAACAGGCCGCGCCCTCTCGAAGGCCGCCGCGTCGCCCCCCACCAGGATCAACGCGCTCCCTTCTCCGATCGCGGGGATGCTGCCCAGGATGGGCGCGGCGAGCAGGCTTGCGCCGGCCGCCTCCAGTCTGGGCGCCAGCTCCTCATGAACGTCCGGGCCGGCGGTGGTCGAGTCGGCGTAGACCTGCCCGCGCCGCGGCTCCAGCTGGCTGTAGGTCCCCCGCACGGAGTCAGGGCCGAAGAGGATGCTGATCACCACCTCGGCGTCCGACACGGCGTCTCCCAGGTCGGTGGCCACCCGGCCCACGCCGATGGCGCGGGCGCGCTCGGCCGTCCGGTTCCAGAGGGTCAGCTCGTGACCCGCGGCCTGGATGCGGCGAGCGATCGCCGCGCCCATCTTGCCGGTGCCGAGCAGCGCGACACGCATCGCGGCTACCCGACCGCGACCAGCGGCTGGTTGGGCTTCACGACCTCTCCCTCCTTGACGTAGATCTCGGTCACCTTGCCCGGCTTGGTGGCGACGATGTCGTTCTGCATCTTCATCGCCTCCAGCACGGCGACGACGTCGCCCAGCTTGACCTCGTCGCCCTCGTGCACCGGGACCTTCACGATCAGCCCTTGCATGGGCGCCAGGATGGCGCCGTCCCGGGGAGCGCGGGCGGGCGCCGCTGCCGCCCCTTGCGGCTGCGTCTCGCCCCCGCGCGCCGGTCCTGGCGCAACCGCGAGCCCGGCGCCGGTCACCCGGACCCTGAAGACCTCACCCTCGACCTCCACCTCGAACTCGGCGGTGGCAGGGCCGGCAGCGGCGAGGGCCGCGGTGGGGCCATCCGCGGGCGCCTGGGCCTCGGCCTCGGCGGCCGGAGCCTCGGCGGCGGCCTCGCTCTCCTCGGCCGGCTCGGCCTCCTTCTTGCGCTTCGGCTTCTCCTCGCGGCGCGGCCGGATGACATCGACGGCCAGCTCCGGGAAGAGCAGGTAGGTCAGCACCTCGTCGTCGCCCGCGGGCAGCCGGAGCTTGCGCAGCTGCGCGCGGACCGCCCCCACCTGCGGCTCCAGCAGGTCGGCCGGCCGTATGGTGATCGGCTCCTCACTGCCCAGCACAAGCCGCCTCACCTCCGGGTCGGCGGGCTGCGGCGGGCGGCCGTAGAGGCCCTGCAGGTAGTCCTTCAGCTCCTGGGTGACAGTCGCGTAGCGGTCGCCGCCGATCACGTTGTAGACCGCCTGGGTGCCGATCAGCTGGCGGATGGGCGCCACCAGCGGTGGGTGGCCCAGCTCGCGCCGGACCCGCTGGACCTCCTCCAGCGCCTCTCGCAACCGGTCCGAAGCCTGGTGCTGGGCGAGCTGGACCTGGATGTCCTCGAGCATGAAGCCCGGCATCTGGTAGCGCAGGATGTCGGAGTCGATCCGGTCGGCCACCGGTGAGAGGTCCTCCAGGTGCCTCTTCTTGACCTCCTCCAGCTCGACCTTGATATCGACCAGCTTCTCCAGGTCGAGACCGGTGTCGTAGTCGCCCCCGGCCAGGGCCGCGACGACGCTCTCGGTGGCGGGCTGGCTGGTCCCCCAGGCGAGCGGGGAGAGGGCGGTGTCGACCATGGCCGCTCCCGCTTCGATGGCTGCCATGTAAGCCATCGGCGCCATCCCGCTGGAGCAGTGGGAGTGAACCGCGATCGGCACCTCCACCACGTCCCGAAGGCTGGACACCAGCTCCCAGGTCGCCTGCGGGCTGAGCAGGCCGGAGGTGTCCTTGATGACCACCTCGTCCGCTCCCAGCTCGACCAGGCCCTTGGCCAGCGACAACCAGAGCTCCAGGCCGTGCGCCGGACTCAGCGCGTAGCAGAGCGCGCCCTGGACTCGCCGCTTCGCTCGCTTCGCGGTTCGGATCGCGACCTCCATGTTGCGCAGGTCGTTGAGGGGATCGAAGACCCTGAACACGTCCACCCCACAGCGGGCGGCGTGCTCCACGAAGAGCTCCACCGCGTCATCCGCGTAGTTGCGGTGGCCGACCAGGTTCTGTCCCCGGATCAGCGCCTGGACGGGAGTCTCCGGGGTCGCCTCGCCGAGTGCGCGCAGGAAGTGCCATGGGTTGTCGCCCTGGCTGAGCCAGGTTTCGAAGGTGGCGCCGCCGAAGGCCTCCATGGCGGCGAATCCGATGCCGTCCATCTTTGCCGCCAGGGGCAGGATCTCCGGACCCCGCATGTGGCCGCCAAGGAGCGATTGGTTACCGTCGCGGAAGGTGGTGTCGGTCAGGCGGAGCCGGGGCCTTGGCCGTGATCTAGCGATTTGCGAGCGCCTTCCTTTTCTCCAGGTGCCGGCCCGCGACCTCAGGGTCCGTCGCACCCAGCACACGCGCGGCGAACCAGGCCGCGTTCCTGGCGCCCGCCTCGCCGATCGCCATCGTGGCGACCGGGATGCCGGCCGGCATCTGCACGATCGAATAGAGGGAGTCCACGCCGCCGAGGTACTGGGTCGGAACCGGCACGCCGACCACGGGCAGGTCGGTCCAGGCAGCCACCACCCCGGGCAGGTGCGCAGCTCCGCCGGCCGCGGCGATGACCACTTTCAGGCCCCTCTCGCGGGCGGTCGAGGCCCACTCCATCACGCCGGCCGGGTCCCGGTGAGCAGAACAGACCTGAAGCTCCGACTCGATGCCGAACTCCGCCAGCTGCTTGAGGCAGGCCTCCATCAGCGGCAGGTCCGACTTGCTTCCCAGGATCACACCAACCTCAGCCGACACGAACCGCCTCCTGGCCGATATCTGTCCGGTAGTAGGCCCCGGCAAATCGTACGCGGACCGCTCCCGACAGCGCGGCCATCCGAGCCTGCTCGATGTCAGCACCCATCCCCACCGAGGTCACCACGCGCCCACCCGATGTCTGAAGACCGGAGGGGCCGGGCCGCGTCCCGGCGTGGAACATCAGAACCCCTGGAGGCACACCTCCCAGGCCCTCGATCGGGAAGCCCGTCTCGTAGGTCCCCGGATAGCCGCCGGAGGCGACCACCACGCCGACCGCGGGCCGGGGGTCCCATTCCAGGTGCGGCCGCTCCGGAAGGTCGCCCAGCGCGGAGGCCAGCAGCAGCGGAACCAGGTCGGATGCCATCCGGGGAAGCAGGACCTGGGCTTCGGGGTCCCCGAAGCGGGCGTTGAACTCGATCGCCCGGGGCCCGTGGGCCGTCAGCATCAGGCCCGCGTAGAGCACCCCGCGGTACTCGAGCCCGCGCCGGGCCAGCTCCTCGACCGCGGGACGGAGGACCATGTCGGCGATCTCCTCGACCATCGCAGGGGTTATGCCGGCGGGCGGCGAGTAGGCGCCCATTCCTCCCGTGTTGGGCCCCTGGTCGCCCTCACGCGCCCGCTTGAAGTCGCGCACGGGTGGCAGCGGCACCACGCGCTCGCCGTCGGTGACGCCGAAGACGGTCAGCTCGGGACCGACCAGGCGCTCCTCGAGCACCAGCGTGGTTCCGGCGCGGCCGAACGTCTTCTGGACCAGCATGGCGTCGATGGCGGCGTCGGCCTCGGCCAAGCTCGAACAGACCAGCACCCCTTTCCCGAGCGCGAGCCCGTCGGCCTTGACCGCCACGTGTCCCTCATGCGCCCGCGCCCACTCCCTCGCCGGCGCCGCCTCTGTGAAGATCTCGTAGTCCGCGGTCGGGATGCCGGCAGCACGCATCAGGTCTTTGGCGAAGGCCTTGCTGGTCTCGATTCGGCCAGGCTCCCGGTTGGGACCGAAGACCGGGAAGCCGGCGTGCCGGAACTCGTCGCCGACGCCGACAGCGACCGCCGACTCCGGGCCGATGACGACCAGGCCGATCTTCTCCTTGCGGGCCAGCTTGACCAGCTTCTGGGAATCGTCCGCGGAGACCGCAACGTTGCGCGCCACCTCCGGGGTACCGCCGTTCCCGGGGGCCACGTAGACCCGCTCAGCCAGCGGAGACTGCGCGCACTTCCAGGCCAGCGCGTGCTCTCGCGCGCCAGAGCCGACGATCAGGATCCTCACGTCCAGAGGTTATCCGGCGGGACGGCTACCAATTCCCGGCGATTCTGGCCACCAGCCCGGGAGGGCCGAGA
>CATPBP010000059.1 GCA_955652675.1 Candidatus Dormiibacterota bacterium
ACCGCGACCCCTTGGCGCCGCCCCCTCCGACTACGCGGTGCTCAAGCGGCGCGTTCGCGAAGCGGGCCTCCTGAAGAAGGAGCCGGCCTACTACGTACGTCTCATCGTCCTGAACACAATCGCCCTGGCTGCCTGCTGCGCGGTCCTGGTCTTGTTCCGCAATCCCTGGATACAGGCAGGGGACGCGATCATCCTCGGCCTGATCTCCGGCCAGCTCGGCTTCCAGCTGCACGACGCAGGTCATCACCAGATGTTCGAGCGGAAGTGGAAGAACGTGCTAGTCGGCTTCCTAACGGCGGACGTCGTGCTAGGTATGAGCTACGGGTGGTGGATCGACAAGCACAACCGCCACCACGCCAACCCCAATCACACCGACCTAGATCCGGACATCAACAGCCCGGCCATCGTCTACAGCGTCGAGCAGGCACTGCAGCGCCGCGGCGTCCGCCGATTCATAGCGAAGTACCAGGCCTGGTTCTTCTTTCCCCTCATCTGCCTGCAGGGGTGGAGCATGCACGTGGCGGGAGCTACTTTTCTGGCCCGGCAGTCGTCGCGGTTCCGCCGGGCTGAGGTCGTCACTCTGCTGGCCCACGCGCTGCTCTACCTGGGCATTCTGACCTGGCTTCTGGGGCCATGGTCGGCGCTTCTGGTAATGGTGCTGCAGAAGGCGGCCGGCGGCTTTTACCTGGCGACTGTGTTTGCCCCTAATCACAAGGGGATGCTGGAAGTTGACGAGGACAGCGACCTGGATTTCTTGCGGGCGCAGGTCCTGACTTCCCGAAACGTCCGTGCCAATCGGCTGACCGACTTCTGGTACGGGTCGCTGAATTACCAGGTGGAGCACCACCTGTTCCCTACGATGGCACGCAAGAACGTGCCCAGGGCGCACGGCATCGTCCGCCAGTATTGCGCCGAGATTGGCGTGCCATACCACGAGACCTCGCTGCTGCAGTCCTATCGTGAGCTGCTCGGCTTCCTCCATGAGGTAGGGGCACCATTGCGCCGCTCAAGCGGCCTCTCAGTGTCCGGGCAAGCGAGCCGGCCTGCGCCGTCCGCCGCAGCCGGTCGAGAGGGTCGCGCACAGGCGGAAAGGACTTAGGGGAGCACAGGAGGTCGACTGTGCGAGCCCGCTCTGCTTACCGGGCGCATCCTCCATACTCGACCCAATGCAACTTCGGCACCTGCTGAGGCGCCTGTGGCCCAAGGGCACCGGTCGATCGGCGTCGTCAAAGACGCGCTATGACGATGCCTCCCGTCTGGAGGAGAACACCCAGTCGCACTATCGCTCCATCACCGGATCGGACGCGAGAGGGCGACCGACGAAAGCTGATGGCGCCGGCGACCGCCCTCCGAAACAGTAAGGATCGACCCTGGACCAGGCCGCTCATCCTCTCGGGCTGGCCTTGGCCACCGCATCGCCCCGCTCGGGGTGCACCATAAACGTATGGCCAGCCAGTCAGGACGGCGTCCGTCAGAGTTGGGACTCGAGGAGCGCGTGCGCAGAGGTGGGATTCCTTGCGCCCGCTCGGGATGCCGCCGCATGGCGGTTGCAACGGTGATCGTCACTGTCTCTGGCATTGGCTACAGCGTGCCCCTGTGTGCGGAGCACAGCCGCGAGCGAGCCACCGACGTGGCCGACGAGGCTACCAGGATCGGACGGCCCGAGCCCGCCTGACCAGTAGGGGCGGCCGCCTCGCTGCCCGGCCGAGTCCCAGGACACCGGGTTGGTAGGAGGTGCGGAAGCCCCGAGGTTCGTTCCGTAGGCGGCGATCGGAACGCTGCTACAGTACGTAGCAGCCCCGGCTTCGAGGTGCACTCGAGTGGCGTCCGCCTTCTCCCATGCCACTTGTTGCTGAGCAGCTGCTTAGAGAAGGAAAAGGAGACGGCCGGAAGACGTGGCCAAACGGCAGCCTTTCTCGGACTTGAGCGCGGCACGATCCGCTTCATTGGCGGATGACTCTCATAGGGGTGGGAAGAGTTCTGTGCCGGAGCTCGAGACCATTGCCGAAGCGCTGATCGTCAAGGGCAGGGAACAGGGGAGCCTCACCCTCGACGACCTCCAGCAGGGATTCCTTGATGTGCCTCTCGAGCCACAAGATTTTGCTCGGGTCACGGCGGCCTTCACAGAGATGGGGATCAATGTCATCGCGGACGGGTCGGAACTGGAGATGGACGCGTTCGGCGACGAGGTCACGCCCGAGCTGGAGATCTTTCGTTCAGACGAGCTTGACGATCCGCTCCGGATGTATCTCCGCGAGATCGGCGCGGTATCACTCCTCAGCAAAGAAGAGGAGGTCGTCCTTGCCAAGGCCATCGAGGCCGGCGACGCGCGAGCCGCCACGCGGATGGCGGAGGCGAACCTGCGGCTGGTCGTATCCATCGCAAAGAAGTACATCAACCGGGGACTTCCGTTCCTGGATCTCATCCAGGAGGGCAATGTCGGGCTGCTTCGTGCGGTACAGAAGTTCGACTACCACAGGGGATACAAGTTCTCGACCTACGC
Source organism: Candidatus Dormiibacterota bacterium (assembly GCA_955652675.1). Lineage (GTDB taxonomy): Bacteria > Chloroflexota > Dormibacteria > Dormibacterales > Dormibacteraceae > Nephthysia. The sequence goes on from CATPBP010000059.1 coordinate 2,504, forward strand.
CCATTGGTGGATACGACAGGCGATCACCAGAGGATTAGCCGATCAGTCGCGAACGATCCGGCTCCCCGTGCACATCGGCGAGTCGCTCAACCGCATCGTGCGTCTCTCCCGCCGCCTGGCTCAAGACCTGGGTCGGGAGCCGAGGGTCGACGAGCTCGCACTGGAGTCGGGGATGACTCCGGAGATCGTGAGCACGCTGATGAAGGTTTCAGAGCTGCCGATTTCCCTCGAGACCCCGCTGGGCGAGGAGGGTGACTCGGCGCTGAGTGACCTGATCGAAGACAAAGACGCGATCTCACCGCTGGACGCGGCCTTTGCTTCAACGCTGCGCCTCGCCCTCGATGAGACGCTCGACACCTTGAGTGGTCGCGAGAGGAGGGTGATGCTCCTTCGCTACGGCACCATCGACGGGCAGGAGCGAACTCTGGAGGAGGTCGGCCGTCGCCTCGGAGTTACCCGTGAAAGGATTCGGCAGATCGAGGCGAAAGCCTTGCGCAAGCTTCGGGAGCCGAGACGGTCCGCGAAACTGCGCTCCTATCTGAGCTAGGCTCGACATAACCCGTCACCGATCGGCTTGGGGCTTTCTCCGATTGCGGACCGGCTTGCGCAAGGCATGGCGCGTTCCTGCGGAGGACCGCTCGCTGTTGATTCGGACTCGCATGTCCGCCTCTGCGCGATTGCGGACTGCGGAATTCGGCGGCCGGCCGGGGGGACGGCGCAGGCGCCTGAAGCTTTCCAGATCCTCGGGGTAGATGGCCCAGACCGGGCCGATCTTGACGCCATAGAGCCGTCGGCTGATGAGTAGCCGCCGGACATAGGCCTCTGAGGACTGCAGCACGGCCGCCGCCTCTGGCACGGAGAGCGGGCGAGGGCGATCGATTGCCCTATATTAGCACGGTGCCGCAACTATTTCTCCGCCGGGCTGCTATGCTGACAGTTGTCCTAAGACTGAGGCGAGAGCCGTCAAGGCTGGGGTCGGGCAAGCCCTTTGGGATCCTTCCGGCCGGCCGCGGCAGCCCCCAACAGGGAGATGCAGAATGAGCCCGACCAGCGTCGCCAGACCAGCTACCGCTCTGATCCTCAACGATGATCCCGGCACCACCGCAGCGCATGCCCGCCGGCTGGAGGAGGAGGGATATCGAGTGACAAAGGCGTCTGACGCCGCCACGGCTCTGACCCTCGCCAAGCAGTCGCCACCCAATGTCATTTTCGTCCACGTCGGCCGCGGCGGCTCTGGCGGTTCGTCATTCATACAGGCGCTGCGTTCCAACGACCTCACGCGCCACATCCGGGTGGTGCTCCTGTCTAACTACTACGACCGATCGCTCGAGCGTCTGGGACTCACCGCCCATGAGTCCTGGTAGCACCGTCGGCGGCGCCACCCGGGGCGCAGAATAGCCCGCATGAGCGATCAGCAGTTCACCGACAAGGAGATCGAGATCATCACGTCCGCCTTCCAGGACGCCGCAGCTGCCACCAACCGGCTTCAGTCGGGCGTCTGGGACCTGCACCTGATCAACGAGTCCATAACCAAGAGTGGGATCGCCATGGGCACGCTGAATGCCATCCTGCGGCTGCGCGACCTGGACCCCGCGGAGTGGGAGGCACGACTAACGCCGGGAGCCGCCTCCATCACCATCCGCCGCAAACACTAATGACGTGAGATCCTCTTCCCTTTGCGGGAAGGCCAGGGAGGGGGTCCTTCTAAGAGGCGAGCCCAGTGTCGACGCCTACTGTCGAGGTGGCTCATCCTTTCGGCGGGCGCGAAACACCACAACCCAAACCGTCACGAAGAAAACCACGCCGATGACCGCGAACGCGATCATCGCCCCGAGCTGGAGGGTCATGACGCCGACATCTCCCTGCCTCCGGCCACGTTACTTCCAGGTGACAGACTTCCCCGGCGGACCGGCAGCCCAGGTCGGAGCTCTGCAGAACCTGCGGCAAGGATCATCGTAGGTGCGTCATTTCGATAGCCTGCTCCCTGGTAATGTAGGGCGCCCAGGCTCACAGCGGCGCCTTTGGCCCCAGTGGTCGGAGTAGCACAGGGGATTGCAGTGGATAGGATGAGCCCGCAGGACGCGACATTCCTCTATGCCGAGGACGCCAATAATCCGATGCATGTCGGGTCTGTCTTAATCCTCGAAGGGCCTCCACCCAAATACGGCGACGTGGTCCGCATGGTTGCCCGCAAGCTGCAAATGGTGCCGCGCTACCGCCAGAAGGTGCGCTTCCCGCCGATGCAGCTGGGACGTCCGGTGTGGGTCGACGACCCCCATTTCCAGATCCTCTACCACATCCGGCGCACGGCAGTCCCCCGGCCGGGCGGCGAAGAGGAGCTGCGAAACCTGGCCGGGCGGGTGCTGGCCCAGCAGCTCGACCGCAGCAAACCGCTGTGGGAGCTCTGGATCGTCGAGGGTCTGAAGGATGACCAGTGGGCGCTTGTCAACAAGGTCCATCACTGCATGGTCGACGGGATCGCCGGCGCGGATTTGATGAGCGTCATCTTCGACACCAGGCCGGACGCTCGGCTCCCCGCCCACGTGCCATGGGCTCCCGAGGCAGAACCATCCGGCATTCAGCTGACCGCTGACGCGGTCGCCGACGGCATCGCGTCGCCTCTGTCCGGCCTGCAGCGAATCCCATGGCTGAGGCGTGCGCAGATGCTGAGTCCGCGGGAGATGGCGGAGCTGCTGCGGGGCCTCGCCCGGGCTTGGCCGGCGTTCCGGCCGACTCCCGCCTCACTGAACGGTCCCATCGGGCCGCACCGGCGCTGGAGCTGGGTCAGGACCTCGCTGGACGACGTGAGAGAGATAAAGAGCAACCTGGGCGGCAGCGTCAACGACGTTGTCCTCGCGATCATCACCCGCGGTTTTCGCGAGCTTTTGATGAAGCGTGGAGAGCCGGTCGAGGGCAAGGTCGTGCGCACGCTGGTGCCGGTCTCGGTGAGAAGCCCCGACGAGCGTGGAACCCTGAACAACCGTGTGTCGGGAGTGTTCCCCGAGCTGCCCATTGGGCTGGCTGATCCGCTGGAGCGCCTGGAGGAGATCCGGCGGCAGATGGACGGCCTCAAGGAGTCCAGGCAGGCGGTGGCAGGCGACGTCCTCACGCGGCTGTCCGGCTTCGCGCCTCCGATGTGGTTGGCGCTGGGGGCCAGACTGGGAGCCCGCGTCCCTCAGCGTCTGGTGCAGGCGGTCACCACCAACGTGCCCGGGCCCCAGCAGCCGCTCTACGTCTGCGGCCGGCAGATGGTCCAGTGCTATCCCTACGTCCCCATCGCGGGCCAGGTGCGGATCGGCATCGCCATCTTCTCCTACGTGGGCGCCCTGGCCATCGCAGTAACCGCCGACTACAACACGGTGCCGGACGTGCAGGTCCTCTGCGACGGGATCGAAGCCGGCACTGCCGAGCTGCTGAGCCTGGCGCGGGGTCGGGGCTCCGAACGGCGTGGGCAGCGGACGGGGAGCCGGCCTGCCCGGAGGGCGACCCGGAGACGCCCGGCGGGGGAGCAGGCCCGGGTAGGACCGGGTTAGTCGGAGCTTCAAGTTTGACCGCGCCGAGCAGCCGCCACTAGCATCACTTCGCCCCCGGGGCCGGCGCCTGGCGTGCAGGTCGGCGGCCTCGCAGCGACTTCATCATTTCGCCACAGCCTGGGTGTGGCCGGTCCGGGAACGGCCTCCTCTCCAACGCTTTTGCAGCGCAGCCCAGTCTGACGAACGATCGGAGTCGCCACATGGGAAACCTTCGCTCTCCGGCAATGCTCCTGGCCGCGGGGTTGATGCTCGTGCTCGCAGAAGCCGTGCCTGCTCCCGTCTCTGGCGCAACCTCTGCCCCAGGTGTGGCAGAGCACCCGGCGCCGCCGCCGCCGGGGAACCGCGCCAGTAGCCCGACCGACAATCTGCCAGGCGTCCTGTCCGGACAACCCCCGCGCGGCACGCCGCTCGCCGGAGGGGTCGGACCGTTCCTCACGCGTCCTTACTGGAACGCGCACACGGTGACTTCGGTCTTCGACCACTGCCACCCCGATTACACCCACGACGGACGCGTGTGCGAATTCAACGGCACCGTTGCGTTGGCGGCCAATGGAGTGGATCCTGGCTTTCCGTCCGGGTACGCGGTTACCTCCGGTGGGACCAACTATCTCTATTACGACGGGCACAACGGCTGGGATCTCGCGCTCAACTACGAGCCGGTGCTGGCAGCCGCCCCGGGCACGGTCATGATCGCGGGCAACGATCCCTACAACCCGGGCTTCGGCTTGACCATCACGGTGGATCACGGCAACGGGTTCAGCACGCGTTACGCACACCTGTCCCATGTGGGGGTCGCCTCGGGGCAGGCGGTCGGGAGGGGCCAGCAGATCGGCGTCAGCGGGAACACGGGTAACAGCACCGGTCCCCACCTCCACTTCGGACTCTACATCACCAATCCCTGGACCGCGATCGACCCCTGGGGCTGGAGCGGCCCCGGACAGGATCCCTGGGGATCCGACTCCGGCGACTACTGGCTGACGGGGAATCCGCAGAATCCTTCCCCGTCTGCGCCCACCGGCGTCACCGCGACGGCCGGGATGGGCCGGGTCTGGGTGTCCTGGACTCCCGGTTCGGACGGGGGTTCCCCGGTGACCTCCTACACCGTCGTCTCGTCGCCGGGCCACGCTACGGCGACGGTCCAGGGGACCAACGCAGCGGCCGTGAGCGGACTCGCGCCGGGGACCACGTATAGCTTCACGGTGAGCGCGTCCAACGCGATGGGCACCGGCCCCTCATCGGGACCTTCGAACGGCGTGGTCCCCATGTCGCCGTTCAGTGGCACCTGGGACGACCTGGGAGGGGTGCCGACCTCAGCTCCCGCGGCTGCCTCCTGGGCGCCCGGCCGCCAGGATGTCTTCGTCCGCGGGACCGACGGCGCTCTCTGGCACCACTGGTGGGACAGGCCAACCTGGAGCTCCTGGGAGTCCCTGGGCGGAGTTCTGACATCGGCTCCTGCCGTGGTGGCGCGAAGTCCGGGACGCCTGGACGTCTTTGTTCGCGGCACGGACAGCGCCCTCTGGCAGCGATCCTGGGAGGGCAACCGGTGGAGCGACTGGGTCAGTCTCCGTGGCGTGCTGACCTCGGGTCCGGCGGTCGCCGCGTGGGATCAGAACCGCCTCGACGTTTTCGTCCGCGGCACCGACAACGCTTTGTGGCATCGGTGGTGGGACGGGGGGCGCTGGAGCGATTGGGAACGGCTCGGCGGCGTTCTGACCTCTAGCCCAGCCGCCGTCTCTTGGGGCGCGAATCGAATCGACGTCTTCGTGCGCGGCGTCGACAATGCGCTCTGGCACCGCTGGTGGGACAGGACCGCCTGGCGCGGCTGGGAGGGGGGCGGCGGAGACCTCAGCGAAGCGCCGGCCGTCGCCTCACAGGGAGCGAACCGGCTGGACGTCTTCGTGCGGGGCAGTGACGACGGCCTGTACCAGCGACGCTGGTTGGGCACTGGTTGGACTGCCTGGGATGGCTTCGGCGGTCAATGGGTCACCGCTCCGGCGGCAAGCTCCCAGCGGGGGTCGCCGGCCGATGTCTTCGAGGTGGGGGCGGACGGTCCTCTGCGGCACGCCGTCCTGGACTGAAGCCAGGGACGGCCTCACCAGCCTCTTGGGCGCAAGCCCGGGCGGCTGAAACGTCCAGCCTCCTCGGCCGGCGGTCAGGCCGCCTGCTCTCTCGATGTCTCGCTGGGGCGGTCCGCCGTCCGGCGCGGGCCCAGAGCAATGAAGCCGGCGGCCGCTGCGAGGGCGAGCGCGACCATCACCACGACCATCGGCACCGCGGTCCGGGGACCGGCCAGGCCTACCAGCGGGGCGACCACCGCGCCGGACGCGAAGCGCAGGCCGCCGAGCAGCGCCGACCCCGCCCCGGCCTCGTCCCCGTGCTCGGAGAGGGCCAGCGCGCTGGCGTTGGGCGCCACGAATCCGAAGCTGGCGATCATGGCAACCAGCGGCACCATGAGCGCGATCAACAGATGCGTTCCGATGACCGCCACCGTGAGCAGGACCAGCCCGGACGCGGCGGCCAAGAACAACCCGAACCGCATCAGTCCGTAAGGCGAGAATCGGTCCACCAGAGCGCGGTTCAGCTGACTGGACACGACCAGAGCCACCCCGTTGGCGGCGAACAGGAGTCCGTACGTCTGGGGCGAAACGCCATAGACCTGTTGAAACACGAACGCGGAGCCGGACACGTACGCGAGAGTGGCGCCGTTCATGAGGCAGGCGGGCAGTGCAAAGCTCAGAAACACTCGATCAGTCGCGAGGCGTTTCATCGTCGCCAAGGCTGAGGGCAGGCCGCCACTCTGCCGCCGATCGAGTCCCAGCGTTTCCGGCAGCCCCGCCCATGCGGCGACGGTCACTGCGATGCCGGCTGCGGCCAGCGCCACGAAAATGCCGTGCCAGGAGGTAACGTGCAGGAGCGCTCCTCCGATGCTTGGCGCAAAGAGCGGTGAGATCATGACGGCCAGCATCAGCAGGGAGAAGAACTTCGCCGCCGCAGCGCCGGTGTAGCGGTCGCGGACCACCGCCGTCGCGATCACCATTCCCACCCCACCTGCCAGCCCCTGCAGGAAGCGGAAGGCAACAAGGAGCTCGATCGAGGTTGCCAGCGCGCACAGCAGTGAGGCCACCGAGTAACCCACGAGGCCCACGATCAATGGCGGCCGCCGGCCGAGAGAATCGCTCAGAGGGCCCACAATCAACTGCCCGACCGCCAGGCCAATGAGGCAGGCTGTGAGCGTGAGCTGACTTGCGGATTCGCTCGCGTGGAGGTCCCGCGCAAGCGCGGGCAGGCCGGGCAGATACATGTCGATGGCGAAGGGCCCGAGGACCGTGAGGGCAGCGAGCACCAGGTAGAGACGAAGGCGCTCAGATACAGGAGAGATCTCGGCCGGGGTGATGGAAACGCGCGCTCGGGTTGTGCGCCTTAGCGTCGCCCAGGCCCTGGTCTTGATCCCCACATGTAAGTTGAACGAACGTCGAGGGATGAAGTATTCCCTCACCTGCGCTACGTTCACGGGCCATTTCCACGGACATGCTGACTGGTCAAATAGACTAACGCTGCAGTTTGGCGTCAACGTCGAAACTCGATCACGGTAGCCGCAAACGACCGCCCTGGAGACGCCCAAGCAGGAGAGGTAACGAATGCCGATCACAGACGCACTGGGGATTGACGAACAACGCTTGCCAGTTGTGGATGCTCACACGCATACCTGCGGCTCGGATCATGACGGACCGCCACAGGACGTGGTTGCCTGTCTCGACGGCTGCGGCGTCGACAAGGCGTTCATGTTCGCCCCGCTGCTACGTCCCCAGGGTTGGGAACTGGCGGTCGAGCATTTGGACGATGTACGTCGAAACAATGACTACATTGCCCACTTCTGCTCCTATGCCCCCGAGCGGCTGATCGCGTTCGCAGTCCTCAATCCGAATCCAGCCATCGCCGGCGGTGACAAGCGCCGCGCAGTGGAGCTCATGATCGAGGAAGCCGAGCGCTGCTACCACGAGCTCGGCATCCGTGGCATCAAGATGGTCCCCGATCGCTGGACTCCGGAAGATGAGGAGGCACTCCCCCTCCTCGAGGCGCTCGCACGCCTCGGTGTGTACGTCGTCTTCCACTGCGGGATCTTCATGGACGGCAGGTCGAGCTCATTCTGCAGGCCGACCTTCTATGAGGGCATCCACCGGGTCGACGGCTTCCACGGCCACCTCGCGCACCTGGGATGGCCGTGGGTGGATGAATTGGTCGCCCTACTCATGATGGAGTCCTATCATCGGGAGCCCAATCCGGATGATCCGTGGCAGCTGAAGGCGGATTTTTCTTTTGGGCCACCGCCGGACTGGCGGGTGGAGTCCCTGCTCAAGGCGCTCGACTCTCTCGCGCCGGATCAACTCATCTACGGTTCGGACGCCTGGTGGCCGCAAACGCCTGAGCAGTACGCGAAGCACAGCCTCGTGCCACATCTCACGGCGTTTGAGGCGGCCGCAGACCTGAGCCGCCAGGGCGGAGGGGACGATCCGGAACGCAGAGCTCGGCTGAGGACTGGCGTCTTCCACGGAAATGTGATGTCACACTGGGCGAAGGCCACCCGAGGCGTCCCCCAGAACCTCAAGCCGGCAGACAGCGCTCCTCAGACCGGTAACACCTGGAGAGGTCACTGAAGACGGCGCGGGGGAACCCAGGTTCCCCCCACGAACCCACCCTCCTCTCGGGAGTGATGGTGGGCGTGGACGAATCCAACTCACACGGCCGGAATGAATCCGGCCTATCAAGTAACGGCATGAATGACTCCCTCCCCGACCCTCCCCGCCAGGGGGAGGGAGAATGGTGGTGATGCGGTGGCTGACGTTCGATTGCTACGGCACCCTGGTCGACTGGCGCGCCGGGATTGCAGGGGCGATCAAGACTGTGGCGCCAGGCGAGTCCGAGCGGCTCCTACCCATGTATTACAGGCATGAGGTTCAGGTGCAGGCGGAAGGCTTCCGCCCCTATCGGGAGGTGCTCCATGAAGCGCTCCTTCGAGCGGTGGCCGAGGCTGGTCTCACCCTGGGCCCCGGCGCTGGATGGATTCTCTCCGACACCCTCCCTGACTGGCCGGTGTTCCCGGACGTCGGACCCGCGCTCGGAAAACTGCGGGAAGAGGGCTGGCAGCTGGGAATTCTCTCGAACATCGATCCCGACCTTTTCGCGCAGACCCGGCAGCGTCTCCCAGTGCCCGTAGACGCGGTGGTCACGGCCCAGGACGTCGGCTCCTACAAGCCCGCTCACGGCCATTTTCTGCGCTTCCGCGAGAAATACCGGCCGGACGTCCAGGTGCACGTCGCACAGAGTTGGTTCCATGACGTGGTGCCCGCCAACCGCCTGGGCATCCCGGCGATCTGGATCAACCGGCTCGGCGACGACGACGACCCATCCGTCGCCTCGGCCGTCCTCCCGGACCTACGGGAGCTGCCCGCGACCGTGTCGCGAGTTGCGGCGTCCCTGGAACAGGACCGCCGGAGCTGAGTGGGCGCCGCCCGCGGCGGCCGGCGGTCCCCAGCAGTGAAACCCTCAGCCTCCGGTCCGGTGCTGGTCGTCGTCCAGATGCGGCTCCTGCTCAGGAGGCGGTCCCCCACCCACGTACGCGTCGTTGAGGTGGACCACCTCTTCGCCGGGTGCCTGGTCACTGCTTTCCGGAGCTGTCCAGTCGTCGTCGGGAACTTGCTGCTGGGCTTCGTGCTCTTCCGCGCCGTCGGCCAGGCGATGTTCTTCGCTCATCCGCCGTATTCTCTTACGCTCGCGGCACCTCCCGTCCTCCTCACTGCGCAGCCGGAGCGTCACGGCGTAGGCTGAATCGGTGCTGCTCAAAGCCTGTCTCAATGGCTCGCGGAGGCCTGGGGATCACCCAGCGCTTCCGCTGACCGCGACGGAGCTGGCCGCCGACGCGAGGCAGGTTGTCGACGAGGGTGCCCGGGCGCTTCACGTGCACCCGCGAGGCCCGGACGGCACCGAGACGCTGGAGCCAAGCGCCTGCGACGAGGCGCTGCTCGCCATACGGCATGCCTGCCCGGCTGTGCCCGTCGGCTTCAGCACGGCGAGCTGGATCGAGCCGGACCCGGCTCGGCGGGACCAGATGATCGGCAGCTGGACCGAGCGCCCCGACTTCGTATCCGTGAACTTCGCCGAGCCGGATGCGATCGAGCTCTGCCGGCTGCTTCGCGAGGTTGGGATCGGGATCGAGGCGGGAGTCTGGACCCTCTCGGACGCCGAGCTGTTGCTCGACAGCGGACTCGCCAGACACATCGTCCGAGCGCTGGTGGAACCCCAGGACGTGGAGCCTGTGGAGGCGGAGGCCGAGGCCGACCGTATCAGCATCGCGCTGGATCGGGCCGATGTGATGCCTCGGGTTTACCACGGCTACGGCAGGGCAACCTGGAGGGTGATCGAGTATGCCTTCGAAAGCGGATGGGATGTGCGCGTGGGTCTCGAGGACACCCTGACGATGCCCGACGGCACTCCCGCCGGGGGCAACGCCGACCTGGTCAAAAAGGTCATGGCGATGGCCCGAGACCGCCACCTGGCCTGAACAGAAGGTCCTTCCCTCTGCGAACGGGGGAGGGAATCAGGTCTTTCGTTCAGGTTTCCTTTAGAAAGCTCTGCTAGCTTTGGCTGTCGCAATGTACGAGCGATCTCTTTCCACTCCTCGGCCCGGCAGCCTCGTGGGGAAGGTATTGGGCTACGTGGCCGCGGCGATGGGCGTCTCGGCCGTCGCCGCCCTTGCCGCCCCGGCCGTCCCTCGCGGACTCTCGCTGATCTTGATGCTCCTGGCGATAGTGGGCGTGTTCGCCCTGAACTGGGTGAAGGACAAGCCGGGAATCAACCTGGCGGTCTATTTCTTCGTCGCGGCCGCGCTGGGCCTGGGCGTCGGAGCCATCATCGACACCTACGTCGCCGCCGGCCTGGGTTCGATCGTGGTCGACGCTGCCGCCACCACCGCCGTCATATCGCTGGGCGCGGGCTACTACGGCTACACCACCAACCGAGACCTCTCACGTCTCGGTTCGATTCTCTTCATCGCCTTGATCGGGGTGGTCGTGGCCAGCATCATCGGCATCTTCGTTCACCTACCTCTGTTCGGGCTCCTGATCTCAGCCGCCGCCGCAGCCGTCTTCACCGGCTACATCGTCTACGACATCAATCGCACGGTCCACGCCGGGGCCGCTACGGAAGGTGACGCGATCGTTCTCGCGATGAGCATCTACCTCGATCTTGTCAACCTGTTCCTCGCCGTCCTGAGGATCCTGGGCTACTTCTCCGGCCGGGAGTGAGCCCGCGCGGGACCAC
>CATPBP010000060.1 GCA_955652675.1 Candidatus Dormiibacterota bacterium
CACCCAGATGGCGCGGCGGATGGTCACCCAGTGGGGCATGAGCGAGAAGCTGGGCACCGTCGCGATGGGTCAGAAAGAGGAGCTGGTCTTCCTGGGCCGGGACCTGGGGGAACAGCGGAACTTCTCAGAAGAGGTTGCGCAGCTGATCGACGAAGAGGTGCGCAGCCTCATCAAGGAGGCCTACGAGACGGCTAAGCAAATCCTGACCGAGCAGCGGGCGAAGATGGAGGTGGTAGTCCAGCGACTCAGGATTCAGGAGACCATCGACGCCGGGCAGCTGGAGGAAATCGTCGCCGCTCAGCCTGGTGCAGCCGCGCAGGGAGTCCCCTAGTAACGATCCACCGGACCCTTCGTGGTGGGTGCAGACGCTGGCTCAATTTGTACTGAGACTCTGTCGGGATGCACGTGTCGCGCCCATCGGTATCCCGCGGCCTTGCTACCGTTCCCGAGCCGTTCCGCCGCCTCGACGGGCGGCTTGGCGAGCCCGTCGTTGTTCGCCCTGCTCTCGGCGAGCGAGTGGCTCGATGAGACGCTCAGTGGCGTGCGAGAGTCCGCAACGAGAGCAACAGTTGGGTCGTCCACAGCAAGTTCGGAGCTAACGTGTCGAGACGGCCATCTGTCGAGTGGGACTGTTCGGGGACGCTGGGTCGTCTTCAACCGTCGGTGTCGTTACTGCCCTCGTCGTGCCGCGGCAATACCACCTCGGCGTCCCCGCCGCCTCCGCGCTAGGGCTTAGCCGCCAATCTCGACTTAGAGCCCGCTCGCCTGCCCGTGGACCGCCTAATCGCGGACGCCGCGCTCCCTTGCCCTGCGGTCTGTGCGGCTAACCCGGCCTGGCACTCGGGCAGCGCATCTATGTAGGCATCAACGCGGGGATCGGCGGGGTAGGTCATCGCACACCCACCATGGCTCCGACGCTCAAAGTTAGCCGATGGCGCGAGCCGTCTGGACCGCAGGCCGCGGGAAGTCGGTCGACCGCCGGATCAGCAGATGACTACTGAGGACGCGGGTCACCGGGCGGTCTAGCGGGTCGGTCGTGGGAGTGGCAAGCGAAGCAAGGAGCAGCTTGGCCGCCTCGATACCCAACTCTTCGACTGGCCTGTTGAGGATCGTGATGGGCGGGTTGTGGAGCGCTAGCGCCTCGACGTCTCCGCAGCCGACGAACGAGATGTCAGCCGCCATCTCGTGGCCGCCCTCCACGATGGCCACCAGGGCACCAGTCGACTGGCGGTTGTCGGTCGCGATCAAGGCCGTCGGCCGCTCCGGAGCCGAGAGAAGCACGGCCGCCGCAGCCCGCCCGAACTCCGGGGTGAGCGGGCCGAGCCGGACCAGCTGCTCGTCCCAGAAGCCGTGCAAGGTGGTGGCCGCCTTGAAGGCCTGGTAGCGCTCCCGGCCTGGCCGGATCACCAGGGTCCCGCCGATGAACCCAATCCGCCGGTGGCCGAGCTTGGCAAGGTGGTCGACCGCCTCCACGATCCCCTGCCGGTGATCGACCAGAACGCGGTGGGCCCTAGTCACTGGCAGCTCACGATCGAGTAGCACGACGGGTATCTCGAGCTCGCGAACGATCTCGGCCAGGCGCACGTCCGACTCGTCCGAACAAGAAAGGATCAGGCCGTCCACCCTCCGCTCGTACATCATCCGCACCAGCGACCGCTCGCGTTCCACGTAGCCGTCGGAGACGGCCAGAAGCAGCCCGTAGCCGCCGGCATCGACATAGCTGGCCGCGCCTCGGACCATGCGGCCAAGGATCGGGTTGGCGATGTCGGAGACGAGGAAGCCGACAGTCTTGGTCGCGCCGGTCCTCAGGCTGAGCGCCAGGCTGTGCGGCCGGTAGCCAAGCTCGCTTGCGGCCGCGATTACGCGCGTGCGCAGGCTATCGCTGACCGAGCCCCGGTTCAGAGCCCGGGAGGCGGTCGATACCGCCACCCCGGCGCGGTCTGCAACCTCACGCAGGGTGGGTCGAGTCGCGAATCGATTCCTGGGAGACCGCATGGTCCTTGCGATGATCGTGGAAATGGTATCGCAAAATTTCCATAGCCCACAAATTGTTGACATGAAAAGAACTCGGAGCTAATCTGGAAACGATTCCAGCCGTGCCAGAGGAGAGGAGAGCTCCGCGGACATGACAGCCGCGCCTGACCAGCTCGAGGTCGTCACCATGGGCCGCATCAGCGTGGACCTCTACCCGGAGCAGATCGGGGTGTCTCTCGCTGACGTGCGGACGTTCAACAAGTCCCTCGGCGGCAGTGCGAGCAATGTGGCGGTCGGAGCGGCCCGGCTGGGGCGCCGCTCGGCAGTGATCACAAGGGTGGGCGCCGACGGCTTCGGCGAGTACCTGTGCAAGGCCCTCGAGGGGTTCGGCGTCTATGCCGGCTGGGTCGGCACCGATCCCTCGCTGAGAACGCCCCTCGCTTTTTGCGAGATCTTTCCTCCGGACCACTTTCCGCTGCTCTTCTATCGCGAGCCCAAGGCTCCTGATCTGAACCTGGTCCCCGCCGACTTTGACGCCGGCGCGGTGGCGAAAGTCCCACTGCTGTGGACCACCGGCGTCGGCCTTTCGGAGGAGCCCAGCCGCAGCACCACTCTGGAAGCTATGCGCGCCCACCGAGGCAGGATTCGCGTGCACGACCTCGACTACCGCCCAATGCTCTGGAAGGATGGCGGCGAAGCGACGCGGTGGGCGAAGGAGGCGGCACGGCTCTCGACCGTGGTGGTCGGCAACCAATCCGAGGTGGAGATGGCCGTCGGGACTCGCGAGGCGGAGTCGGCGGCGGAGGCGCTCCTGGCCCTCGGGGTGGAGCTTGCGATCGTGAAGCTGGGGCCGCTCGGGGTCTTCGCGCGCGATCGTCATACCTCGGTTCTGGTCCCGCCGGTGCCGGTGGAGACGCTCTGCGGCCTGGGAGCAGGCGACGCCTTCGGCGGCGCGCTCTGTCACGGCCTGCTGGCGGGCTGGGATCTGGAGCGGGTGATTCGCTTCGCGAATGCGGCCGGCGCCATCGTCGCCTCGCGCCTGGCATGCGCGGACGCCATGCCGGACCGCTTCGAGGTCGAGGCCATGCTCGGCGAGGGCGCCCATGCCTGAGTCGGCGGCCGGCGCAGTGGACACCGCGCGGCTCCACCTTCCCGCGGGCACAGCCGGCGACGGGCCGTTCACAGTCGCCATCACTCCCGAGCGCGCCGGCTGGGGGTACGCCGGCTTGCGCATCCTCGACCTGCCGCCCGGCGGAGCGCGCCGCTTCGAGTGCGGCGCGGACGAAGTCCTGGTCCTGCCCCTGTCGGGCTCGTGCCGGGTCGATTGCGAAGGTCAGCGCTTCGAGCTGGCCGGGCGCGAGAACGTGCTCAGCGCCGTCAGCGACTTCGCCTACGCGCCGCTCGGCGCCTCGGTGACCGTCTTCAGCCAGACCGGCGGGCGGTTCGCGCTCCCCTCCGCCCGTTCCCGGAGACGCCTGGCGCCGCGTTACATGGCGGCCTCCGAGGTGCAGGTCGAGCTGCGCGGCGCCGGCTCGTGCTCCCGCCAGGTCAACAACTTCTGCACGCCGGAGGTGTTCGAGGCCGACCGCATGATCGCGTGCGAGGTACTGACGCCAGCCGGCAACTGGTCCTCCTATCCGCCCCACAAGCACGACGAGGAAGTTCCGGGCGAGACGGCGCTGGAGGAGATCTACTACTACGAGGTCGGAGCCGGGCCGAGCGGTCCCGGCCTCGCCTACCAGCGCGTGTACGGGACCGCCGACCGACCGCTCGACGTCTTAGCCGAGGTTCGCAGCGGTGACGTCGTCCTCGTACCGCACGGTTGGCATGGTCCATCGATGGCAGCCCCCGGTTACGATCTCTATTACCTGAACGTCATGGCGGGTCCTGGGGAGGAGCGAGCTTGGCTGATCTCGGACGACCCGACCCACGGATGGGTGCGCGAGAGCTGGCGGGCCCAGCAAGTCGACCCTCGGCTGCCGATGGCGAGCGCCGCGGGAGCGCGCCGGTGAGCAGCCGGCCGATGGTGCGGCTGACAGTCGCCCAGGCGGTGGTGCGTTTTCTGTCGGTCCAGTACAGCGCGCGCGACGGGGAGGAGCACAAGCTGTTCGCCGGCTGCTTCGGGATCTTCGGCCACGGCAATGTGGCCGGTGTCGGCCAAGCTCTGCTCGAGGCCGAGCTGAACGAGCCGGGGGCTTTGCCCTACCACCAGGCCCGCAACGAGCAGGGCATGGTCCACGCGTCGGTCGCCTTCGCCCGGATGCGCAACCGGCTCTCCACGTTCGCCTGCACCTCGTCGATCGGACCTGGGGCGACGAACATGCTCACCGGCGCCGCGCTGGCGACGATCAACCGCCTGCCCGTCCTGCTGCTGCCTTCAGATGTCTTCGCGACACGTGTCTCGAGCCCGGTCCTGCAAGAGCTTGAGTTGCCGCACACCTACGACATTTCCGTCAATGACGCGTTCCGACCGCTTTCCCGGTTCTTCGATCGGGTCTGGCGGCCGGAGCAGCTCCCTTCGGCGCTGCTTGCCGCCATGCGGGTGCTGACCGACCCGGCTGAGACGGGGGCGGTCACGATCGCACTGCCCCAGGACGTACAGGCCGAAGCACACGACTGGACGAAGGAGCTCTTCAATAGGCGGGTCTGGCACGTCGCCCGCCCGGTCCCCGAGCCGGCGGCGTTGGCCCGTGCGGTCGAGGTGATCCGTTCGGCCCGGCGGCCGCTCGTCGTCGCCGGCGGGGGCGTCATCTATTCCGAGGCAACTGCGGAGCTGCGCGTCTTCGCCGAGGCCACCGGGGTCCCCGTCGCCGAGACGCAGGCGGGCAAGGGCTCGCTCCCCTACGACCACCCGCTGGCCCTAGGCGCCCTCGGAAGCACCGGCACCACGGCCGCCAATCGGATCTCTGCCGAGGCCGACCTCGTGATCGGTATCGGGACCCGCTACAGCGACTTCACTACGGCGTCGAGGACCGCCTTCGGGAACCCGGAAGTGCGCTTCGTGAACGTCAACATCGCTGCCTTCGACGCGGCCAAGCAGTCCGGTGTTGCGGTCGTGGCCGACGCCCGGGAGGCGCTTCGCGCGCTGACCAAGGCGCTGGCAGGCTGGGGGACCGAACCCGACTATCGCGCCCAAGCCCTTCACCTGGCCCGCGAATGGGACGCGACTGTCGAGCGCGCGTACAAACTGGGTCACCAGCCGCTGCCTGCTCAGTCGGAGGTGATCGGGGTCGTCAATGAGGTGTCGGAGCCTCGAGACGTGGTGATCTGCGCCGCTGGGTCGATGCCCGGCGATCTGCACAAGCTGTGGCGCACCCGCGACCCCAAGGGCTACCACGTCGAGTACGGCTTCTCGTGCATGGGCTACGAGATCGCCGGCGGACTGGGGGTGAAGATGGCGGCGCCTGATCGCAACGTCTTCGTGATGGTCGGCGACGGCTCTTACCTGATGATGGCCCAGGAGCTCGTCACCGCCGTCCAGGAGGGCGTCAAGGTCATCGTCGTCCTGGTCCAGAACCACGGCTTCGCCTCCATCGGCGAGCTCTCCGAGTCGCTAGGTTCGCAGCGGTTCGGAACCTGGTACCGATACCGGAACACGGCCAGCGGACGCCTCGACGGTGACGTCCTGCCCGTGGACCTGGCGGCCAACGCGGAGAGCCTTGGCGTCCGCGTCACGCGCGCCCGAACTATCGACGAGTTCCGGAACGCGTTGCGGCAGGCGAAAGGCGACAAGGGACCTGTCCTGGTCCAGGTCGAGACCGACCCCCTGGTGCCGGCGCCCAACAGCGAGTCGTGGTGGGACGTACCCGTGGCCGAAGCGTCGAACCTTGATTCGACTCGCAAGGCGCGCAGGTCCTACGAGGTCAACAAAGCACGGCAGCGCAACTTCGTGGGCGCGGGCGGCACTCCCGAATCGGAACCTGTGGGAGGAACCTCGCGGTGAGAACGATGGAGCAGGTGAGGACCATCGAGCACTGGATCGGCGGCACGCAGACACCGGGGATGTCGACGCGTCATGCGCCGGTCTGGAACCCGGCCACCGGTGAGCAGCAGGCGCAGGTGCTGCTCGCCAATACACGCGACGTCGACGAGGCGGTGCGCGCCGCGACAACTGCGTTCGAGAGCTGGAAACAGTCTTCCCTCAGCGCCCGGTCCAAGATCCTGTTCAAGTTCAGGGAGCTGGTCAACGGCAGGATCCAAGAGCTGGCGGAGATCATGTCCGACGAGCACGGCAAGGTCTTGTCCGACGCCCGAGGCGAGGTTCAGCGGGGCCTGGAGGTCGTGGAGTTCGCGTGTGGAATTCCACAGCTGCTCAAGGGCGAGTACTCGGACCAGGTCTCCACCGACGTCGACGTGCTCTCCTTCCGGGAGCCTCTCGGCGTTGTCGCCGGGATCACTCCCTTCAACTTCCCGGTCATGGTCCCGATGTGGATGCATCCGATCGCCATCGCCTGCGGCAACACCTTCGTGCTGAAGCCGAGTGAGCGCGATCCCTCCGCCTCGATTCTCGTGGCCCAGCTGTGGGCCGAGGCCGGTCTCCCCAACGGCGTCTTCAATGTAGTTCACGGCGACAAGGAGGCGGTCGATGCGCTGCTCGACCACCCCGGCGTGGCGGCGCTCTCGTTCGTCGGCTCGACGCCGATCGCGCGCTACATCCACGGCCGCGCGACCGCCAACGGCAAGCGCGTCCAGGCGCTCGGCGGGGCCAAGAACCACGCCATCGTCCTACCCGATGCGGACCTCGACTTCGCCACCGACCACCTCGTCGCCGCCGCCTTCGGATCGGCCGGCGAGCGATGCATGGCGATCTCGGCGACGGTCGCCGTCGGGGCCGCGGGGGACGCCCTGATGGGGCCGCTCACGACCAAGGCGTCCGCCGTGCGCGTCGGGCCGGGACGGGAGCAAGGCAGTGAGATGGGTCCGGTGGTCACCCGCGAGGCGCGCGACCGCATCGTCGGCTACATCGACTCCGGCGAGCGCCAGGGCGCAAAGATCAGGGTCGACGGCCGAGGGCTCCGCGTGCCGGGTCACGAGAACGGCTTCTTCGTCGGCCCAACCGTGATCGACGACGTCACGACGCAGATGGACGTCTACCGGGACGAAATCTTCGGCCCGGTGCTCTCGGTGCTGCGCGCCGACACCGTCGACGACGCCATCCGCATCGTCAACGCCAACCCCTACGGCAACGGCACCGCCATCTTCACCTCCAGCGGCGAGGCGGCGCGCCGGTTCCAGCGAGGGGTCCAGGTCGGCATGATCGGGATCAACGTCCCCATCCCGGTGCCGATGGCCTATTACTCGTTCGGCGGCTGGAAGGAATCGCTCTTCGGCGACAAGCACATCCACGGCCCGGAGGGGGTGTCGTTCTACACCCGGGCCAAGGTCGTAACCGCCCGCTGGCCGCAGCGCGACCAGGCGACCGGCGCCAGCTACCACTTCCCGACCTCCAATTGACAGGGAGACAACCAATGGGAGGGAAATGCCAATGACCACCGAGACGTCATCGCCCGACGCGGTGTCCTCCAGGCGCGCGCGGCTGCGCCTGGGCAGCGCTCCGGACTCCTGGGGCGTATGGTTCCCAGACGATTCCCGTCAGATCCCCTGGTCCCGCTTCCTGGACGAGTTCGTGGCGGCCGGATATGTATGGCTGGAGCTCGGCCCCTACGGCTACCTGCCGACCGATCCGGCCCGGCTGCGCGATGAGCTGGACCGGCGCGGGCTACGGCTCTCTGGCGGCGGGGTGGCCGCCGGGCTGCACCGTTCGGACGCCTGGGATGCGGTCCTCGCCGAGACGCGACCGGTCGCGCAGCTCACCAAGGACCTCGGCGGCACCTATCTGGTCTTCCTCCCTGAGATGTATCGGGACGACACAGGTGCGTACACAGCGTCCGCCGAGCTCAAGCCGGACGAGTGGCGGAACCTGGTCAACAGCGTCTCCCGGCTGGCGGAGGTCGTGGCCGGTGACTACGGCCTAGAGCTGGTCTTCCACAACCACGCCGACAGTCACGTTGGGACCGAGGAGCAGACCGAGCGCTTCCTGGCGGAGACCGACCCCAAGACAGTCTCCCTGTGCCTGGATACCGGTCACCTCTCCTACTACGGCGGCGACAATCTCGCGGTGATCCACCGGTTTCCGGAGCGGATCGGATGCCTTCACATCAAACAGGTCGACCCGGCGGTCCTGAAGCGTGTTCAGGCTGACGACCTCTCGTTCGCTCAAGCCGTCCCGCTCGGAGTGATGTGCGAGCCGCCGCACGGCGTTCCCGAGATGGAGCCGATCCTCGACGCGGTGGCGGCACTCGACCGCGACCTCTTCGCCATCGTGGAGCAGGACCTCTACCCGTGCGACCCAGACGTCCCTCTGCCAATCGCGACCAGAACCCGTGAGTTTCTAGGCCAGTGCGGGCTTGGCCCAGGACCACGCGAACAATGAAGCCTGCAGGCCGGCCTGGGGCCGGTGATGACCCCGTCGGGAACCCGCCCCTGCGGCGGTCGCCCCTGATCCAGACTGGGAGAAAGCCATGGGACAGACAGTAGACGCCGGGGTGGCCACCGCCCCGGCCCCGGCCCCTCCACGCGTCACACAGAGGTCGCTCGGCCGTCGCTTGATGATGAGGCCCGAGATCGGGTCGCTGGTCGGCGTGATCTTGATCTACATCTTCTTCTTCGTGGTCGCCTCGCCCTTCCGGAGCACGGCATCGCTGGCGACTATCCTCTATGCGAGCTCGACGATCGGCATGATGGCCGTCCCTGTGGCGCTTCTGATGATCGGCGGCGAGTTCGACCTTTCGGCCGGCGTCGCCGTGACCACCTCGGCTCTCGTCGCCGCGCTGTTCAGCTACAACCTCAACCTCAACATCTGGATCGGCGTGCTGGTCGCGCTCGTCGTTGCGGTTGGGATCGGATTCATCAACGGGTACCTCGTCGTCCGGACCCGCATCCCGAGCTTCCTGGTCACCCTTGGCACCTTCCTGATGCTTCAGGGCCTGAACCTCGCCGTCACCAAAGGCGTGACCGGCGCTGTCGCTTCCCAGGACGTCTCACAGATGACCGGCTTCTCGTCTGCGGCGACGATCTTCGCGTCGTCGGTCCCAATCGGACCGGTCTCGGTGCGCATCACCGTCTTCTGGTGGATCCTGTTCATCGCCATCAGCACCGTGCTGCTGCTCAAGACGCGCGTCGGCAACTGGGTCTTCTCGGTTGGCGGCGACGCCAACAGCGCCCGGGCCGTCGGTGTGCCCGTGAACAAGACGAAGATCGGCCTCTTCATGGTGGTCGGCCTGATGGCCTGGTTTGTGGGCATGCACATCCTGTTCTCGTTCAACACCGTCCAGTCCGGCCAGGGCGTTGGCAACGAGTTCCTCTACATCATCGCCGCAGTCATCGGAGGCTGCCTCCTCACCGGCGGCTTCGGCTCAACGATCGGGTCCGCGATGGGGGCTCTCATCTTCGGCATGACGACTGAGGGCATCATCTACGCGGGTTGGAACCCCGATTGGTTCAAGTTCTTCCTGGGAATCATGCTGCTGCTGGCGACGGTCCTGAACGCTTACGTCCGGCAGCTGGCGTCGCGGAGGTGAAAGAGTCTATGGCTGTCGAGACGAAACCCGTCACTGCCAAGGAGCCCCTCGTCGAGATGCGGGATGTGGGCAAGCGCTACGGCAACATAAGGGCGCTTTCCGGCATCTCCCTGCGCGTTAGAGCCGGCGAGATCACATGCGTCCTCGGCGACAACGGAGCGGGCAAATCGACCCTCATCAAGATCATCTCCGGCCTCCATCAGCATGATGAGGGAGAGCTGCTGGTCGATGGCGAGGACGTCCGCTTCACGTCGCCACGCGATGCCCTGAACCGTGGCATAGCCACCGTCTATCAGGACCTGGCGGTGGTGGCCCTGATGCCGATCTGGCGCAACTTCTTCCTCGGGTCCGAGGTGCGCCAGCCAATCTCGCGGGCAAGACTGCTGAACACCGGCTTCATGAAGACAACGAGCAGGTCGGAGCTGCTCAAGATGGGGATCGACCTCCCCGACATGGACCAGCCGATCGGCACGCTGTCCGGAGGCCAGCGCCAGTGCGTCGCGATCGCGCGGGCCATCTACCTTGGCGCTCGAGTGCTCATCCTCGACGAGCCGACCGCGGCCCTCGGGGTCAAGCAGTCGGGCGTGGTGCTGAAGTACGTCGCCGCCGCCCGGGACGCCGGGCTCGGGGTCATTCTGATCACGCACAACCCTCACCACGCCTACATGGTCGGCGACCACTTCGTCCTGCTCAGCCGCGGCGAGGGGAAGCTGGACTGCAAGCGGGCCGAGATCACCCTTGATGAACTCACTCGGCAGATGGCCGGCGGCGACGAGCTCTCGGCGCTTGCGCACGAGCTGGAGCGATGAGCGAGCCACTCAACGTTGGACTGACCAGGGTTGCCGACAACGGGAGAGCAGTCGAGGAGATCCTGTCCGTCCTTGAACGGCGTCCTGTAGGAGCTTGAGCCAACCATGCAGCTGACGCTGGATCCGTACATGTTCCGGAGGGTGCCCTTGACCGAGCTGCCGGACGTGGTAGCCGAGCTCGGCTACAAGTACATCGAGCTATCGCCCCGGGAGGACTTCATGCCCTTCTTCCTTCACCCGCGGGCCGACCGTGAGACGATCTCCGCCTTCAAGTCGGCGCTCAGCGCTGCCGGGGTGGAGGTCGCCACAGTGCTTCCCCTGTATCGCTGGTCCGGACCGGACGAGGACGAGCGCCAAGCGGCCGTCCGCTACTGGAAGCGCGCTATCGAGATAACCGTAGAGCTCGGCTGCTCAGTGATGAACTCCGAGTTCAACGGCCGCCCGGAACGCGCCAGCGTGAGCGAGTCGCAATTCTGGCGCTCGATGGAGGAGCTGCTGCCGGTCTTCGAACGGGAGGGCATCCAGCTTCGCCTCGAGCCTCATCCCGACGACTTCATCGAGGACGGTCGGGCCGCCGTCGACATGATCCGAGGGATCAACTCGGCCAACGTCTCCTTCCTCTACTGCGCCCCACACACGTTCCACATGGGCGGCGATATCGGAGGGATCATGGAGTACGCGGGGCCGTTGCTCACGCACCTGCACGTGGCCGACTCCTTCGACCACCGAGCTTCATCGGGCTTGCGCTACATCGTCAACCCGCCGGGATCGCCGGCGCGCGTCCACCAGCACCTGGACATCGGCCAGGGCGAGGTCAATTGGGAGGAGTTCTTCGAGACCCTGTCACGCCTCGCCTTCGACGGCATCATGACTGTCTGCGTGTTCGCCTGGGAGGAGCGGGCTCGTGAGTCGAGCCTGTTCATGCGGGAGCAGATCGAGAGCCGGATCAGAGACTGGGACCACCTTCGGCTGGCCGGCTAGTATGAAGTCCTCATCCCCCCGCAGCGCGGGGGGAGTGGGATGAGTGCTTTACATCGCAACTGGCTGCGACCGAAGACTTGAATCCGACAAGGCCTTCAAGAGGCGCGCCTGTTCGATCGCGTCGGTCCGGCCAAAGGGCAGCTGTGCGCCGCCTGTGATCGCTTCCGAGATGGCGTCCAGCTCGATGCGGTACACGTCGTGGTCGTCGTGCGCGAGCGCATAGCGCCCTTCTGGATCGACGGGGCGCTTTTCGCTCTGTCCATCGCGGCGCAGCTCGATCGTCTCGTTCCGGCAGAGCCAGGGATCGGTGACGGTGATAGCCCCCTCCGTTCCAATAAGCTCAAGCTCGTCACGTCTCGGTAGGTCGAACCCGATGTCGAACTGCGTGATCACGTCACGCGGCTGCCGCATCGTGGCCGCGAGATGCGTGTCGATCCCGTTGCTGTCCCGAACGGCCTCGGCAAAGACGCGGCTGGGGTTCCCGGCAAACAAGCGAGCCGCGCTCGCGCAATAACAGCCGAGATCCGTCAGGGCTCCGCCGCCGAGCGCGCGATCCCGCCGGATATCTTCTTTTTCGATCCTGACCGTGAGAGCCGCGCGGACGTGCTTCAGGGCCCCGATCGCCCCTTCATCAAGCAGGCGCCGTACGAGCATCGTCTGCGGATGATGGCGATACATGAGTCCTTCTACGCACACCAGGCCAGCTTGTTCGGCGACGTCAAACGCACTCGCGCCATCTTCAGGCCGAAGGGCGAAGGGTTTCTCACACAGCACATGCTTACCGGCCTCGAGTGCCCTGATGGTCCACTCGCTATGGAGGGTGTTGGGCACGGAGACGTAGACGGCATCCACGCTGTCCGATCCCAGGAGCTGTTCGTACGAGCCGTAGCTCTCCTCGAGGTCGTGCTCCTCTGCGAATCGCCGTGCTGCTGCGTCACTCCGACTGGCGACCGCGACGAATCGAGCGAGCCTGGCTCGCCGTGTCGCCCGCACGACCACGCTGCCGATGCGAGCAGTGGAGAGAACTCCCCAACGTACCTCTGTCATCGCCGTGGCATTCCAATTGGCTGGTGGCCGGGGGCCCCAGTGGGGCTGGTCCTACAGAGCGCTCGGGATGGCCTTCGCGGCAGCCAGGAGGTTCTCGGCCGCGAACGACAATCCTTCGACCTGGCCCAGCTCGACGTCCTCGTGCTCGATGTTGACTGCGATCTCCGGGTTGACACTTATCAGCGCAGTGAGGAAGCGAGTCCAGTAAGCGACGTCATGGCCCCGGCCGATCGCAACGAACTCCCAGGGAGGGTGCTCGGGAAAATTGTTGGCCACGTATCGTCCACCCAGCCCCAGAGCTGGCTCGCCGGCCTTGGGCATCCGGAAGCGGTCGTCCAGCACCCCGTTCAGACGGCAGCTGTCCTCATTGATGCGCACATCCTTGGCGGCGGCGTGAAAGACACGGTCTCCGAGGTGCTCGATGGCCACGATGGGCTCGATGCCCTGCCAGAAGAGATGGCTCGGGTCCATCTCCGCACCGATCTGAGTGGACTCGGTGCGCTCGATCAGCCGTAGCAGGGTCGCGGGATTGTAGACCAGGTTGTGCGGATGCATCTCGATGCACACCCGCACGGCGGCGAGCCGCGCGCGTTCTTCGATGTCGCGCCAGAAGGGCACAGCCACCTCGTCCCACTGATACTCCAGCACTTCGGTGGCGGCGCTGTGCCACGGCTCCACCACCCATGTCGGCGCCAGGCAGCCCGGATGGGCGCCGGGCTGGCCTGACATCGTCACCACGTTGCGCACCCCGAGGCGGCTTGCCAGCTCGATAGTGGTAAACAGGTCGCGAGAGTGCTTGCTCCCCACCTCGACGTCTGGGTGTAGAGGGTTGCCGTTGACGTTGAGCGCTGTCAACTCGAGCCCGGCGTCCGCGATCTGGGCCATGTACTCCTTGCGCGCTCGGTCGCTCGCCATCAGCGAGTCGACCGGGATATGCGGCGCCGGAATGAAACCGCCAGAGTTCACTTCGATGCTATCCAGGCCCATGTCGCGAAGCAGTTCCAGCACCTCGCTCAACGTCCTGTCTTGCACGCACGCCGTGTAGGCGCCAAGTTTCATCTGGCTTCCTCCGGGCTGATCGTGATGGGCGCGACCATCTGTCCAGATCAAGCCACCTGAACGGTGGCGCCCTGGCGCTTGGCTGATGCAGCCACTGCCTCCAGGACCTGGATTCCGCGTAACCCGTCCGCGAACGTTGCGCAGGGCGGCAGTTCGTCGATGGCCGCGACCTGGTTCAGGAACGCTCGCGTCTGGTACACGAACATGTCGGCCGTTCCATGACCGACCCCGGCCGGCGCATCTACCGGCAGCCCCTGGCGGATGTACGGATGCTCTGGTCCGACGAACACGCGCCGATGGCCGTTGCTCTTCGCGGGTGGCAGCGAATCTGAGATCACGAACTCGGCAGCGCGCTGAAGGTCGAAGGCAGCCGAACCGTCCGAACAGAAGACCTCGAATCCCAGCCCGTCAGGCAGGCCGTGAGCGACTCGCGATGTCGAGAATGTGCCCAACGCACCACTGGCGAAGCGCGCGGTGAAGACGGCGATGTCCTCGTTCTCGACCGGTGCCATCTCTCCGCTCAACTCCGCCCTTGCATGACCGACCGTCGTGCCGACCGGCACCGGACGTTCTCTGATCACTGTCGCGAATGAAGCCCCGCTGACTTCCAGCACGGACCCGCATAGGTATTCCGCCATGTCGATGAGGTGGCTTCCCACGTCCGCCAGCGCACCCGAGCCAGCCCCGCCTCGGTACCGCCACGTCATTGGGACTAGCGGGTCCAACGCGTAGTCGAACCATGCATGGCCATTGAAGTGAATGGGGTCGCCCAGCCTACCACTGGTGAGCTCGTCGCGGATCGCGCTCACCGCCGGCGAGCGGCGGTAGGTGTAGCCGACCGCCGCCACCCGTCCCGCATGCCCTGCCGCAGCGACCATCGCCTCGGCATCGCGCGACGACGGTGCCAGAGGCTTCTCGCAGAGGACGTGTTTTCCCGCCGCGAGAAGGCCTTCGACAACTTCGCGGTGGAGGTGGTTGGCCACCACAACGCTCACCGCATCGATATCGCTCGCCTCCGCGATGGCTTGCCACCCCTGCTCGGCGCGCGCGAACCCGTAGCGACGCCGTACCTCCTCCGCGACTCCAGCGTCTATGTCCGCCACCGCCACCAGCCGGACCTCCGGCGCCTCGGCGCCGAAGACGGTGGTCGCCGACCGGTAGCCCGCCGCGTGTGCGCGGCCCGCCATGCCGGCCCCGATCACGGCGACGCCGATCGAGCCGTCCTTCATCTGCTCGCCCTGTGACCCTCAGTGGACTGCTCGACGGCGTTGGTTCCTCCCGGGGTCCGGTAGAGCTCAGGGCGATCTTCCAGCTGGACTGTCGATCGCTGCCCGCTTTGCAGCGCCTCGAGGCACCTTTCGACGACGGCGGCGGCTGCGTAGCCGTCCCAGGAGCTCGGGCCGCTGGCGTCGCCAGCCGACACCACCTCAACCCACTCCTGCAATTCGACGTCGTATGCGCGTACGAACCGTTCACGCCAGTCGGCCGGCACCGGACGAGAATGCAGCCCGTTGCTGGTGATCACGATTTCACCGCCGTCGCTCAGCGCTACCGTGCCCGATTCCGCGACGACCTCACAGCGGATGTCGTAGCCGTACCCACAGTTGACGAAGACCTCGACATCAACGACCACACCGTCGGCCATCTCCAGGATCATGATCAATGGGTCCTGGAGGTTCGGATCCCCCAACGTGGTCCGGCGCGGCTTCAGCACTGTGCCGGCGGCGATCTCCTGGTCGAAGAGCCAGCGCACGATGTCGATCTCGTGGACGGCGGAGTCGCTGATCATCATCTCGCTGGTGAAGCCATACGGTGGCGCGGTCGGATTGCGGTGGGCGCAGTGGGCCAGCAGCGGCGCGCCCAGCGTGCCCCGCGCCAGTCCTTTCTTCATCGCCCGATAGCCGGCGTCGTACCGTCGCATGAAGCCGACCTGCACAAGCCGCCGTCCGCGAGCGACTTCGGCCTTCACGATGCGGAGACAGGCATCCGGCGTGGGCGCCAGGGGCTTCTCGCAGAACACGGGCTTACCCGCCGCGATCGAGGCAAGCACGTACTCCTCGTGGGTTGGCCCCCACGAGGTGACCAGGATCGCGTCCACGTCGCCGTCGTCGATGAGATCCTGGCCCGTCGCGTGAACTCGGGCTCCGTCAAGACTCCCCGCGGCGGACTGCGCGCGTTGGGCGTCGACGTCGGTCAGCGCCACAACCCGTGCCCCGGAAATGACGTGCGTCAGTCTGCGGATGTGGTCCTGTCCGATGGCTCCGACCCCGATCACGCCGACTCGTAGAGTCATTGCCGATCCTCCCCGTTGAGTGCTCGACCTCGCGAGGTCGATGTAAGGCTTTCGGGGGTCACTGCAGCGGCGGCGACCCCCGAAAACGCGCCTGTTATCCGACGCCTGTCAGCGTGTGCCCGCCTTGGCGAGCCCGGCCACCGCGGCGATGTTGTTTTTGTCGATGAACGATGGCCCGGTCAGGACGGCACGACCGCCACCTAGGAGGTTGCGATTGGTCTTGTACAGCCACAGGGCGTCGATGGCCTCATAGCCCTGCAAGAAGGGCTGCTGGTCCACCGCCCACAGCACCTGGCCAGACTGCACCGCGCTGACCAGAGCGGCATTGGTGTCGAAGGTCACAAGCTTCGAGGAGCTGCCGGCGTCTTTGATCGCCTGCACGGCGACCAGTGCGATCGGCGCACCGAGGGTGATGATGTAATCGATGCTCTTGTCCTGCTGCAGCTTCGCGGATATCGTCGTACGCACGGCCGTCGGGTCGGTACCGTTCACGTAGAGCTTCTCGGTGCTCCCCGCGGTAAAGCCTTGAGCCACGCCGTTACAGCGGGCCTCGAGCTGGACCTGCCCCTGCGCCTGCTCGACGCAGAGCACGTGTTTGGCACCCTCCTGGGTGAGGCGCGCGCCAGCCTGTTGTCCGGCGAGGCTCTCGTCCTGGCCGAAGTACATCAGGGCGCCGCTGTCAGGCCAGTTGTTGAACCCGGCGTTGAACATGACGACCGGGATCCCGGCGTCCACGGCCTTCTTGATGACCGGGTTGAGCGCGGCCGGGGCGGGGTCGGCGACTGCAATGCCCTCAACTTTGGAGTCGATGGCGCTCTGGATCAGGACCGATTGCTTGGTCGGATCGCCATCGTTGCTGTAGGTGTAGCTCACGTTGTCTTTGGCCGCCGCGGCGCTGGCGCCCTTCCGGATGATGTCGAAGAAGGTGTCACCGGCGGGAGCGTGGGTGACCATCGCAAACTTGAAGTGCGTCTGGGTGCTCGCACTGTTGGTGGACTGTTGCCCGCCACTGGCGCTGCAGGCGGCAGCCACAAGCCCGAGGACCGCGACCAGTGCCAGGCGCACCGTTCGCTTGCCGGATCCGAACATCTGAACCCCTCCTCCCCGGCGAAGCATGTGCTCCAACCGCGCGTTAAACGCTGACGCATCGTCGGCTCGCCTCTCGGCCGCCGTCCGCCGTCCGTTCCGGTTCGGGGCTTGTCCAACAACCCAGGGATACCCCGCCTCACCCTGGGCTTGTGAAGCGCTTTAAGTAGGAGTACTTTAGAACCCGCTGGTCGGCGTGTCAAGGGTCACCCGTAAGCCGGCGTTAGCTCAGGAGACTGATGAACGAGCCAGGTTCCCCTGCCGACCACGACCGTGCCAGCGCAGGTCGACGTCCGCGGCTGGAGGACGTCGCCAGACAGGTCGGACTATCCCCGGCTTCGGTATCGCTCGTGCTCAGCAATGCGCCGGGCCCCAGTGCGGCGACGCGCCGTCGAGTGCTGGCGGTTGCCGCGCAGCTTGGGTACCGACCCGACCGGAACGCCAGGCTGCTCGCCAGGCGGCGCCGGCACCTGCTCGGCGTGACGATGGATGTCCGGAACATGTTCCATGCCGAGCTCGTCCAGCATTTGCTCAGGTCAGCCGAGGCAGTCAGCTATGACCTGATTCTCAGCCCATTGACGCCAACCCGTGACGAGCACAGGGCGGTCGAGACACTGCTCGACTTCCGTTGCGAGGCGCTCATCCTCCTCGGCCCGGATGTCCCTTCTGCGCACCTTGTCGCCCTGGATCGACAGGTGCCCGTGGTCGTGATTGGACGGCGGATGGCCGCTGACGGCGTGGACGTCGTTCGCACAGCCGATGACAAGGGGGTCGGCCAGGCCATCGACTACCTCGCCGGTCTGGGACACCGCCGAATCGCTTTCATTGACGGAGGCAGAGGCACGATCGCCTCCGATCGCCGGCGCGGCTATCGCACCGCGATGCGCAGGAACCGGTTGACCGACCAGATCCGGATCATCCCCGGTGATCACACCGAAGAGGCCGGTACTCGCGCCGTTCAGTCCATGCTCTCGGCCGGTGATGTGCCTACCGCTGTGATGTCTTCGAACGATCGGTGCGCATTGGGGGTCCTCGATTCGCTGAACCGCGCAGGCGTCCTCGTCCCCGGATCCGTCTCTCTGGTGGGGTATGACGACAGCCCCCTCGCACGCCTCGCGCACGTCGACCTCACGACCGTCAGCCAGAATGCTCGGGAGCAGGCGGCGCAGGCGGTCGCTGCGGTGGTCGAGCGGCTGGACAGCGGTCGTGCAAGACATCGCGAAGTGGTGCTAAATCCTCGTCTGGTCGTGCGCAGCACCGCAGGTCCACCCCCATCCGCTGAAGAGGGCGATGTCGCGGTAGCCCGCCCTGGGTGAAGGAATCAGTCGCGAGGCCGCCAGGCACCGGATGGAGATCGAGATGCGCAAGTGATACTGTCGCGGTTCACCGCGAGACCTACGTCCAACAACGTCAACCTGTTCCTCGGCCGGTGTCGTCGCGTTCCATGGACGCGGGCGAGATCGAGTAACTCAGCCCTTTTGCTGATAGCGCTGATACAGCTTGCCCGGCCTGCCCACCTACCCAAACTGCTGCTCTGGCGACGAAGTGCTGGTACCCGAGTGGAAGGGCCAGGTGGTACGTATTCGTGTACCGGACGGCTTACCCCTTGGGCCTCATGCCCAACGAGGTCGCCGCGCATCACCGCACGCTCCGGCTCCGGCAAGTCCACGCCGACCCACCTCCTCGCGGCTCTGGACCAGCCCGAGGGGCATGGTAAACTGGCCGGCTCTTGGTGCCCGAGAGGACGTGCGGCCGGCCGGAATCCGAGTCGTCTTCCAATCCGCAAGCCTGCTCCCCCAGGTGATGACCAGCGCCGTCGTGACCACCCGGGCGGAGACGTCAACAAAGGACGCCGTCCTCCTTCTCACCGAGAAGCGGATCAGCGCCCTGCCCGTGGTCGACGAGAAAGGCCTTGTGGGTACCCTGTGCACCGATCTCGCCAGCCGCGGGTTCATCGTTGTCCTGGCGGCAGTCCCCATCAGTTGCTCGGGCCGAATACCTTGCCCAGGAGGCGCAGGAGCTGCTCCTGTTCATGCGGCGACAGCCGGCTTAATGACTCGGGCGGCTGGGAGAGGCTTTCGTATAGTTCGCGCGCCAGCTTCTCGCCCTCGGCCGTCCTCGCCAGCGTCTTGACCCGTCGATCCGAGGGGTCGAGCCTCCGCTCCACCAGGCCTCTCGCCTCCAGCGCGTCGGCCAGTGCAGTGATGTTGGACGGGTCGTAGCCGAGCTGTAGAGCGGCCTCGCGCTGCGGCGTGGGCTCCTTCAGCCGCTGGAGCATTCAGGCCTGTGCCGACGTCAGTCGGTGCTCGGCGTAGCGGGCCTGGACGAGCACGGGGTGACGGCCGCGCCTGGCCGTTCAACGATCGTGTTTCGTAATGGTCGATCCCTGCTTCCATGCCTTCGGTGCGCAACGTCTGAGAACATCGCAGCGCTTCGCTGAGATCCCCGCGATTGCCGAGCTCATGCGAGCGGAAGAACAGGGAGTTGAATGTCTCACGAAACCGGCTGGTTGCCCGCGCCTTCCTCTCACTCTCTGCGAGCAGCTCGACAGCCTCCGCGTACTCATCGAGGTGTCTCTCGGTCCAGATCCGGATTCCGGCGATCGGCGTCAACTCCTTGCTGGTCAGCTGGATACCAGGTCCGACGGCACCCTTGAGGTGCCCTCCGACTTCAATGTCCCAGGCTGGTGCAAGCGTGGCCCATCCAGAACCACCGTCCGCCCACGGCCGGTGATGAGGCAGGCCGGCACACGGCAAAGCGCGGCCCGGAAGCGGGCCAAGTGATCCGGCAAACGCTTGACGCCGTATGCAACAGAGAGGCTAAGGTAATCCGGACGCGCTGAATTCCAGCTACGTCAGAGGGGGAAGTGCCAGCCTCTCGGGGCGCACCGGCCCACAAACGAAGGAGGAAGGGAACCTTGGCACCTCTATCGAGGCGTACGTTTCTGTCCCATGCGGCGGTCGGCGTGACCGGCGGTACCGCAGCCGCAGCCGCAGCAGGGATCACGGTGGGTCATGGCCTGACCGGTGCCGTGGTCGGAGCCCGCGGCGCCCAGGCGTCGCCCCTTCCGCCCGGAGAGCACGTGATCGTCCACCTGAGGGACGTGACGACTGGCGAGATCGCGGTCATGTCCGGGGCACGGGAGATCGTCTATCGGGACGCGGAGGTCGTCGCGCGCCTGCTGCGCGGCGCCCAGCAAGCCGCAGCCTCCGGACGCGGGTAGCCGGGATGTCGTCGCACCGCGAAGCGCCGGGGATCTCCAAGGACCCGGTAGCCGACAACACCGACACCTACGCCTTCGTCAGCCCGGACGAACCCGACACGGTGACTCTGATCACCAACTACGTGCCCCTCGAGGATCCGGCCGGCGGTCCCAATTTCTACGAATTCGGCAACGAGGACGTCCTGTACCGCATCAACATCGATAACGATGGAGACGCCGAGGCAGACGTCGTCTACGAGTTCCGGTTCAGCACTGAGGTCCGCAACCCGGAGACGTTCCTCTACAACACGGGTCCGATCACGTCCCTGAACAGCTCGAACTGGAACCGGCGCCAGTTCTACTCGGTGACTCGCGTCAGTGGGGGTAGATTCAGTGTCCTGGCCTCCCACCTGGCTTCGCCTCCATGCAACATCGGGCCGCGCTC
>CATPBP010000061.1 GCA_955652675.1 Candidatus Dormiibacterota bacterium
CCAGGAAGACCGTGACCAGGCCGACCAGGCCGGCCAGCGCGACCGCCAGCGAATACCCGCAGTAGGAGTAATACATGCGCCGCCAGGCGGCGCCAACCTGGCGGGCCGAATCGTAGTGCCGAGTGACTCCCAGGTCGGCGCCATGGAGCAATCGCACGGGCCGGCCCGCGGCGGCGAAAAGCCTGGCCAGGTCCAGGTCCTCGCGGTTGGAGCCGGCGATGGCTCGGTGGCCGCCGAGCGCCATGTACTCGGTGCGCCGCGCGACCATGAAAGGCCCGTAAGCCAGCGGCAGCAGCGCGTGCGGCCAGAGGGCGACCTGCATCAGCGCGAAGGCGGGCATCAGTGCCCGCTCGATGGGGGTCTGCATGTCGTAGCGGGTCAGAAAGGAAACGAGGCCGCCCCGGAGCGTGACCTCGGACGCGGCCGACCCGAGCGCCGTGTCGCTGATCTGGGTGTCGGCGTCGAGGAATACGAGGATGTCCCGTGAGGCCAGCTCGGCCCCGCGCCACGCCGCCCAGCATTTCCCGGTCCATCCCGGCGGCCTGCCGCCCGCGGACACCACTGAACCGCGAGGGCCCATCATCGCTGTGGCCACCGGTACGGTCTGATCCATCGACCCGTCGTCGACGACGATCACCTCGACGGCGCGCGGAAGCGCTTGCAGACAGGCGGCGATGCGGACCTGCTCGTCGCGGACGGGGATGATGACCGTGACCCGCTCCTGGCAGGCGCCACCTGCGCGGCGCCGCATGCACAGACGGTTTGCCGCGAAGAGCAGGATCAGAGTGAGAACGCCGGCGGCCGAGCCCCAGGCGAGCATGTCGAGTGCCGTTACCCGACCGACCCCCCATGCCCTGAGGAGCACCTGGGTGATGAGGAAGCCGGAGAGCAGGTTCATGCCGAGGAAGCCCTTCCAGGCTCGGCGCGCCTGCGTCTGCGCGTCTCCAGCAAGGCACGACGCGGCCAGCAGCGGGTAGGGGAGCAGCGCGACCGCAGCCGCGACCGCGATACCTCCGGCGGTGGCGACCAGGGCCGCCGCCGCGCAATAGAGGATCACGGAGAGCAGCGCGGTGTTGCGTGCGCCGAGACTCACAGCGATCGAACCGATGCGCGCCTGACGGTCGAACTCGATGTCCTGGATCGCGCCGAGCGCCTGCGACGCGGCACCCCAGAAGAAAAACGCGGCAAGGTATCGCCAGGGCATCGCGCCGATCGAAGCCCCGGCCAGCAAAGCGCCGCAGGCACAGGGAAGGACGAAGTGGAGCGAGGAGGTGAGCGCGTCGAGCCCAGGCACCTCTTTGGTTCGGAGAGGAGGAACCGAGTAGATGAGGCCGACGGCTGCCGTCGCCGCCAGGGCTGCGCCGACCAGGGGGCCTCCGAGCCATGCCAAAAGAGCCAGCAAGGGGACGTTGGTCAGGGCGATGGCGCTCCAGAAAAGGGTGCGTCGGTGGGGAGGAACAAGGCCACCCTCCACGGCACCGGTCTTTCGCGGGTTGTGGCGGTCTGACTCGTAGTCGAACGCGTCGTTGGCACCGTACAGGAGAAGGTTGTATGGCCCAAGGAAATAGAGGGTGCCGACTACGAGCGCAGCGGTTGGCCGGCCGACCGCGATGCCGCAGGCGAGGCACGGCAAAGCCGTGTTGATCCAGCTGAAGGGCCGGCTTGCCTGGAACAGCTCGGACAGTTTTCGGAGCCCGTCAGCGCTCCATTGGTAGGCGGTGACGGCGAGTGAGTACAGGGCAACTCCGTAGAGCAGGTCCTCGATCGGCATCGGCCCGATCCGGATGCCGCTGATGAAGCGGCTGCCGAAAGTGAAGACGCCGTTCGCGACCAGGACGGAGTCCGAAATCACGGTGAGTGCCGCGAATCCGGCCAACCCGTACCAATAGGTCCGCCTGGCCAGCAGTCCCTGCAGGGCGGCAACGGAGATCGTCGCGGTCATAGCCAACGCGGCTGCCAGCGTGTACTCCATCACGAACTTCCCGGCTCTCTGCCTAGCAACCTGGACGTCCCGCGCCACAGGGCGATGGAGACGAGGACGAGGAAGGCGAGCAGGAACGGCTCCTCGACTGAGATTCCGGGTGGCAGGATGGCCACGTTGAGATGCGGGTCGCTGCGAAACCATCCGCGGGCGGCGCCCAGGGCGTCGATGGCGAGAAAGACCGGGACCGTGACCGCGATCGCGCGCAACACCCGCGGACCGGATGCACCCAACCTGAGGCGGCGGCCCAAGAACAGCACGCCAGCGGTCGAGAAGGTGATCGCGGCGAGGTAGAGGTACCGCGTCATGATTCCAGGCCCAGCCGAGGCGCCATCAGCCCTCCATCACCCACTGGCGGATCCTAGTCCCTGCTTGGCGCCATGGGGCTTGCCGGTGCACGGTTGCTTAGACAGATGCCTAGACAAACCGAAACCCTGGTCAGTTGGATTAAGCCGGTCGCCACTGCCTGCCGAAGTAACTTGCAATCCCGGCGAGCACGCCAGGTGGCTAGGTCCGGTGTGAGGAACTTACCTTTGAGAAGTGCTGCCTCAGGTACTCGTGGACAGCGGTCACCACGACTGAGCCTTCACCCACTGCCGACGCGACCCGGTTCACAGAGCCTGCCCGTAAGTCGCCTACAGCGAATACTCCTGGAACGCTGGTTTCGAAGCCGAACGGCTCTCGTGAATGTTGTGGCTCTCGTCCGGCCGTGACGAGATCCCGTCCCGTAAGCACGTAGCCGGTCTCGTCCACAATTGCCCTTGAGCCGTGCGGTGCGGATGCGAGCGGCGCGCCTCAGTCACGAGTTCCATGCCCAGTCCGGCATCTGGCCAGAGATCGGTGTGATTAGTGCAACCGCTCGCCCTGGCTCGAGGAGGGAGCGCAGGAGGTCAGCACCCCGCTGCCAAGTGCTCGTTTCGACGTCGAAATCAGATTGGTAGTGCCTGTCGATCGCTGCCGTGAGTGCGGTCCTGGTTCGAAGATCCTTGTTCACAATCACAAAGATCGGTCTGCCCAGTTGTTCAGCTCAGCCATTCAGACGCTCACATGCTCCATCCACGGTGTGGGTGGGTACGGAACCGCACCCACCCGTTTAGGACCCGCTCAGACGGTAGGCCGGATGTTCTGGTTTACGCGGAAGAGGTTGTCGGGGTCGTAGCGATTCTTTACCTGCACCAGTCGAGCGTAGTTGTCGCGATAGCTGGCCATGACGCGGTCATTCCCCTCGTCCATCATCATGTTCAGATAGCCGCCACCGGCCGAGAAGGGGTGAACGGCGTCCCAGTAGTCACGTACCCAGGCGATGTTGCTGTCATTGTTGGCCGGGTCTGCGTCGGCGGCGAGGATGACCTGTGACCACTTCGCGTCGCGGTAGCTCCAGGCCGTGTCGTTCTTACCGATCCGGCCGGCGGCCCCGTCGACAGGGTAGATGTGGGTCGTCGACTGGAAGTTGGGGACCGCAGCGCCATGCTTGGCGTGGAGTGCGATCGCCTCGTCGCTGAGCTCATTGATGAAGTCGGCCTTCCAGTAACACTGCAGGCCGGGCGGGTAGAGGCCGTCGAACATGCTCTGCAGCACGGGATGCGGCATCTCACCAACCATGTGCAGTGCCGGGGGCCCGAACGCCGCGATCGGCTCGAACACTTCCTCGAAGCGCTCCGCGGGACCGGTGTAGCACCAGACCACTCCGCACATCGGCCGGAGGTGCAAATGCTCTGGGAAGGGCGGCCCGGGCGGCACCTGCAGAAAGGCGAAGAAGCCGTTGAGGTCGTCGTCTGAGGTTGACAGCAGATCGCGATAGAAGCGCATCGCGTCCTCCGCCTGGTCCAGATCCCACAACGTCGGGCCGGCATGAACGGTGGCGACGGGATGGAGGCGAAATACGAAGGAGGTGACGACGCCGAAGTTACCCCCGCCGCCTCGGAGCGCCCAGAACAGGTCTGGATTCTGGTCCTGGCTGGCCGTCACCTGGCTGCCGTCGGCCAGTACGACATCCGCCTCGAGCAGGTTGTCGATGCTGAGGCCGTATTTCCGCGTCAGGTGGCCCATCCCACCTCCAAGCGTCAGTCCACCGACGCCGGTCGTGGAGATGATCCCGCTGGGGGTCGCCATCCCGGCGCCGTGCGTGGCCTGGTCCACCTCACCCCAGGTGCTGCCGCCGCCAACTCGCACCGTGCGGCGCTCAGGATCCACCAGCGCGCCCTTGATGGGAGCGAGATCGATGACGAGGCCGCCGTCAACGGTGCCGAGGCCAGGACCGTTGTGGCCGCCACCGCGCACCGCCAGCATCAGCCCTTCCTGACGGGCGAAGTTCACGGCCGAGACCACGTCCGCCGCGTCGACGCAGCGCGCGATCATCGTAGGCCGCTTGTCGATCATGCCGTTGTGGACGCGACGTGCTTGCTCATAGCCGGCGTCTTCGGGCTTGATGAGCTCGCCGCCAATGACCAGTGTTGCCGTTGACATTTGGTTCACTCCTGTTTGTGAAGAGACCGATCAGGCCGCGTGTCCCCCTGCCTCGCTGGGGGCAGAGGCTGAGATAACCCTAGCCGCCTCTCCATGAGGGGGGTCCGTACCTTGTACGGAGGCGGCGGTACGGAATCGAGGCGTCGTTCCCGCGTCCGCTACTCGCCTTGCGCACCAACGTTGAGCCGAGAACGAAGCCCCAGCTCCCCCGCGTGTTGAAGGAGCTCGCGCTTCGATTCGACCCCGAGCTTGACGTACAGGTTGGCCAGGTGAGTCTCGACGGTTCGTTCACCGATGTGGAGCCGTTCACCGATCTGCCGCGCGGTCAATCCCTCGACGGCGAGGTGAGCCACATCACGTTCGCGCGACGACAGGGCCACGCCGCCATGACGCCCGGCGGCGCGGCGGCCAGCCTGGCCCAGCTCCCGCATGGCCTCGTTGGCCCGGTCGCGACGCCAACCTGAACCAGAGCGCTCGAAGATCGCGACAGCCGAGGCCAGGGCGGAGATGCTGGCATCGCGGTCTGCGGCGGCAAGTCCTAGCCCAAGCGCCTCGAGCGCGCGTCCCCAGAAGACCTCGCAACCCAGCGGCTCCAGCCGGGCCGTCGCCCTACGTGCCTGGTCCGCGGCCCCCCGGCCGCCGTGCGCCAGCAGCGCCCAGGCGCTGGCCAGCGCCGCCATACCCGCCGGCAGCTCTTCGTTGATCCGATCGCTGATGGACTGCAGCTCGCCCGCGGCCCAATCCGCCTCGGCGGCATATCGAGCCCGGCTCGCGCACTCGGCAAGGTCGAGGAGGACGAAGGAAGCAAAGGCCAGGTGATCGTCCGCAATGAGCGCCCGGGCCGCCGCCGCCAGGGCATCGACCGCAGCGCCCGCGTCGCCTTCACGCTCGGCGAGGACTCCATCCGCCCAGCGGCAGGTGTGGAGCCCAAAGTTCCACTGCCCCCGGGCCGCCGCCGCTGTGAGGTGCGAGCGTGCCTCCGGCAGCCGTCCCAGCTCCGCCAGAGAGACGACCGCAGGAGGCACGCCCCAGCCGCGCCGGCCGGCCAGCGCTCCTCGGTTCAAAGCGGCGGATTGCAGCCAGCTGCTGGCTGAGCTGTCGAACCGTCCGGCCATCCAGTCGACCCAGGCGGTGATCTCGAGTAGGACGGTGTCGGGATAGGCCGGATTGCGGGCCCGGGCTTCGGCCAGCAGTTCGTCCGCCTCGCCGTGGCGTCCCCCCGCCGCCAGGCCCAAGGCAAGCATGGAGAGGCACCATGTCAGGCGGTACATACGGCCTTCGGCCCTGGCCATCTCGGCGGCCCGTCGGAGCGTGGACTCAAAGTCATGGCGGCGGCCGAGATGGATCGAGGCCCAGGCCAGCGAAGCGAGGGCTTGCATCGCCAGCACGCGATCCCCGGCTTCGTCCCCGGCCGCGATCGCCAGTGTCGCTGCCTCGATTTGAGCCGGCAGGTCACCGCGAAGGCCCCGGATCCAGCCCAGCTCATTGGCGGCGGTCCTCGCCCGACCGGACTGGCCGGCCTGCACGAACAGCTCGAGCGCCTGCCGAGCGCAGCGCTCGCCCTCCTCGAGGTCCCCGGCACCGAAGGCCAGGAAGTTGGTCAGGCGGAGCTTTACCAGGCCTCGGCGGCCCAGGTCCGAAGAACCCTCGACAAGCCTCTCGATACGTCGCATAGCCTCGATCCCGGCAGCCGCGTACGCGTCGGCCTTGTGGTCGCCGACCCACTCCGGATCCTCCGCCATGACGTCGAGCGCTTCGAGCCAGCGTGGATCGGTGGCCGGGATCAGGGCCAGCAGCGCCTCCAGCAGGACCATCGCCTCGCCATGCGATTCGCGCTCCTCGGCCTGGCGGAAGGCGCTGAGCACCGTTGCGATCGCCTCTTGGTCACCCGGCCCGGCAGAGCGGACGAAATGGGGGGCCGCCTGGGCCAGCCTTCCTGCGACCACCAATGATCGGGCGATCTGGCTGTGGACGGCGCGCTGGCGTGCCCTGGTCATGCGCTGGTAGATGGCCTCCTGAAAGAGCGGGTGGCTGATCTCGTATTCGAGTTCGCGACCGCGCTCCTCTTCGATGACCAGCCGCTGCTCGATTGTCTCTGAGAGGAGCTGGGCCATGCGCTCAAGCGGCCGGCCACTGACGTGGACCAGGTCGTCGACCGCCACCCGCTGGCCGAGAACGGCCATCAGCTCCAGCGTCGCCAGCGCCGGGGGGCTGAGGACGCTGAGGCGGAGCTGGATCCGCTCCCCCAGCTCCTCCGGCAACCGGCTCAGCTGCGGTCGCTCGAGGTCCCCGCCACCGTCGATGAGGGAACGCATCAGCCCGATCGCGAACAGAGGGTTGCCAAGCGAACGATCGTGGAGCCAGGCGACCAGTGCGTCGGGCGCCCGCCCTCCCGAGAGGACCGCCTCAGCCAGCTGCCGCAACTGGCCATGGTCAAGCGGTTCGAGCGGAAGACGGCGCAAGAGACCGTCCTGCTCGAGCGCAAGCAACGTCTCGCGCGCGAGTTGGTTGCTGGTCAGTTCCACAGGACGGGCGGTTGCGATCACGAGGAGCGGACTTCCGGCCAGATTGCGAGCCAGGTAGCCGAGCGCGTCCATCGAGGAGGCGTCGGCTAGATGCACGTCGTCCAGCACAATGATCAGGGGTGCCTCGCGGGAGAGGTTCCGAAGGAGGCTGGTCAGGCCCTCCAGCAGGCGGAGCCGCGGCGCCTCGCGCTCGGGCGGCGCTCCGCGTACGGCGGCCACGCTGCCGAGCAACCCGGATAGGTCGTCCTGCCTGCTTCCGCATAACCGCCGGACCGCGTCTGGCTCGAGCTGCGAAAGGTAGTGCTCGAGAGCCTCTGCCCAGAGGCCGAAGGACGCCGTGGCGCCGAGGGGATGACCGCGGGCGACCAGGCCTGTGGTCCACCGTCGGTGTCGGGACACGAGTTCGGCGGTCAGCCGCGACTTGCCAAGGCCGGGCTCTGCGACCACCAAGACGCAACGTAGTTCGCCGCCGGCGGCGCGCCTTAGCTCGCGATCGAGCTCGCCGTTCTCCCTCGCCCGGCCGACGAGTCGTGGGAGGCCCGCCCTCGACACCAGCGCATTATCTCCGGCTGGTGACACTTTGGGATGCCTGTCTGACGAGTTCAGGCAAGCCCGATGACTGGCCTGTTCTAAGCCGCCTCGGCCCCGGCGGCCCCCGAACCAGGCCAAGCGAGAGATCGATCCGGTCGAGAGCAGCGCCCAGTTGCGCTCACATTCGACGACGAGGTTCAGGAGGTACGTGGCTCCGCCTTGCTGCGGCCGAACGAAGCACAAGGTGCTTCAGTGGACGGGGGACCAGCGCGTCGAATCCGTACCGTCGCTTCCGTACGAGGTACGGATCGACTTCATTGAGAAGTCGTTAGCGTTCGCTTCAGCCTCTGCACCCAATCAGGCAGAGAGAACAGACCGACTTATCGGTCGATGGAGGAACGTCTACCACACTGGAGTATTCCGATGGACGGCTAATCCCCCGCTGTTAGATTGCCGGCTGCGCCAGAGTCATGGACAGGAAGCTGCCCGACGTGGGAGCGCTCATTGGCCGGCAACAATGCACATTGTTTGAGCACCTACTCAGAGGAATGAAATGATCCATCCCGACCTTCTTTACCAGTTGTGGAAATCGGAAAACGATGAGCGACTCCGCACGGCGGCTCGCCGGCAGGCCATACGTGATGCTCGGCTGACTCGAGCGGCCGGACGCTCTTGGGAAGTGAAAGGATCAACCTCGACTGACAAGAGCTGGTCGACCTTGCTTGGCGATCGGTTCCTCCGGTTCAGAAGGCTCTGGACAACCTCGCGACCAACCCAGCAATCAGCAGGAGAGTTGAGCCAATGCCAGTCCGAATCTTGGGGAGCCTGGTCAGTCTCGGAACCCTTGCCTCAGACGACGAATCAGTGATATCGCACCAAGAGACCGGAGGGCATTGAAATGGTGGCGATTCAGGACAAAAGGGGAGGCCGCCTTAAGCTGGCCCAGCTGGAGCCTTCCGACCGGGAACCCCTTCGGCGCCTCTTCTATCGGCTATCCCCGGAAACGCTATATCGGCGTTTCACGAGTCCGATCGCGCGGCCCGATCAGGTGCGTCCCGACCGACTTCTCGATGTCGATCACAGGGACCGTGAGGCGATCGTAGCCGTTGACGACGGCGAGATCGTTGGCGTCGCCAGGTACTTCAGGCAGCCCGGCTCAGACGCGGCCGAGCTGGCAATCGTGGTGGCGGACGCCTGGCAGGGCCAGGGGCTGGCCACCCGAATGCTTGCCGCCCTGGCCGGGCAGGCGTCCGCTGCCGGCATCGAGCGGTTCACACTGATCACGCAGGCTGACAACAGCCCGGCTCTACGATTACTGCGGCGGGTCGATCCATCCGTCAGGCTAGCTCTGTCATATGGCGTTTACGAGACGACGGTTCCCGTAGCCGCCTTAAGGACCGCCACCGAGCCGTCGGCGAGCGCAGCCGCTGACCGTGAGGAGGCTCTTACACTCGGCCACCGGGAACCGAAGAACGACTTGAGCGTGGTCGACCACTAGGCTCTTGCCGTGGTCACTCGAAACAGACGACCGGTACCAACTGCACCTCGTTGTTGCCGAACCCACCTCGGTTCCACGCTTGGGTCAATGGCTGGGTACGGCCTTCTGCATCGGCAGCTCGCGCTGACAGGGTGTAGCGGCCGACTGTCGCTTGCCAGATGAACGTCCAGCGGCGCCACGCCCATCTGTGCTCGCCGGCGCCTTCGACCACGGCCGGTGCCCACGTGTCGCCGCCGTCGACGCTGACCTCCACGTGCTCGACTGGCGCTAGGCCCGACCAAGCGCGCCCCTCCAGCAGGACAGGCCCGGGGTGCACCACCCGGGTACGGGACATGAAGTCCGGGAATCCAGGTGGGATCAACAGCGCCCGCGCCGCCATGCGCGTCACCGGCTCGCCGGGCTCGTCGGCGTTCTGCCTGAGCCGGTAGGCCACCGCCTGCTGGAAACCGTCGAAAGGTACGTCGACCACGGCGATGTCACGCACCCACTTCACGTGCGCCATGCCGTACCAGCCCGGTACCACCAGCCGCAGCGGGTAGCCGTGCTGCGGGGGCAGCGCCATGCCGTTCATCTCGTAGGCCAGCAATACCTCTTCGCGCATCGCCTCCGCCAGGGGCAGGCTCCTTTGATAGTCCTGCTCGACGCCGCGCTCGACTCCGTGATCAGCGCCGGTGAATACCACTTCGACCGCAGCCGGATCGACGCGGGCCTCGGTGAGAATCGTGTGTAACGGCACTCCCGTCCACTCGGCCGTCCCGACCGCTTCGACGAGCCACGGCTGGCTCACGGGCCGCGGCTCGAGCCGGGCCCGCCCGTTACCCGCGCACTCAATCGTCACCCGTACCGTCGTACGTGGCCAGGCTCTCAACGCCTCGAGGTCGAACGCGAGAGGACTACCAACCCGCCCATGCACGCCGAGGCGCCACGTCGCGGCGTCGACAGCCGGGATGTCGAAATGGGTCAACAGATAGTGCAGGCCCGCGGGCGTCACGTCGTAGTGCAGTGCCTCCAACGGCAGGCCATGGTTCCGCGCCGCCAGCGCCAACTCGTCGGTGGTGATTCCCTCGCCGGGCGCGGCGAGGCGCCCGGGACCGCTGACCGCGCCAACATCAAGGTTCACCTCTCCAGTATCCCGCCGACCCGATCATGACGCGGTTGCTTACCTGACGGCTAACCCGACGACCGGGGTGGCCTCGCCTCTACGCTCTTTTCAGAGTGGGTACTGGCCGGTCAGGCCGTGCTCGATCGCCAAAAGGAGGCGGCCGGCAACCTCAGCCAGAGCCTTGAGCGTCTCCGGTCTGCTCAGCATCCGGTCCGTCAGGTAGGCATGCAGCCGCACACGCTCCCGCTCCGCCGACGTGAGCGGTCCGGCCTTCTCCCAGACCAGGTTCGAGACCCCAATCCGGCCCAGGTCGTGGGCCAGGGCAGACCGCCTCAGCGTCACGGTCTCGGCTGCGGGTAGGCCCATGTCGGTGGCGCGGCGGCGGCGAGCGCCGCCACGCCTCGGGAGTGACCGGCTGTGTACGGAGACTTCACGTCCACGCCGGAAGACCTCTGCCATCCCACCGCTCGAATGCCTGAGGCAGCACCTCGCGGACGTCATGGCCCAGTCCCATGCGCTCGGCGGAGACCGCCGCCGAAAGGCAGTGGCTGTGGATCAGCTCGAACACCGTGGCCTAGCCATGAAGCACGAAAGAGCCGATTCGGCCCGGTCGCTCCAGAAGTGGTCGGCCCCGCCCGGCCCGGCTCGCGAGAGCCAGCGCCCAACCAGGCTCGGAGCGGTCCCTCGCATAGTAGTCGCGACGGAAGTCGATGGCATCACCAAAGGTGGCCGCGATCTGGTGAGAATCCGCGTGACAGCCGATCCAGGCGACGAGGTTGGTGTAGAAGACGACCGCGCGGGCCGGCCGGTCGAGACCTGCAGCCTCGGCCAGCCGGAGCGCGCTCCATCTTTCGGGCATGACGCGTCGACAGTGCAGTCCCGTTGCCATGGACGCGGGGAGATCGAGTTAATCAGCCTTTGCCCATAGCGCACCAACAGGACCACCTCCAACGTGAACTCTGTTGATCTCGCGGTGTAGTGTCGGGGCTGGCACGAAGTCTCCGCCCCTTCATCACGAGTCCGTCAATCTTCCGCCACATCTCGACCTCATCCTGATAGGCGGCCTGGGCCGATGATCCCGGGCGACATGACCTTGGTTAGTTCAGGAGGTATCCCGCTCCGTGCAAGCAGGAGATAACCCAATAATTGGTGCTGGCTATCCGGTGCAGTTCTCGGTGGACTACCCGGCCCGTCCCCTCGATCGCCTGACGACGGCCTTCCGGATCTTCACCGTGATTCCAATCGCCATCGTGCTGGCCACGGTGGCGGGCAGCACGTGGCAGTCGAGCGGCCGCTCGGGCTCCATGGTCGTCATGGCTGGCGCCGGCGGCCTCCTCTTCCTCGGCCCGCTGCTGATGATCCTCTTCCGGCAGAAGTACCCGCGCTGGTGGTTCGACTGGAACCGCGAGCTGCTGCGTTTCACGAACCGGGTGACCGCCTATTTCGCACTGATGGACGACCGCTACCCATCGACGGACGAGGAGCAGTCGGTGCACCTGGACTTCCCTTACCCGGACGTGCCGCGGGAGCTAAACCGTTGGCTGCCGCTGGTCAAGTGGTTCCTCGCCATCCCGCACTACCTGGTGCTGTTCTTCCTGGGCATCGCGGCGTTCGTGGCGGTCGTCGTCGCCTGGTTCGCGATCCTCTTCACAGGACGCTACCCGAGGGGACTCTTCGACTTCGTCGAGGGCGTCATCCGCTGGAGCAACCGGGTCACCGGCTACGCGCTGATCCTCGTGACCGACCGGTACCCGCCGTTCAGGCTCGGCTCCTGACGGTTCGTGGAGACCAGACCGGTGACGCTTCGGCCCTGGTCATCCCGGCGGCTTCGCAAAGGGTCCTGGGTCATGTACGCCCGGGGGCCCAGACGCGCCATGAGAAGGTA
The DNA here is from genome assembly GCA_955652675.1 of Candidatus Dormiibacterota bacterium. Lineage (GTDB taxonomy): Bacteria > Chloroflexota > Dormibacteria > Dormibacterales > Dormibacteraceae > Nephthysia. The sequence goes on from CATPBP010000061.1 coordinate 11,989, forward strand.
GGGAAGGAGAGCTACGCCGGCTGCGTCGAGTCCAGGTCGCGAATGCGCTCCAGGACAAGTACCGCTGCGAGCAGCAGCACAAGGGCGACCAGCTCCGCAGTGGCGCTGACCCTGGTCCCGAGCAGGATGGCCGGCAGAGCCAGTAGCGCTCCACCTACGCGTACACGGATCGGTCCGATCCGGAATGCCCGGCGAAGTGCGGCTGCACCGCCGAGAAACAGGGTGGTGCCGCCGGCAAGCGCGACTGCTGGCCCGAGGGGGAGTGCGTTGCCGAGATGTCCGACTGACAGTTTCAGGCCCGCCGCCGTCGTGACGATCCCGAGGACCATCGGAATGGTCGCGTAAAAGAAGCCGGCGATAGTCAGAGGACCTCGCTGCCGCGGGTCGGCTTTGAGGAGCACCTGCTCCACGCGCTCGTCGTCGCCTCCGAAGTACGTCCACCACAGCGCCGCGGCCAGCGCAAGTCCGAGGACGACGGCGCCGAGCACCCCCAGGTTGAGTGGCTCCCCGGATACCCCGATACCGACGGCGACGACCGACTCCCCGAGCGTGATGAGCAGGGCTAGCCCATAGCGCTCGACCATGTGCGAGGGCTGAATTTCGAAGCGGCCGGAATGAACCAAGTAGGGGGTCGCTATCGGTACCACGAGGGCGACCGTCCACAGCGCGTATACGGCGGGGCCGTGCAGAACGCCGGCGACGATGACGAGGCCTGCTGCGAGCAAGTTGAAGGGCAGAATGCGCAGGATGTTGCGATTGGACTGGACGTACAGCCCGGCGTGGACGAGCACCACGACGAGGTAGCCCACGCCCCAGGCCACTCCGTCGCCCTCGAACGCGCGGGGTGTGGCCAGCGCCACGACCATGAAACCGGCCATCCCGACGAGCAGGAGCACCCTCCGGCTCCACCGGGTGGGGGCCATGGTGTTCGTGAGCCACGCATAGCCTCCGTACATCCACCAGAGAACGCCGAACATCACCACGACGCGAAAGAGCCCCAGTGGTGAGAGCTCCCGGACGAGCACGCCGGTGAGCTGGGTGACGGCAAAGACGAAGACGAGGTCGAAGAAGAGCTCCAGGGTGGTGACCCGGAGCACAGCCTCGGGGGCGTTGGCCGGAGTCGATAGGGGCTCAGCGGGGGACATGGGATCCTTGGGAAGCGTATCCCTCGCTCCGATGCCCGAGGTCGGCGCCCTCGAAGAGCTGGTCGGCTCCCACGGAGGAGGGCAGGGTGACGGTGACCCTGGCGAGTCTTCGGCCTTTAGGAAGCGGACGCCGTGCTCGTCGGCACCAAGGGGAGTTCGGGGGACAGCCTGAAGAGGAGATGGAAAGATGCTGAGGAACTCGGTCGGGATCTGGGCTTTCGGACCAAGCGCTACTCGCTTCGTGCCGGCCGGTTATCACCCGGAGGTCAGCGGGGAGTCCATGGTGGACAAGACGAGGCGGGTCGCCGATGGCCTTCACGACATCCTGGATGGACTCGAGTACCACTATCCGGGTGAGGTGAACGAGGAAAACGTCGAACAGATCCTCGACGTGCTGAAGGAGTACGGCATGCAGCTGCCCGTGGTGCCGTCGGGGCTTCACGTCGACCCGAGTTATGGCCTCGGCTCGCTGGTCAACCCTGACGCCAGGTTGAGGCAGCGTGCGCTGGAGGCCAACCTGCGGGGTGTCGATCTGGCCGCTCGGATCGGCGCCAACTTTGTCATCTGGCCGGGTGCCGAGGGGTACAACTATCCCTTCCAGCGCCGCTACGCGGAGACCTGGGGACATTTCATAGACGGCATCGCCGAGGTCACCGCCCACGCCGCGGAGCGGGGAGTCAAGATCTTCCTCGAGCACAAGAACAGCGAGCCCGCGATGAAGATTCTGATGCGCAATATGGGTATGGCCCTCTTCACGATCCAGAAGGTGAAGGCTCGCGGCGTCGAGGCCTCGAACCTTCAGATAAACATGGACTGGCAGCACCTGATCATGAACGGTGAGAACCTGGCTGAGTACGCCGAGCTACTGGCCTCGGAAGGACGGCTGGGGCACCAGCATGGCAACGACGGGTGGGGCACGTTCGACGACGACAACATGGTTGGCACCAACTTCTTCCTCCAGACCGTGGAGCTCGCGCTTGTGCTGCAGGACGTCGCATACGGCAACCAGGGCGAGATCGTCGGCTTCGATCTCTATCCCTACACTGAGGACCAGATCGCGGCCGTTCGGCGCTCGATACTGCAGTGGGAGTTCATCTGGGATCTCGCCTCCAGAATCGACAGGAACACACTGAAGGAGACCCGGGGCCGGGCCGACGCGGTCGGGGGCTACAGCGCCGTCTACAAAGCCCTGGGCATGACCGACGACTTCGAGGCCAGGGTGGTGTCGCGCCATGAGGCGGAGCGTATGAAGACGTGAGCGTCTTCGTAGGCCTCGACATCGGAACCAGCAATCCGAGATCGCTGTCGGAGGGGAACGATGGATAGAGCTAGCCGGCGTTGTGACCTCCTCACTCTGACGCACCCCAGGACGGCTGGGCGATCGGCCTCAGCGCCTGCCGGTTGACGTTTCGGAGCCGGCGCAATGCAATGACGGCCAGGGCGGCGAAAACCACCGTTTGTCCAGCTTCGAGCCAGAACGTCGCGTCCGCGCCGTGGGTCCACACGAGCGGTCGGCCGAAGTCATGCGGCCAGATGAGGGTGAAGAAGAGAACGTCGCCCACGACGTGGACAGGGAGCGCAGGCAGGGTCGAGTTCGTGAGGTAGGCGATGCTTCCGAACACGAGCCCCACCGCGAAGAAGAACAGCAGCTTCGACCAGAAGAATCCCTGCGTGGGGCCATGCCATGCGGCAAAGAACAGCGACGAGATCACGACCGCGACCACGGCGGAGAACCGGCGTTCGAGCAGGACCTGGGCATAGCCTCGGAATGCCGCCTCCTCCGTGAGCGGCGATACCAGCGAGCCCATCGCGATAGCGAGGGCGACGAAGATCGCTGGGTATCCAGCAATGCCCGAGATGGTCGGATTCCCGCCGTTGCCGGTCAGCTCGACCAGGACAATCCACAACCCCACAAGCGCCACCAGCGAGAATCCTCCCGCCAGGAACGACCAGCCAAAGACCCGGATGGGGACGCGGCGGGCCCGCAAGAGGGCAGCGCGGGCTGGCTGGGTGCGGCTCGGCCAACCGTGGCCGCTGAGATACCACCAATACACCACGAGCACGAGCGCCATGGCGGGGACAGACCACGGCACCGCAGGTGTGGTCCTGGCGTTGCTCACCAGCAGCGCGCTCCAGATAAGCGATCCGACGGCGGCCACGGCCAATGAGAGCGCCGCGGCGATGCCGGCCTGTCGCAGCGAGGTGAGAGGTGATGAAGCCTTCAATCGAGAATCTCCGCGCTTGGGCGAATACACCCTTGGGTTACGCGCCCATCTGCCTCCGCCCTTGACCTCACCTCACGGCGTCCCGCGTGGATCATCGAGAGGCCTTCGGCTCCCAGTTCAGGGATAGCTGCCTTTGGCAGCCAACCGCGCTCCGAAATGGGTTGAGACACCCTGCCTCCTCACCCTCGCACCCACGATGACCTTGGCGTTCACGGCATGGTCTCCCCTTGAGTGAGTACGCTGCATGCGTGGTGGCCAGCCTGGTGTTGGGACCGGTGCTCAGACACGTTGGACTGCACGATGCGACGGTGTGGGTCGAGACAGACCGGTCCTGCACGGTGCGGATCCTGGGTAGCAAAGCCCGGACCTTCGAGATCTCCAACCACCACTACGGCCTCGTCACGGTCGAAGGGCTTGCTTCGGGTGAACGGTATGAGTACACCGTCGAGCTCGACGGTGACACTGTCTGGCCCGACCCGAGCGCCGAGTACCCACGCAGTGCAATAGCCACCTTGAGCGATGGGGGTCCCGTCCGGCTGATCTTCGGGTCCTGCCGCCTCGCCTACCCGCACTCACAACCCTTCACCCTCGCTCCTCAGCAGCACGACGTGGGACGTGGAGTCGACGCCCTCACCGCCTTCGGCGAGCATCTACGTCACCTGCCGCCGGATCAGCGCCCGGACCTCATCCTGCACCTTGGAGACCAGGTGTACAGCGACGAGCTACCCCTGTCCATGCGTGAGTACGTGCACCAGAGGCGCCGGCGTGTGCCCGGGCCCGAGAACGAGGTGGTGGACTTCGAGGAATTCACACAGCTCTATAAGACCTCGTGGAGTGAGCCAACGTTGCGCTGGCTGCTTTCAACAGTCTCGAATTCCATGATCTTCGACGACCATGACGTGCATGACGACTGGAACACGTCGCTTGCGTGGCGGCGGCGCATGGAACAAGTTCCGTGGTGGCACGAGCGCATGGTGTCTGCATTCATGAGTTATTGGATCTATCAGCACGCGGGCAACCTGGACCCGCAGGCGCTTGCGGACGAAGGACTGCTGGACCGCCTTCAGCTCCACCAAGGTGACGCCGCACCTGTGCTGCGTGAATTCGCTGAACAAGCTCATCATCACCCCGAGGTCAGGCGCTGGAGCTACCGGCGCGATCTTGGGCGCACCCGGCTGCTGGTGATCGACTCCCGGGCCGGCCGCGTACTTGAACCAGGGCAGCGCGACATGCTCGACGCAGCGGAGTGGAGCTGGCTCGAGGAGAACCTCAAGCGAGAAGTCGATCACATGCTGGTGGCCAGCACCTTGCCCATCTTCCTGCCGCGCTCGCTCCACGACCTGGAGGCATGGAACGAGCGGGTCACCGACGGAGCGTGGGGTAGGCGTGTGGTTGGCTTCGCCGAAACGGTACGTCAGGCCCTGGACCTTGAGCATTGGGCCGCATTCCAGCGCAGCTTCGCTCACCTGGCTCGCCTGCTCTTGGAAACCGCTTCGGGCGAGCACGGTTGGACACCCGCCACAATCAGCTGCCTCGGCGGTGACGTTCACTTCGGCTATGTAGCTCAGGTCGACAGACCGGGATCGCAAGCGCCGATCTATCAGCTGGTCTGCTCTCCGCTGCGGAATCTGCTACAGGGCGGCAAGCTGCGCGTGCTGAAGTTGGGCCTGAGCCCGACCGGCACGCTGATTGCGCGAGCTCTGGCCCGGCTGGCGGGTTGCCCGCCCTTGCCGGTTAGCTGGCGGATCACTCATGGGCCCTGGTTCGAGAATCACTTCGGCGACCTCGTGCTCGATGGGCGCAGAGCGCGGCTCGCCATCCGAGAGGCGTTACCCGGGCAACATCCGGCCCTGCGAACCCGCCTGCTTGTATGGCTGGATCGGCGTGCACTGAGCTGACGTCCCAGGCCGGCCACTTCATCGGGCGTGGCTGGAAGCCCAGGGCCATTTGCAGGAGGCCGCCGTCCTGGCGACCGTCGTCGTACGATCAGACTAGAACGCGGACTCGGCCGTTCGAAGGTGGTGACTTATCTTGGCATGTTAGTCCCTAGGGGTCGGACTAGGGGTCGGACTGCCCTAACCAGCTCCCACGCATTTAAGTACCGACTGGTGATCATGGTTGTAATGCCATTTGTAGTTGCCGGCTATTGGTACATGGCCGTCGCGACCACCCCGATCGGGGGAGTCAAGCTGGGTCCCGTCATTCCGGGGCGACAGGCCGAAGCCGTCGCAGTGTCGACTATGGCTAAATCACACGGCACCTCTCGGACGTGGGTGGTGACGCACTCCGCCTTTCATCCAATCTCATCGATCGTTTCCGACTCGGCAGGCTCTCGCCGGTTTGGATCATCTGCGGTCGCTTGCCCGTCTGAGTTTCTCGAACGAGGATTGAGGCGCTTGGGAACTGAGTGCCCGCCCGCGCCGGTCTGGGCAGTGCAAGTCGAAACACCATCTCGGACGGAGGGCTACAAAGCGCTGGTTGAGGTCGATGCGCTCAGCGGGAAGACGCTAGCCTGGCAAGTTGATGACAGTCTGCCTTAGCCCGGATCCACCGATCCACGACGGCGCCCTGGCGCCCATGCACACCATCTCGCGGGCTGGCTTCTGCGCTCCTCGTTCACGGAGCTAAGGCTTCGCTCACTCCGGTGCTCGGCGCCGACCCACGATCTGGCGCACCTGGACACCAACTCGCTCGCCGCGAACCGGTGGATCCGGGCTTGGCGGACTTTCTCGCCGATCTTCCGCTCCGCTATGACCAAGCAACACGTCACCGTGACCGAGCGCTCCGCCAGGGGGTGACGGCGGGGCACGAGAGTCGGCTCTCTAGGAAAAGGCACCAGCGTATGCGTTGAGCGCGGGTTGGCCCCCAAGATGGGCGTAGAGCACCCTTGACCCCGGCCCGATGTGGTTGGACCGGATGAGGTCGATGAGAGCCGCCATCGATTTCCCCTCGTAGACCGGGTCGGTAAGCACTCCCTCCAGGCGAGCACAAAGCTGAATGGCGTCGATCGTCTTCGAGTCAGGAATGCCGTAGGTGCCGGCGTGCCAACCGTCGAGGAGGACGATCTCGTCCTCTTCGAGATCGCGACCGATGCCGATCGCCGCCGCCGTCCGCTGCGCGATCCGCGTGATCTGGTCGCGCGTCTGGTCGGCGGTCGCGGAAGCGTCGATGCCGAGGACTCGGCGCGGCCGCTCTTGCGCAGCGAAGCCGGCGATCATCCCAGCTTGCGTTGAGCCGGTGACCGAGCACACGACGATCGTGTCGAAGAAGATGCCGAGTTCGTCCTCCTGCTCGGCGACCTCGTCGGCCCAGCGCGCAAAGCCGAGGCCGCCGAGCGGGTGATCAGACGCGCCGGCCGGGATGGGGTACGGCTTGCCGCCGCGCGCTTCGACCGAAGCGAGGGCCTCCTCCCAGCTCGGCCGGAAGCCGATGTCGAAGGTGGCCGGATGAAGGCGCACGTCCGCGCCCATGATCCGAGACAGAAGGATGTTGCCGACCTTGTCATACACCACGTCCGGCCAGTCGACCCAGTGCTCTTGCACCAGCACGCAGCCGAGACCGAGGTGGGCCGCGACGGCAGCGACCTGGCGGGTGTGGTTCGACTGGACGCCGCCGATCGAGACGAGCGTGTCGTAGCCCTGTGCGAGCGCGTCGGCGGCGAGATATTCCAGCTTGCGGACCTTGTTGCCGCCGTAGGCGAGCCCGGAGTTGCAATCCTCGCGCTTCGCCCAGATCTCGACTTGGTCGCCGAGATACTCGCTGAGGCGCCTAAGCCGGTGCACCGGCGACCGCCCGAAGAGCAACTCGACCCGGCTGAACTCGTCCAAGCTCATTTCCACCTCCTGTCGTAATCAGAGGCTAGCTGCGGCAGGGCTGTCACGGGATGTGGTCAGCACCCCGTCGGCCGCTTTGGATTCGCGGCGCCAAGGGGCGCATGCTGACCGGTGGCTTCGATGAGGTCAGGGCCGGCTCAAGGTGGGAAATCCCGCTTCCAGCTCAGCCAGACCCTCGTCCATACGGCGGAGGTAATCGGAAGCCTGCGACCCGCGGGCGTTGACCCAGGTGGCGATCCCCACCCCTACGACAGCTCCGACCAGTGCCCGAACCGCGAGGTCGTCCGGCCGCCTTCCGGCTCGCTTGGCGACGACATCCGCGAAAAGAAGCATCGATCGGGCGAATTCGTCGAGCATCCGCATTCGAAGCTCCGGGACGGCGAAGATCAACGCCGCTCTCTCGTCCTGCTGCGCGAGAACATCGGCGGGTGCTCCGCCAAACACCTCGCGCATCGTGGCGCGGAGGGCGCCGACCGGGCTCAGGCCGGCGGGTTGAGCTTCGAATGCTTCCAACAGGAGCGGGTCGAGGGCGTCGTAGAGCACGACGTCCTCCTTGGTCGGGAAGTAGCGAAAGAAGGTGCTGGGCGAGACCTCGGCGGCATCGGCGATCTCGTCGACGGTGGTCGCTTCGTAGCCCCGCTCTCTGAACAATCGCAGTGCGTGCTCCTGGAGGGCGGCCCGCGTCCTGGCCTTCTTGCGTTCTCGCAGTCCTGGTCGGGGTCGATCAGTCTCAAGCAACTGGTCCATACTCGCCACTCGCAACCTGAGCCTCAACCCGCGAGACCGCGGCAGCTCGCCGCGGCAGGAAGGCAAGCGCGAGCACCGCGCCGGCCAAGGCGATCGCGGCCGAAACTCGAAGCCCACTGTCCATGCCCGCCACAAAGGCCGTTCTCACCGCGTCCAGGAGCGCGGCCGAGCGAAGCTGGTGAGCCACCGCGAGGCCGGCGAAGACGCTTCTCCTGACCGCATCCGCGGCCGGCCCCGGCAGGCCGTTGAGGTGCAGCTGCGCCTGGTAAGTGGAGTTGAGGACCGATCCCAGGATTGCCGCTCCAAAGGCCGGCCCGAGCTTCGTCACCGTCTGCATCAGGGCGGAGCCCACTCCGCTCCGCTGGGCCGAAAGCTGGTTCAGGGCGGCTGCCGCCGCGGTGGACAGAGAGATCCCCGCCCCCACTCCGACCGTGAAGGTCCAGGCCGCGATGAAGCCGTCACCCGTGGCCGCCGTCATGGTCCCCCCTGCAGCCATGCCGATCGACAGCACAATGAATCCGATTGCGGCCGTGAACTTGGGGCCGATCCTGGCAGCGATCCGATCAGCGGGAACGGCGCCGGCGACCATGCCACCGATCAGCGGCAGCAGCCGCAGACCGGAGCCCTGGGCGTCGGTTCCCAACACCGCCTGGAAATACTGCGGCAGCCCGAACAGCGCGCCGAATAGGCCGAAGACAGCGAACCCGGCGAGGACGATGCCCCAGGTGAAGGGGCCAGAACGGAAGAGCCCGATGTCGATGAGAGGCTTTCCGCCTGGCCGATCTGTGAGCCGCGCCTCCCAGACAACGAAGGCGGCAAGGAGTGCCGCGGCGGCGACCATCGGCGCGATTGCACTGGCGCTGCCCCAGCCGTTCTCGCCAGCCTGGATCAGGCCGTACATGAGCGAGGAGAGCCCGGCGCTGGAGGTAATCAGGCCGATGACGTCCAGCCCGGGGCGCTCGGCACTACGAGACTCCGGCATGAGCAGAACGATCGCGATCAGGCCGACCAGCACGACCGGGACGTTGATGAGAAACACCCAGCCCCACCAGAAGTTGGCCAGCATCCAGCCACCGAGTATCGGGCCCAGCGGCAGCGCCAGGAAATTGGCCGCGGACCAGATTCCGACCGCCCTTGGCCTCTCGCTCTCGGGGAACAGCACCGTGACCGCGGACAGCGCCATCACGGTCAGGGCGGCTCCTGCCAGGCCCAGCTCGACGCGAGCCGCGATCAGTTCCTCGGGGGAAGTCGAAAATGCGCATACGACCGAGCCCAGTCCGAAGAGCGCGAGCGCCGCGAGCATCACCCGCTTCCTGCCGAACCGATCTCCGAGAAGTCCCGAGGGGAGCATCGCCACGGCGAGCGCGAGGGTGTATCCAGTGACGAACCACTGGAGTTGAGACTCCGAGGCGTGCAAAGCGGTGGTCAGCGTCGGCAATGCCAGGCTCAGCACCGTGGCGTCCAGGCCGGCGGCCATGACAGCAAGAGTGATGGCGCCCAATGCCCACCACCGGCGCGTGTCGCGACCTTTCATGACAGCAGCTTCCATTTCCCTCTAAGCCAATATTGCGAGTCGCTGTCATTATACACCCAGTTCCATCCTTTCGGGGCTGGCGAAATGTGTGGGGTGGACAACTTTTGGAGCGCCACATGCCACGAGGTTCACCACGCTTGTCGTGGCGCGAGCGTCGTTAGAGGATCCTCGGTCGCTGGTACTCGCTCAGCAGTCCTCGCCGGCTGCCAGAGAGCTTGCGGGGGAGGATCTGAGCTGTGAGTAAGCGCAATGGCCCCGTGTACTGGCCCGGCGATGCGGCGAGACCTTCGAGTCTGGCCCCAGCGGCCTGTGTGAGGAGTCCGATCAGGCTGGCTCGGCCGGCTGGGCCCTGGTCAGGTGTGACTGAATCCGCCCGAGAAGGTCGACCAGGTGCCGCTGCTCGGACATGTCCAGGCAGTCCAGCCACGGTCTCTGGGCCCTGTGCACGACCGGCCGGAAGTCACGCGCCACCTGGCGGCCATGGTCCGTGACCTCGACCAAGTGGCGCCGCCGGTCGTTGGGGTGTGCCATCCGCCGCACCAGGCCCAGCCGCTCGAGCGAGTCCAGGAGCCCCGTAACGGTAGGCCCGGTCACCAGCAGGCGCTCGCGGATCTGCCGAGGTCCCAGTGGTTCTGGCGCATCGCTCAGCATGCTCAGGATCAAGCCGCCCGCGGGGCTCAAACCGAATGGTCGGACCAACTCGGCCACCCGGCCCAGGACCATCTCTCCGGTCTTGACCAGGTTCATGGCACACTCGGTTGCTTCTCGGCTGGCTCCTGGATAGAGGCCTTCGAAATCCGGCCCGACGCGGACCGGTGCCGTCTCGTTCATAGTCTCATCATAGCTTGACAGTTAGGGGCCTATCAATTAGGCTCCTAATTAGCCGTCGAGGAGGCCTACTGGGCGGCATCGCGTAAAGAACCACGACGACCCGGTGCGGATGCACCGCGCCCGGGACGACCTCCGGCGATATGGCGTTGGAGACCGTCTGCGGGACATCGCGTCACAAGGGAGGATGAACGATGGTGCAGGCGACAAAGCAGCACAAGGTTCTAGCCCCGGGGGAGGGCTTGAGGCTCCAGTCCGGCCCTGGCCGGGATCTCGTCTTCAAGGTCACAGGCGACGATACTGGTGGCGCCTTCGACTATTTCATCGTGCAGGTCGCACCGAGAGGAGGTCCGCCTCTACACGTCCACGAAAAGCAGGAGGAGGCGATCCACGTTCTGAAGGGACGGTACAAGATCAGAGTTGGCGAAGATGTCTTCCACTGCGAGGAAGGCGCCTTTGCCTATCTCCCGTCAAAAGTCCCGCACGCCTTCATGAACCTGACCGATGAGCCGGGAGAGATCATCGTCGTCTACACCCCCGGTGGCGGACACAAGTTCTATGAGGAACTGGGGCCGGTCTCGCGGAGCAGCGCCCCGGATCCAAAGGCAATCGCAGAAGTCTTCGCGAAACATGACATGACTCTCCTGGGACCGCCGTTGAGTCCCGATTGATAGAACCCAGGGGGGTATCGCGGATTGCCCGCTCAGCGCATGCGGCGCAGCATTCTGGAAGCCAGGCGCACCCGCCTGACGCCTCAGGCAGCTGGCTCTGCCGGGAAGTGTTGCCGGGCGCGGCGCCGGACGCGGCTGAAAACAGTCAGTGGGATGAATATGAGGAAGTACGCAAAGCCGGCGAAGGGGGCAGTGAACGGTGCAGGCACCAGGTAGCTCACACCTGCGGACAACAGCCCGAACGCGCTGATCGACAGGTGCTGGATCGCCGATGTGCGAGTTATGAACGTCTCCCAGGCCGTCAGTTCGAGTTTGCGCCTCTGCCTGTAGACGTTGACATAGAGGAGTCCGAGCACGGCCCAGACAGCGGTGAAACCCAAGCCGTAGATTGTGAAGAGAAGGGGGACGTCGCGGTCAGCGATGGCGCCGGGGCTTGCATTGAAGGCGAGGCGAAAGACGAATTTGAGTGGATAGACGTAGAAGAGCACCACGAACAGCAGCGTCAGGGTGAGCAGCACTGTGATGGTGTCCTCCACGCCGTAGCGGCGAAAGAAGCGGTACTGGGCGAACCAGATGCCTGCGATGATCGCGAAGGACACCGCGAAAGTCGGAAAGCCTCGCAGCAGATCCAGCAGGACGCTGAACTTGCTTGGCACGTCGAGCGACACGACGAGGAGGGTTATCGCGAACCCGAAGGCGCAGTCGCTGAAGCCCTCCAGCCGAGAGATCTCCCGGCCCCGCTCTCTGAAGGACGCCGGCAGGCGTGGCTCCGACACATCGGCACGCGGGCCGTCAGGCATGGCGCCCGGTCAAGGTACATGAATCCGAGACGGCAGCTGCGCTCAGGTTCGACCTGAAATAGCGCCGCGCAGTGGCGCCCCGACCGGGGCGCTCGCCGGAGCGGCAGCGGGTGGCAGGCTGGCAGCTCGGTAGGGCGGCCTCGAGCGGGTCGCGCCGACCAGGGCCGCTGAGCTCCTTCAGCCCGGGCGGGAGCGGTTGCTTGTCTTGCACAGAAAAAACTATATATGTAGACTATCTGACATGCCTCGCCGCTCGGACAGGTCGGCCCAGACGATCAGGCTGCTCGTGGCCCTCGGTCGCGAGGGCCAGCGCTGGCGATATGGCTATGACCTCGGCAAGGAGACCGGGCTCAAGTCGGGCTCGCTGTACCCGATCCTGATCCGGCTGGCAGACCGCGGGCTGCTGGAGACCGACTGGGAGAGCGAGCCGCCGCGTGGCCGGCCGCCCCGCCACCTCTATCGCCTGACCTCGGCAGGAGGGGCCCACCTGGCGCTGCTGGAGGAGAGCGGTCACGGGACGGACGGGACCGCTGGCGGGAGACGGCGCGCGTTGGGGATCGCCGGGTGAGCGAGCAGGCCCGGGGCCTGGCGCCGCGACTGGCCCGGATGCTCCTCGGCGCGGCGGTCTCCGGGCTGCCACCGGGCCGTGAGGCGTGGGGGCGAGCCATGGTCGCCGAGCTGGACGCGGTCGAGGCCTCCGGCGAGCTGATGTCCTGGACGCTGGGCGCGCTCGGGACCACGCTGGGGCTACGGGCGTGGAGGAGGAGCACCGCCGTCTGGCTGTCCTACGTGGCAGGATCGATCGCGCTGCTGGGCTTCCTCGACTGGTCGCCCTCCGACGTCGCCAACCAGGCCACGATGCTGGCGTTGCTGCTCACGGCCGGCTGCCTCGGTTTTGCCCTCCCGGGGGCCCGTCTTGCCACGGGGCTGATCCTTGGCAGCGCGGTCGCCCTGCTCCACCTCGGCTACCTGCTGCTCGGGGTGCGCCTGCCCTACCAGCCCGAGCCGTCGGGTGTTCCTGGCGCGGTCAGCCTCTTCGTTCTGGTGGTTCCGGCCATGGTCGCGGCCGTGGTTGGCGGCACCGTGCGGCGCCGGCTCCTGAGGAGGAGTGCCTGAAATGGTGCGCCGCTTGCTCTGTCGCGGACTGGTCCTGCTAGCCCTGCTGCAGCTGCCGACGGCCTGCTTCCTGGTCGACGAGAACGACACGCCGCAGGCCGTAGGCCAGTGCGTCGAGCGGGCCGGTGGGCTCGCGAGCTACCCGCGGCCGGCCGAGTACGCCGCCAGGGCCAGGGGTGTGCTGGTGGCGAACTTCTCCCAGGGCCGGGCGGTCATTCTCTTCGCGGGCCGGGAAGAGCGGCCGGCGCCGCTCCCCGCCCAGCCGGTGAAGACCGCCGTGGGTGGCCGCGTCGCCTACTGGTGGGAGAACGCCCCAAGCCACTCGGAGTCCGCCGCCCTTGACCACTGCCTGACCACCGCGCACTCGTAGTCGAGCACCGGCGGGGGCCTTCGATCGATGAGCCCTTTAGCTCGATTGGCGCATCGCGCACTGCCGGGCCTCCGGGCCAGCTTTCCGATGACTGATTTCGCCCGCGGCTGCTGGAGCAGCTGGGTGTGGAGACGCAGCTGATTGACGAATGCTTAGGCGCCGCTTCGAGTTGGAGCTGCTGTGCTCGTTCGGTTCCATCTGCAGGCCTTTTGACCTGACCCTCCTAGAGCCATCCCCACAAATACACGGGGGCAACTGAGGCACCCCCTTGTGACTCGAGCCGGGCGGCCGCCCGGCGCGCCCCCGACCAGCTGCCGAAGTTCCGGCTGTAAGCCCGAGAAGAGAGATGGTCAGCGCCTGCATGATCCCAGTCCCGTGGTGCCGGCCAGCGGCCGAGCTCGTCTCGAGCCACGAGCAACCGCAGCAGAAGCTGGCGCCGGCGCTCGTTCAGCTCCGACTGGCGCAGCTGGGCGGCCCGTCGGCCGGAGGCCTGCGCCATCAGCTTGTCCCAGACTGTCACAGGAGTTCCAACCGCCACTGGCGCTGGGTCCAGTGCGCCAGTCGGCCTATGAGTTCGTGGCGGAGTGCCGGAAGCCGGCGGCTGCTGAGTATCTCAGTGGCAGGCAGCTGATCCAACAGCTCATCGAACGCCATCACCAGTTCACCAAGGACGAGTTGCCAGTGCTTGACCTCGGCGGGCTCTCTGCTGCCGTCGGGCTCGCCGGGCAGATGGTCCAAGACCTCACCTTGCGAGTCGTCGAGCTCTGCATACTTCAACCCTTGCCTTCCAGATCGTCGGGCGGAGTGCGGTAGCAGCAGAGGCCAGCACGTTCGTGGAAGGCGGGTACGAAGCGCAGTGACGGGTGTCGCTGTCACTCACCATACCAGCCAGAACCGATGCTGCCGCCTGGTGTTTCTCAACGGCTACGCCGCAGGGTCTCGGCGGCCCCGCCGACCTGGCGGGCCAACCGAGTTACGACTCCGATGCGCTCTCCGCTCTCCGCTCTCCGCTCTCCGCTCTCCGCTCTC
>CATPBP010000062.1 GCA_955652675.1 Candidatus Dormiibacterota bacterium
GCCTGAAGAATTCCACTGTGCTTCGCGTTTCTGGCCTTGAAATTGGGTTGGTGATGGCCCGGGCGCCACTGAATCACAGCAGGGTTCTGGATCGACAACGGACGTCGAGCGTACGCCACACCTTGCCATCACTTCTATCGAGGCCGCCACCGACCGGTTGATCAACAGGAGGTGACTGCGATGCGAATCGCACAGGTCGCTCCGCTGTTCCTTCGTGTCCCGCCGCGAGAGTACGGCGGCACCGAGCGGGTGATGCTCGCCCTTGGCGAGGAGCTCAGCCGACCAGGACGGCACGAACTGGTCCTCTTCGGTGCTGGCACCTCCGAGTGGCCGGGTGAGCTGGCGGCCATCTGCCCCCGGCCACTTTGGGAGATGCACACCACCGATCCGCTCGCCTACCGCGTCCTGCAGGTCGAGGAGGTGATACGCCGGTCTGCCGAGTTCGACGTGATCCACTCCCACGTGGACTACTTGCCCTGGGTCGTGCACCGGCTACGGGCTCCACTTGTGACCACCCTTCGCGGGCGCCTCGATCTGCCCGAGTTGCGACCGCTCTTCACGATGCATCCAGAGCAGCCCCTGGTGTCGATCACCGACGCTCAGCGTGCGCCTGTAGCGGACCTGGGGCTGAACTGGGTGGCCACTGTGCACCATGGCTTCCGGCTGAACGAATGGCCGATGGGTATGAGCGTGCGTACACCCTGGTCCAGAAGCGCAGCTTCCGCACGGTCGCTCCAGAGCCGGAGCCTGCCGAATACCGCGAGTCGGAGGTGAGGACTTAGCTATCGAGGCCGGGAGCCGCGGCTGCGCAGTTGCCGCGATGATCGCGGCTGGGCGGATCGGCGAACGCCGGCGGCCTGGTCGCTGTTCAGCCGCCCCTTGCCTCGCTGATCTCGAGCAGGTGCCCGTCCGGGTCGTGAAAAAAGCAGCGAACCTCCCACGCGGACTCCACCGGCGGCGTTACGAACTCGGCCCCACGCGAGCGGAGCACCGCGTACGCGGCGTGGCAGTCAGGCACCCGGAAAGTCATTTCGTGGCTGACGGTGTGAGGGTCGGGCGGCGGGGCGAAGACGATGTCGGGCTTGTCCTGCGTCGGGCCACCGCCGGTCACCAGAAGGAGCCAGGTCCCGAGAAGCCGAAAAACTGCAGAGGTGCCGCCGTACTCTCGGTAGAGCTCTGCACCGAGCACGTCACGGTAGAAAGTGCTCGAGCGCTCCACGTCGCTCACGACCAGGAGATGGGTCAACTCCATACCTTCGGTTGGGAATCCGTCGCTCGAGTTGCCGGTCGCGTTCTGTGTCATCAGCTGCCCAATGGTAGCCGGGCGCCGGGCGCCGATACCGCGTAAAGGGCCGGGCGGCGGCCGTGACGACGACCAAGCGGATCAATGACACTTGGCGGCGTGGATCTGTGGCTCGAAGAGGCACCCCCCGAGGAGCTGGAGGCCGGACGGATCGGGCTTCGGCGCTGGCGGATCGCCGACGCCGAGCTGCTGGTGCGGTTGGTCGCCGACAACATGGAGCACCTTCGTCCCTGGATGCCTTGGGCGGAGGCACGCCCAACAGTGGAATCACAGCGGGCGTTTCTCAGCCGCGCGCAGCAGGCCTGGGTGGAGCGAACCGGCTTCGGCTACGCGGTGACGCTGCCTGATGGTGAGCCCATCGGAGGCATGGGGCTGCACACGCACGAGAGTGCGGGCACGATGGAGATCGGCTACTGGATTGCGGCGACGCAGGTCCGACAGGGGTACGCGACGGAGGGTTCGGCGAGATTGACCGGCGCAGCGTTAGCGCTGGCTGGAGTGGTGCGGGTGGAGATCCGATGCGACGAGGCCAACCAGGCCTCCGCGGCGGTTCCCCGCAAGCTTGGCTACAAGCTGGTCGGCACCGTCGACAAGGAACCTCACGCAGCAGCCGAGACTGGGCGAGACCTGATCTGGGCGGTCCGAGGAGAGGATTGGCGCTCGCGCCCACGGCGCTTGATCTGACGAGTCCCCGATTCAATGAACCGGCAGCGGCGAGCTGTTTGGCGATGCCTCCTGAGCGGACCGCCTCCCTCTAACGCGGCTTGTCGGCCGGACTCTCGAGCTGCCGGCCGGCCAGCGGTTCCCCGCCGAACAGGCTGGACCAGGGAATCTCGAGCTGCCTATCCTTGCCGATCACTTCGTACAGTGCTCGCATCAGCGGGAAGTCGGTCGGTGCTACGACGCCCCGTTCGGTGAGCTTGACGATGGCGGCGCCGATCACGCGAATCGCCGCCGCACCCTCCAGCGTGACGTGGCGGCCCAGCCGCTCATGCGCTTGCGAGAAGGTCAGGCCGGTCCCGATCAAGCGACCGACGCGGACGTTGCGGCCACCGGCGCTGGTCACGTACATATCCCCAACTCCGGCCAACCCATAGGCGGTCTCGGGCCGTCCTCCGAGCAGGCGCAGCATCTGACCTATCTCTATCGCACCCTGTCCGAACAGCGACGCCTCGTAGTTTTGTGCGCGATACGGACTGTCGCTCTCACCCTGCCGCTCGAGGGTACCCTCAGCGAAGCCCACGCTCAGCGCGTAGCAGTTCTTCATCGCCGCACAGATCTCCGAGCCCACAAAATCCGTGGACGTCCAGACGTGGTAGTGATCGGTGCGGAAAGTGGCGGCCAGCCGATCCAGCGCCGCCTGGTCGCGCCCGGCGAAAATGACGCAGGTATGCCGGCGGACGGCCACCTCACCGGCGATTGACGGACCCACGATGGCCGACCACGAAACTCTTTGGCGCAGGTCGGCCGGCACCTGTTCCATCAGGACCTCGGGCAGGATGCGGAGATCGCCTTGCTCATTGGCCTGCATTCCCTTGGCGATCGCTATCACCTGCATGCCAGGCTGGAGCAGGCGTGCGAGCTGCTCACCGGCCCAGCTCACGCCAAAGGAGTTGACCCCGGAAAGGACTACCTCGGCTCCCTGGAAGGCGGCCTCGGCGTCCTCCAGTTGATAGGGGCGGACCGTATCAGGCAGCTTGACCTGAAGGCCTGGGTGGACACCGGTCGCCTTGACGCTGTCGATTATCTCCCTGTCCAGATGAGTGCCGACCAACCGCACGTCGTGCCCGTTGTCGGCCAGGGGAACGCTCAGCGCCGACCCCATGATGCCCGAACCAAGAATTGCGATTGTGGTCATGAGAGACGCCTTGACCTCCTTGACTCCTCGTCTTGCCGCGACTAGAGTGACCTGAATAGCCTTGCAGCAACGGCACGATTCTGCAAGCCGTTGAGGCCTCGGACTGGGGAGAGGTCCTGTTAGTACTCATGCTGACGCGGGCCGCACAGCACTGACGCTGATGGTCTCTGTCTTTCTGAAACTCCGCCTCAAGGCTCGGAACTGAGGACGTGATGGCCGACGGAAGACGGAGAAGGCAAAACGGAGGTCCGGCCGCGCGGGTGCTCGGGGACCTTGCCGATCGCGAGCGAACGCTGGAGCGCCTGGAGTCGGAGACGTTCGACCTGCTGGTGATCGGAGGGGGTGTGATGGGCGCCCGCATCGCCCTCGAGGCGACGATGAACGGAGCCAGGGTCGCCATGGTGGACGCCGGCGACTTTGGCGGCGCCACCTCGAGCGCCTCCTCCAAGCTGATCCACGGCGGACTGCGCTACCTCCAGATGTACGACTTCAAGCTGGTCCGGGAGGCCCATGCCGAGCGCCGCGCGCTTCTGGACCGTCTCGCTCCTCATCTGGTCACGCCGCTGACCTTCGTGCTGCCCGTGTACAAGGGTGGCCCGCACAGTGCCCCCGCGATCGCCGCCGGCATGCTCGCCTGCGCCGCGATGTCGGGATTCCGCCACAGCCGAGCCGGGATGCTGAGGCCCAAGGGAGCCCGCAAACTGGTGCCTTCGATCAAGACTGACGGGATGGTGGCGGCCGGCGTCTACGAGGACGCACAGACACACGACTCGCGCCTGGTCCTGGCCACCGTCACGGCCGCCGCTCGAGCCGGCGCGGCGGTGCTCAACTACACGAAGGTCACCGCGCTCGATGTGGGTCGCGGCGGCATCGTCGCCGCCCACGCCGGAGACATGAGGATCAGCTGCCGGTCGGTGATCAACGCGGCAGGCCCCTGGGTCGACGCGATCCGCCTGATGGAGGACGCGCGCGCGAGACCGATGGCTCGGCTCAGCAAGGGAGTGCATATCGTCCTCGAGCCCCCTCGGGACTCGCCCTGGCAGGCCGCCGTAACGACGCCGCTGGAGGGTGGGCGGGTCAGCTTTGCCGTTCCCTGGGAGGGGATGCTGCTGCTGGGAACCACCGACACGGACTATGAGGGTAACCCGGCCGCAGTCAGAGCCGAACCTGAGGACATCGACGAGATACTGAGCGAGGCTTCCAGGTCCCTACCCGCCGAGGTGCTGGCCCGAGATCGAATCCGGTATGCGTTTGCCGGTCTTCGGGTGCTGGCTCGAAGCGAAACCAGCACTGCAAAGACTCCCCGTGAGGAGGTGATCCGGGTTGGTCCGGCCGGCATGGTCTCGGTCGCTGGCGGTAAGCTGACCACTCACCGGCAGATCGCGCTCAAGGTTCTGCAGCAACTGGAGCCTTTCCGGCGGGCGCGGCTGACCTCGAGTCCTCTCCCGGGTGCGTGGCCGCTGCCTCCGCGTCCCGCCGAGGTGCCGCCCGATGTCTGGAAACACCTGACTCACCTGTACGGTGACGAGGCGCCGCTGGTCCTCCACACAGGACGGCTGGAGCGGATCCATCCCGAGGGCACCGACGTCTGGGGCCAGGTGATTCATGCTGTCGAACAGGAATGGGCGATAACTGTTGACGACGTCGTGCGGCGGCGCACGACGCTCGAGATTCGAGGCCAGGCCACCCCCGAAGCCAGGGAGGCAATCGGCCAGATGATGGCCAGCATCAGCAAGATGCAGGTTGCCGGATGAGCAGTGGCCTTTATGGAGTGAACGAGTGATGAGTCTTGGATATGACCGGAACCTCTACATGCTGGCCTTCGACCACCGGGCGTCCTTTCAGAAGGGCCTGTTCGGCGTGGAGGGCACACCTTCCTCGGAAGAGGTAGCGCGGATCGGGCAGTCCAAGCAGATCATCTTCGAGGGCCTCCGCCGGGCTATCGAGGAAGGCGCTCCCCGGCAATGGGCCGGGCTCCTCGTCGACGAGCAGTTCGGAGTCGATGTCGCCCGGGCGGCCAAGAAAGAGGGTCTCACCCTCGCCATGCCCGTCGAGAAGAGTGGCCAGGACGAGTTCGATTTCGAGTTTGGCGAGGACTTCGGAAGCCATATAGAGGCCTTCGATCCCGACTTCACGAAAGTCCTGGTTCGCTACAACCCTGAGGGGGACCAGGCCATGAACCAGAGGCAGCTGGAGCGGCTCAGGCGGCTGTCCGAGTGGTTGCGAGCCCAGGACCGCAAGTTTCTCTTCGAGCTGCTCGTGCCGCCCGAGCCCGCGCAGCTGCAGCGGGTCGATGGCGACAAGGACCGCTACGACCGCGAGGTGAGGCCTGGGCTGGTCGTGCGGGTGATCGAGGAGTCCCAGTCGGCACATGTCGAGCCGGACATCTGGAAGATCGAGGGACTCGACCGGCGCGAGGACTGCGAGCGAGTGTCGGTACAGGCCCGTTCAGGTGGCCGAGACAATGTGAGCTGCATCGTCCTGGGCCGGGGCGCCGATGAGGCCCGCGTCATGCACTGGTTGCGACAGGGTGCCGGGGTGCCTGGATTCGTCGGCTTTGCGGTCGGCCGCACAATCTGGTGGGACCCGCTGAAGAGTTGGGTTGCGGGTCAGACCGAGACACAGAACGCGGTCGCCACGATCGCCGGCAACTATGGCCGTATGGTCCAGGCTTACGAGGCGGCGGCCACTGCAGCCGGCGCGTCGAGATGATCGTCGCTATTGCGGCCGATCACGCAGGCCTGCCCCTTCGCCAGGTCCTGACTGACGTCGTCTCCGCCGCAGGACACGAGCCGCTCCTGCTCGGCCCGTCTGATGGCCGGCCCGTCGACTATCCGCTGGTCACACGATTGGTAGGGGACGCAATAGCCACCGCCAGGGCCGAGCGAGGCATCCTGGTCTGCGGCAGCGGGGCGGGCGTCACGGTGGCTGCCAACAAGCTGCCCCTGATCCGAGCCGCCTACGGGACCGACCACTACACAGCCGGTCAAATGGTCGAGCACGACTCCTGCAACGTGATCGCGCTGGGTGCCCGGGTCATGGGTCCTGCCGTCGCCGTCGAGGTGGTACAGGCCTTTCTGGGCGCTCGATTCAGCGGCGAGGAGCGCCATGCGCGGCGGCTGGCGGCGGTACTCGAGTTCGAGAGGCTGCGAAGCTTGAACGCGGCCACGCGCCTGCACGAGGTGGGACAGAGCCTGTGGCTGGACTACATCACGCGAGGGCTGCTGGACAGCGGAGACCTGGCGCGTTACATCGCAAGCGCCGCGGTCACCGGCCTGACCTCAAACCCGACCATCTTCGACAAGGCGATCACCGGGAGCGCCGACTACGACGAGCAGGTGCGGCAGCTCTCCGAACGCGGGCTGGCCACCGAAGAGCTGTTCTTCCAGCTTGCGATCGACGATCTGCGCAGGGCCGCGTCTCTCTTCAAGCCCACATGGGACGCCACTCAGGGCGTGGACGGCTACGTGTCACTCGAGGTCTCCCCGACACTCGCCTACGACACCGCCGCGACCATGGCGCAGGCCAGGATGCTGCACGAGCAGGCGGCGATACCGAACCTGCTCGTCAAGGTGCCGGGCACGTCCGAAGGTCTGGTTGCCATCGAGGAACTGATCTTTGCCGGCATCCCGCTCAATGTGACGCTGCTCTTCTCCGACGATCAGTACGTCGCCGCGGCCGCCGCGTACAGGAGGGGGCTCGAAAGGCGGCATGACGCCGGCCTGGATCTGCGGGTGGCGTCGGTGGCGTCGGTTTTCATCTCACGCTGGGACCAGGCCCTGGTCAACCTGGTGCCGGACGAGCTCCAGGACCAGCTTGGCATCGCCATGGCCAAGCGCTGCTACCGCGCCTACCGGCGGAGCCTTGGTTCTCCTGATTGGAAGGTCCTGGAAGCGGCGGGCGCTCGGCCTCAGCGACTTCTCCTCGCCAGCACTGGCACCAAGAGCAAGAGAAGACCAGACACCTATTACGTCGAGGCGCTGGCAGCTCCGGACACCATCAACACCATGCCTCAGCCCACGCTCGACGCATTCATCGACCACGGCCACGTTGGCGACCTGCTCTCCGCGGACGCGGTCGACGCTGACCAGATGGTGGCTCAGTTTGAGTCACGAGGTATCGACGTGCAGGGGCTGGCGGCCAGACTCCAGACTGAGGGGGCCAAGGCCTTTGTCGACTCCTGGGAGGATCTGATGCAGAAGATGGCAGGCAAAGCCACCAAAGTGAGCGCGGGAGTTACGTGATGAGCGCAGTTTCAGCTCCGTCGACCGATCGTCTGCTGGCCGCCGCTCGCGGCGCTGTCGGTGGCAGTCCGCTCGACATCCTGGCCATCAACACCATCCGCACACTGTGCATGGACGCTGTGCAGCAGGCGAACTCCGGCCATCCCGGAACGCCCATGAGCATGGCGCCGGTACTGTACACACTGTTCCAGCGCTTCCTCCGCTTCGACCCTGACAACCCGATCTGGCCCAACCGCGACCGCTTCGTCCTCTCCGCCGGCCACGCCTCGACTCTCCAGTACTCGCTTCTCCATCTGATGGGCGTGAAGGCGGTGAACCCAGCTTACGAATCCCTCGGCGAGCTGGCGGTCAAGGAAGAGGACCTGAAGCTGTTTCGCCAGCTGGACTCCAAGTGTCCCGGCCATCCGGAGTACCGCTGGACCAGCGGCATCGAGACCACCACCGGTCCGCTCGGCCAGGGAATCGCCACCTCGGTCGGCATGGCGATCGCCTCGCAGTGGCTGGCCGCGCACTTCAACCGGCCGGGCCACGAGCTGTTCGACTTCGACGTCTATGCCCTGGCCGGCGACGGCTGCATGATGGAGGGGATCTCACACG
Source organism: Candidatus Dormiibacterota bacterium (assembly GCA_955652675.1). Lineage (GTDB taxonomy): Bacteria > Chloroflexota > Dormibacteria > Dormibacterales > Dormibacteraceae > Nephthysia. Next base: position 8,003 of record CATPBP010000062.1, read on the forward strand.
AGTCTGCCTCGCTGGCCGGCCACCTGAAGCTGAGCAACCTCTGCTGGATCTACGACAACAACCACATCACCATCGAGGGTTCCACCTCGCTGGCGCTCAGCGACGACGTGGCGACGCGCTTTTTGGGCTATGGCTGGAACGTGACGCGCGTCGGCGACGCCAACGACCTGGAGATGTTGGCCCGCGCCTTCGAGGTGTTCCGCAATGAGCAGGACCGGCCCACCCTGGTGGTGGTGGACAGCCATATCGGCTATGGCGCGCCGGGCAAGCAGGACACCAGTGCTGCTCATGGTGAGCCGCTGGGCGAGGACGAGGTTCGCGAGACGAAGCGGGCCTACGGCTGGCCGGAGGATGCGCGCTTCTTCATCCCCGACGGCGTCCGCGAGCATTTCGCCGAGGGAGTGGGGGAGCGTGGTCGCCAGCTGCGCGAGGCCTGGGACAGGCTTTTCGCCGATTACCGGCAGACGTACCCGGAGCTGGGCGAGCACCTCCAGAAGATGCAGTGGCGCGAGCTTCCGGACGGTTGGGACAAGGAGATTCCCGAGTTCCCGCCCGACGCAAAGGGCCTCTCGGGACGGGACGCCTCCGGCAAGATCCTGAACGCCGTGGCGAAGAACGTGCCGTGGCTGATCGGCGGAGCCGCCGACCTGGCGCCATCCACCAAGACGAGGCTTACTTTCGAGGGCGCCGGCGACTTCACCGCCGAGAACCGTGCTGGGAGAAACCTGCATTTCGGCGTCCGGGAACACGCCATGGGGGCGGCGGTCAACGGGCTCTCGCTGTCCAAGATCCGCGCTTACGGGGCGGGCTTCTTCATCTTCTCCGAGTACCAGAAGCAGCCGCTGCGCCTGGCGGCCCTGATGGAGATCCCGACCATCATGATCTTCACGCACGACTCCATAGGGGTGGGTGAGGACGGCCCCACACACCAGCCGGTGGAGCAGCTGGCAGCGCTGCGCGCGATGCCCGGGCTGATCGTGCTGCGGCCTGGTGACGCCAACGAGGTCAGCGAGGCCTGGCGCCTGATCATGCAGCTGAAGCACGACCCGGTGGTCATGGTGCTGTCGCGACAGAACATGCCAACGCTGGACCGGACGCGGTACGCGGCCGCATCTAATCTGACCAAAGGCGCTTATGTGCTTGCCGACGCGGCTCCAGGCGACCCCGACGTGATCCTGATGGGAACCGGCACCGAGGTGGGCCTGGTGGTCGCGGCATACGAGCAGTTGGCGGCCGAAGGCATCAAGGCCCGGGCGGTCAGCATGCCGTCCTGGGAGCTCTTCGAGCGCCAGCCGGAGGAGTACCGCGAGAGCGTGCTGCCCCGAGGGGTCACGGCGCGCGTGGCGGTGGAGCAGGCGGCCGCCTTCGGCTGGCACCAGTACGTCGGTCTGACCGGCGCCGTGATCGCCATGCACACTTTCGGCACTTCCGCGCCCCTGAAGGACGTGGTGAAGAAGTTTGGGTTCACGCCGGAGAACGTGGTGGCCGCGGCAAAGGCCCAGCTCTAACGGGCGGGGAGGTGGCGTGAAGGGCAGGGTCAGGCGCCAAGCCAGTGACCCTGCCGTCACCCGCGCTCCCGGCGGCGGTGCGCATTGGCCCCTACGGGGCAGCCCGGTCGTTGTCCCCACCCGCCTCTACAGGGGCTACATATTCGATCTCGACGGCACCCTCTACCTGGGGCATGAACTGCTTCCTGGTGCCGAACGCCTGATCGAGCAGCTGCGTGCGCGGGGCAGAGCCGTCCGCTTCCTCTCCAACAATCCCACCAGCGATCGAGAAATGTACGTCGAGAAGCTGACCAGGTTGGGGATTCCAGTCAAGCTCGACGAGGTCGTGAACTCGATTGTGACCATGACGCGCTGGCTTCTCGCCAATCACCCGCAAGCCGTTGTATTTCCGATCGCCGAGCAGCCGCTGATAACGGCGCTCGACCAGGCGGGCATCCGCATGTCCGACAACCCGGCCGAGATCGACATCGTCATCGCAAGCTACGACCGCGGATTCGGGTACCGAAAGCTGCAGATCGCGTTCGACGCCATCTGGTACTACAAACGAGCCCGCCTGGTGGCCACCAATTCAGACCCTTACTGCCCGATGGAAGAGGGTCGCGGTGAGCCGGACGCGGGCGCGGTGATCGCGGCCATCCAGGCCTGCACGGGAGCCAGGCTGGAGGCCAACACCGGGAAGCCGGATCGCATCATGCTCGAGGCGGCTCTCGAGGGCCTCGACGTGCGGCCCACCGACTGCGCCATGGTCGGTGACAGGATGTCCACCGACATTCGCATGGCGCTCGACACCGGCATGGCATCGGCGCTGGTCCTCACCGGTGAGACAACCCTGAAGGATCTCGAAGGTCTCTCGCCGGCGGACAGTCCTGACTTCGTGCTCGACCGGGTGGACAGACTGTTGCCGGCGCAGGTCTGGAGGGAGCTGGGTTGGGCCGATCAGGACCCCTGATACGCGAGCCCTCGCTGCGAACCATGACCACATGTCATGGCGACCCTTGTGCCGGCAGGTAAGGAGAGTGGAGGCCACACTATGAACAAGGTCAGCAGCAGGGGGGGCCCCTACCTGATCGGTATCGACTACGGCACTGGAGGCGTCAGGGTCGGCATTTTCGACAGTGAGGGGACGCCGGTCGTCTTCCGCGGTATCTCGTTCGAGACGCGGTACCCGCGACCAGGCTGGGCGGAGCAGGATCCCGATGAGTGGTGGTCGTGCCTGCAGACCGCCATGAAGGAGGCCATGCAGGAGAGTCGCGTATCGCCTGAGGATATAGCCGGCATCTCCGTTGGGGCTACGTCCGCTACCGTGCTGGCCCTGGACCGGGACGGCAGGCCCGGTCGGCCGGCGATCATGTGGATGGACGTACGCGCCAGTGACCAGGCGAGACGCATCGAAGAGACTGGCCATCCGGCGCTCAAGTACAGCGGCTTTGGTGCGGTCTCGGCCGAATGGGGGCTTCCGAAGGCTCTCTGGCTCAAGGAGAACGAGCCGGAGACCTATAACGGCGCCGCGCACATCTGCGATTGCGCCGACTGGGTGACGAACCGGCTCACCGGCGAATGGGCGGGGTCGGTTGACATTGCCAGCTCAAAGTATTTCCACGACCGCGATCAAGGAGGTTTCCCGCAGGGTCTGTTCCAGGCGATCGGAATCGAGGACCTGCTGGAAAAGTACCCGCAGAACCTACTCGACCTGGGCGTCGTGGCGGGGGACTTGCGAAAGGGTGTCGCCGAGGAACTGGGTCTCAAGCCCGGCATACCCGTCGCGCAAGGGGGTGTCGACGCGCACATGGGCGCCCTGGGGCTTGGGGTCGTCCAGCCTGGCAAGCTGGCCCTTATCACCGGGTCCTCCCACGTCATGATCGGGCAGTCGGCAAAACCCATCCACGGCCACGGTATCTGGGGCGCCTATACAGACGCGATGATCCCGGGACAGTACACAATCGAGGCCGGCCAGTCATCCACGGGCTCGGTCATCGCATGGTTCAAGGACAACTTCGGCGGGGACGCGATTGCTGAGGCCCAGCGGCGCGGAGCCGACCCCTATCAAGTCCTGGGAGAAATGGCACGGGCGATACCGATTGGGTCAGACGGGCTCTTGGTACTGGACTACTTCCAGGGCAATCGCGCCCCCCATAGCGACCCGCTGGCGCGAGGGATGATCTGGGGCCTCTCTTTGAGCCACGGGCCAGGACACGTTTTCCGGGCGATCATGGAAGGCATCTGCTACGGAACGGAGCACATCTTCCGCACCTTCCGTGAGCAGGGCTACGAACCGACCTTGATCACCGTCTCCGGGGGCTCGACCCGAAGTGACCTCTGGATGCAGATGCATGCCGACGTCTCCAACGTCCCCATCTCCTTGACGAGGGTGGGCGAAGGCCCGGCGCTCGGCTCGGCGATGCTGGCAGCGGTTGGCGCGGGAGTGTACCCGGACATCCAGGCGGCGGCTGCGAACATGGTGCACACGCAGCACACCATCGAACCCGACCCCGCGGCGCATACCGAGTACGAGTTCTATCTCGACAAGTACATCAGAACCTATCCGCAGATGAAGGAGCTGATGCACGAGACAGTGCGTCACGTTGCGGCTGGAGCCTCGCCATAGGCAGCGAATGAACACCGGGCGGATCGAAGCAGCATTGCTGAAAGCGAACGACACGGCAGACGTCGGGATCGGCTCAGGGTTGCTCCCCTCGGTTAATGAGATGTTCGAACGGAGCTTCGGAGGCCAGCGTGCCGTCGTGGTCGCCGATGAGAACACGTTCGGCGTGGCCGGTGACGAGGTGCGGCGGCACCTCGAAGCGGCCGGGCGCCCGATGGTCGATCCCTACGTCTTCCCCGGCCGGCCCACCCTGCATGCAGAGTACGCGCACATCGAGAGGCTCACTCAAGCCCTTCACGCCCACGATGCGATCCCGATCGCTGTCGGCTCGGGAAGCCTCAATGACATCGTCAAGCGAGCTTCCTACGAGGCCCGGCGGCGCTTCATGAGCGTTGCGACGGCCGCCTCGATGGATGGCTACACGGCGTTTGGCGCGGCGATCACCAAAGACGGGTACAAGCACACGATGACGTGCCCGGCACCCCGCGCTGCGCTGGCCGATCTGGACATACTGAGGAACGCTCCGGCCCGGATGACGTCGTCCGGCTATGCCGATCTCCTGGGCAAAGTGCCGGCGGGGGCCGATTGGTTGGTCGCCGACGCGCTGGACGTGGAGAAGGTCAACGCCCCTGTCTGGTCTTTGGTACAGGGTCCCCTGCGCGAGGCGATCGGAAGTCCAGCCGAGCTCCACGCAGGGGATGACCACGCGTTGGACAGCCTTATCGAGGGCTTGATCATGTCCGGCTTGGCGATGCAGGCCGCCGAATCATCCCGGCCGGCTTCGGGAGCCGAGCACCAGTTCAGCCATCTCTGGGAGATGGAGGGACTTGGTTACAACGACGAACCGCCGCTCTCCCACGGCTTCAAGGTCGGCGTGGGATCGATCGCGATCGCCGCTCTGTACGAGCGAATGCTGAGCAGAGACCTGAGCAATCTGGACGTTCAAACGCTCGTCAGCCGCTGGCCATCCTGGGAGCAGGTGGAGCTAGCGGTTAAAGAGGCCCACAAGACGCCGGGCCTGGACACGGCTGCGATCGTGGAAAGCCGAACCAAATACATAACCGGCGATGAGCTCAGGCAGCGTTTGACGCGGCTCGCAGAGCGCTGGCCGGGGCTGCACAAGCGGCTACGGGAACAGCTGATGACCGCAGACCAGTTGCGCCGGATGCTGCACGATGCAGGATGTCCGACCCACCCGTCTGACATCGGCCTCCACTTGGAAGATCTCAAGGCTACGTACTACAGGGCACGGATGATTCGTCGCCGGTACACGGTCCTCGATCTCGCCACCGAAGCCGGCATTCTCGACCAGTGCGTCAACGAGCTGTTCGCACCGGGAGGCTTCTGGGCCCCCGATTAATCCCCTCCCCCGCGTGCGGGGGGAGGACCTTTGATACCCCAGAACTAAACCCCGTGTTCGGCTGGAAGTCGTCCGGAATTGACCGCCTGTACCAGTGCCTCGTGGTCGGCTTCCGTCTGGTCGGCGTAGGCATGTGCGAAGGATGCGATGGCCCTGTCGGCGACGTCCCCCTTGCCGAGGTAGCCGGAAAGCACGGTTGCGCCCGTTGACCGAGCGTGGCCCTTGGCAAGCAGCGCTCCGCAGATCCTCGCGTAGTCCATGAGCGCCGAGCCGTCCATACCGTCCACGGTGATCGCGCCTTTCATGTCGCGAAACTGGCGGACGTAATAGTCCCGCTTGTCCACAGTGGTCCAGCCAAGCAGCGGGTCGCTGACCGTCTGCAGGGTCTGCTGGTACTCCACCACGCGTTGCCCTTGGTGCGCGTGCATGGCGCGGTCTCCGTGTACGAATTTGGCCACGCACGAGCGCCTTGCCTGCTTCAGCTGGAGGAACAGCATGTCATGGGCGCCATTGCCCTGGAGGAGCACGACGAAGGCGCGCAGGCCCACGCTGCCGACGCCGACCACCTTGTGGGCAAGGTCGACGACGACGTACGAGCTGAGCACCCGGCGCCAATGCGGTGGGAGCGTGTCGAGGTAAACCTCGAGCCCGTCGACCATGCGCTCGGTCTCTTGCTCCGAGACGTGCATGACGACAGGCGGCTGGTCGACCATCTGCCGGGTTCCCTTGCGCTCGCGGGTCAGCTTGGGCAGGGCGCGGTCGCTGGTTCGGCCCCGAGCGATGTTGGCGGCTCGTTCTATTTCGCCTCGCAGTGACCAGTCGGCCATCTCCTGGCGCATCCGATCGATGTCCAGCCGGTCGAAAGACCTGGAGAGCAACGGCTGGCCGGCCAGCCCCCGGATCTGCCTCCTGTAGGCCGCCGCGCAGCGGAGCGCCGCGTCCTCGCAGGTACCCTCCGCTAGGCCGTTTTGCCGGCCGGCAACCCACACACTGGTGGCGAGCCGCCAGAGGTCCCATTCCCACGGGCCGGGATGCGCCTCGTCGAAATCGTTCAGGTCGAAAACCAGGTCTCTTTCAGGCGAGGCGTAGAACCCGAAGTTGCCCAGGTGGGCGTCGCCACAGATCACCGGCTCGATGCCGGTCCGCGGCAGACCGGCGAAATCCTCAGCCATGAGCGTTGCAGCACCGCGCAGAAATGCGTACGGCGACGTCAGCATCCGGCCGACCCGAAGGGGGATCAAGCGTTCGAGACGCCCTGAATGCGCCTCTTCGACGAGATCCACCGGATCGGGCCTGTCCTCCGGGGGTCGCCAGCGGCCGAGGATCCCCCGCGGCATCTGGTCTCGTAACGCGCGTCCGGCGTTGTAGCGCTCCTCCTGCGTCGCCAGGGGAGTGCGCAGAAGACTCGCCTCAGCCTTCACGCCGTTCTTTGCCGCCGGGCGGCTGTTCAAGCGAACTCGGACAAGTGGGCCCTGCCGTTCCAGAGCCGGAGCACCGGCATCTCCCGCTCATATCCGAGCACTGAGACCGACGCGGTGCTGAGCATGAGGTGGGCGCCGGCGGTGATCGGCACTCCGATCCAGCGTGCGCCCAGCGACCTCAACATGTGACCGTGGGAGAAGAGCGCCACGTCTCCGTCCGCGGCACGAATCCGCTCCAGGACCCGATCAGCGCGCGCGGACACCTGCTCTGGGCTCTCACCGTCCGGCGCGCCATCCGTCCAGAGGTTCCAGTCCGGCTGCTGCTCTCTGATCTGGGGAGTGGTGAGCCCTTCGTACTTGCCGTAGTCCCACTCGTGCAGGTCGTCCGAAACCTCTGCTCTGTCGAGGAGACCCGCCTGCCGGCATGTCTCCAGGGCCCGCTGAAGGGGGCTGGTCAGGACCAGGGCGAAATCGACGCCCTTGAGCCGCTCGGTGAGCAGCCGCCCCTGCTCCTCGCCGGCCTCAGTCAGGGGTAAGTCGGTCTTGCCGGTGTGCTGGCCCGTCTTGCTCCATTCCGTCTCGCCGTGGCGTACCAGGAACACCCGATGTGGAGCCATCTGTCAGTACCGTATCAATATTCTCCGCGAACCGCCGTGCGGCCGCCGAGCCTCCAGAACGGCCTCCTCAGGTGACCGGCTCCGGCAGTCGCTTAGCCCGGATCCACCGATCCACGGCGGCGCCTTGGCGCCCATGCACACCATCTCGCGGGCCGGCTTCTGCGCTCCTCGTTCACGCAGCTCAGGCTGCGCTCACTCCGGTGCTCGGCGCCCACCCACGATCTGGCGCACCTGAACACCAACTCGTTCGCCGCGAATCGGTGGATCCGGGCTTAGCTGCCGACGGCCTGGCCGCCGGACGCGCCTCGGTTCCAGAGGTCACCGTGCTCGCTCAGATAACGGAGGGCTCGCTTGCGCTCCCACCAGTCGAAACAAGGCACACCCAGCTGCTCGGCGAGGCGCGCAGCAAGCACCTGCGAGACTGCGGGCGGACGTACCAGGCAGGCTATTCGTGCTCGCTCGGCGCGTAGCACCCCGTTTTCATACCGAAGGATCCTCCCAGTCAGTACGACGGCTCCCAGCAGGTAGGGTTGGGGCGCTCGGGAGATGGCGAGGTCCGCCGCCGCTACGCCGACCAACCCGACCAGCATCACCAGCGTCATCGCAACCGCGGTGGACCAGAGGCCCTGGGCCACCAGGTTGCGATCCATCGCCAGCAGGACCCCGAGACCGGTGACCAGGCAACCGCTAAGGAGGGCGACGGCGACGACGCGTAGAGGGGCGGCCGCGTGCTCGTACAGGCGGCGGTCTCCAAGGCGCGGCCAACCGTCCAGCGCGTAGATCCCACACGTGCAGTCGTCGAGGGGGGCGGGGTGACCCATCACACAGCTGGCCTCCATGACTGCGGCAGGCCAGGGGCGCCCCTCGATGGTGCTCACCAATCCATGGCGAGCGACCACCCACTCCCGGAAGCCAAGGACCGGGAGCGGTCCCATCACACTGTGGCGGGCTCGCCCCCTCTGGCCGGCTCCGGCGCGGGCGTCACTTCAGTCTCCGCTGGCGCCTGCACGGGATCCTCGTGCGGGACCGTCCGTTCCTCGGGCACGCCCACAGTCTTCATCCACCGAGTGTATTCCCTCCCCTGGTTGGGTGGAAAATCCGCCGGTCGTGCAATCGGAGGCAGGTGGTGGGTCTGGTGGAATGGTCATCCGGGTTGTACTATCCGCCCAAGAACTCCTGTTAAGCCTGGGGGTGGAATGGCGCGACGAGTCAGAGCCAGCGTGAGTCGGTCGGCAGGGCCGGACGGGGCTCCGCCCCTCGCACCTCGAGTCGGCAATGGATCGGAATCCGCAGAGGCGGCGGCCGCCCGAGCGGCAGCGGCGGCGGAGGAAGGAGTGGGGGAGCTGGCGGGTGTCTCGCCCTTCCCGCCCATCGCCGACTACGCCTTTCTCTCCGACTGTGAAGTCGCCGCGCTTGTAGCCCCGAGCGGCAACGTGGAATGGCTCTGTCTTCCTCGAATGGACTCACC
>CATPBP010000063.1 GCA_955652675.1 Candidatus Dormiibacterota bacterium
CAGGAAGAGGAACCCGGGGCCCTCCTGATAGCGGTGCCGCCGAAGCCATCGGCGCGGATCGGAAGGGGTCGTCTCGTAAGGTTCTGGCACGCCAGCAACCCTGAGCCCCGTGTGCCATATCTGTCCGGGAACTTCAACTAGGGGCCTGCGAGAGGTCAGCCGGCTACGGCCGGCTCCGCTTCTCGAGGCTGCGTCAAGGGCTCGTCGGAGATCACCCGGCCGTCCTTGAGCCTGATCATCCGGTCGGCCCTGCTGGCCAGCTCCAGGTCGTGCGAGACGATCATGAAAGTGACGTTCTCCTCCCGGTTCATCCTGCGCATCAGGGCCAGGAGCTCCATCGAGGTCTGCGAGTCGACGGCCCCGGTGGGCTCGTCGCCAAGTACCAGCGCAGGCCGGTTGATGAGCGACCGAGCGATAGCGACGCGCTGCTGCTCACCCCCCGAAAGCTCGTCGGGGCGGTGGCGGATGCGCTCTGCCAGACCGACTACCTCCAGCAGCTCCCTGGCCCGCGCCTTGCCGTCCCCAACCCGGGACTTCACGTAGCGCAGGGGCAGGAGCACGTTCTCCATCACGTTCAGCGCGGGGAGCAGGTTGTACTCCTGAAAGATGAAGCCGAGCCGCTGGCCCCGCGTGTCCGCCCGCTGGCCGTCCTTCAGTGTCGAGGTGTCCACGCCGTCGATGACCACTCTGCCCGAGGTCGGTCGCAGCAGCAGGCCGACGAGGTCCAGCAGTGTGGTCTTTCCGCTCCCGGAGCGACCCACCACCGACACGAACTCTCCAGCCGTGATGCTCAGCGTCACGCCGTCCAGGGCCCGGACCACCGTCTTGCCCTGTTTGTAGTGCTTGGTCAGCTCGACCAGCTCGATGTTTGCCATCGGTCTTCTCCTAGCGTCCTAGTTGGTGGTCCGCAGCGCAGTCACCGGGTCGAGGCGCGCCGCTCGCAGAGCGGGTATCACGCCCGCCAGCGCTCCCAGCGCGACAGCGAAGCCGAGTGCCAGGGCGGTGAGCGCCGGGGTGACGAGGAAGAGCTCGAAGTTGGAGCTCTTGCCCAGGGTGTTCAGCAGGGTGGTCAGCCCGAGGCCGGCCAGGTAGCCGATCGCGCCTCCCAGGAAGCCGATCAGTACCGCCTCGGCCAGGTATTCACGCAGCACGTGGTAGGTGTGCGCACCGACCGCCTTCTTGAGCCCGATCTCCCGGAAGCGCTCGGTGACGGCCATGATCATGGTGTTCACCACCGACAGTCCGCCGACGACCAGGGCCAGGACAGCGGCGCCGGTGGTGATCGCGGTAAAGATCGCGCCGCCCGACTTGAAGCTGTTGACCAGGTCGCTGGGCCTGAGCGCTTTGATCCCTGGCACCTGCCGGTTGATCCGGTCGGCGATCCGGTCGAGCTCGGAGAGCGGCGTCCCCGGCTTCCCGTAGGCGGTGATGCTCATGGCGATCGTGGAGACGTCGATCCTGTCGCGGATCGCAGCCGGGAGGCTGTCCTTGAGCAGCATCTGGCCGTCCGGGATGGTGATGTAGGCGAAGTTGTCGGGAGCGGTCCTGGTCGGATTCAGGATGCCCACCACCTTGAAGGCATGGTTGACGAAGTCGGGCTTGGCGTCCCGCGGCCGAACGGGCAGGGCTATGGAGTCGCCGACGTTCTTCTTGAACTCGTTGGCCATGCTCGAGCCGAGCACCACGTCACCCCGCGTTTCGGGCAACTTGCTCCCGTGTGCGGCAGTGATCTGGAGGACGCTGTACCTGTCCTCGCCGGGGTCACCTGCGACGATCTGGTCGGGCACGTTGAAGGAGACGGTTGCCACATCTCCCGGTTTGGCGCTGAAGCTGTAGCCGGGGAAGGCCGCGGCCACACCGTCTACCTTCTTCACCTCGTCGACCTTCGAGAGGGGGAGCAGCGAGCCCTGCTGCCCGTCCGGCGCGCCCACCTGGATGCTGGACCCGAAGTACTTGACGCCGCCGTCGATCAGAGCGTTGAAGTGCTCGGCCATTGCACCCATCGTGGTGAGGGCGAAGATCCCGATCACGATCCCCGAGATCGTCAGGACGCTCCGCAGCTTGCGCCGCGCCAGATTTCGAAAAATCTCCAATTCAGTCTCCTTCTGATTGCTTGCCGGCCAGCCTAGAGCCCGGCTCGGGCCCTCGGGAAGTCCCGGCGGTCACCTCTCTCGGGTGACAGATGACATGCCCTCGGTCTAGCCCACAACAACGCGAGAGCCGCCGTTCCGGGTCCCCGGACTCGTCCCGGCCCTGACATGATTTGGCCATGCGTTACGGCGAGGTCATCGAGCGTTCACTTTCCATCTTCTGGCGTCACCGCTATCTATGGCTGCTGGGGGCTCTTGGGGGTGGCGAAGCCAGTGGCGGAGGAGGCTTCGGGAACTTCGGGCTGTCCGGCCAGGGGAGCCCCGGCGGTGGGCAGGCTTCCGGCGATCTCGGGACCCAGTTTACCCAGTGGCTGACGGACAACATCCTGCTGCTGGTGGTGCTCTCGACCCTCCTGCTGCTCTTCTTCCTCGTGTACTTCCTGGTCTCCTGCGTCGCCACCGGAGCCGCCATCCGGGCGGCTGCGGAGCACGACGCCGAGCGTCCGTTCGGCCTCCGTCTGGCCTGGCGGGCGGGCCTGCAGACCTTCTGGTCCATCCTCGGCCTCAGGCTCCTGGGCCTGGTCCTGGTGCTGCTGGCGGTGGCGCTGGGCGGGGCTGTGATCGCCTTCGGCGTGTTCTCGGCCGCCAACCAGCAGCCCGCCGGCGCTGTCACGGCGGTCCTGGCCGGGATAGTGCTCCTCCCCACCTTCGTGGTGCTGGGGATCGTGCTGACTCTGGTCTGGATCCTTGCCCTCCGTTCGATCGTGCTGGAGCAGCGCCGGGTCTTCGAGGCCCTGGGTAGAGGCTTACACCTGGTCCGGCACCGGCTCGGCCGGGTCCTCCTGGTCTGGCTGATCGCGATCGGGATCGGCATCGTGATCGGGATCGGCATCGGCATCGCCGCCACGCTGGTCGCGCTGCCGCTGGTGGCGGTCGCGGCCGCGACCTACGCAACCGCGGGGCTGGGCGGCGCCCTGACCATTGGCGCTGTCCTCCTCGCGCTTTACCTGGTGGGCGTGGTGGCTGTGGGCGGAGCCGTGGGCTCCTTCATGACGACCTACTGGACGCTCGCCTTCCGGCGGCTGGACCTGGACCCCGTGCCCTTCGCTCCGGTTCAGCAGGCGCCGCCGGGCGCCTGGCCGGCCTGACCCCTCTCAGAGCCGCCGTTGCGGGTGGCAGCCGTCGATTGGTCGGGACGAGCGGCTAACGCCCGGCGCTTCATCTGGACGGCGGTCGTGGAGGAGGACCGGCTGCTCCTGGAGGGCGATCGTGACCGGGACCAGGTGGCCCATCACCTGGTCGAGCTCGCGGCGATGGACCCGGACCTCGCCGTCGGCCTGGATTTCGGTTTCTCGCTTCCCCTCTGGTTTCTCGAGGAGCGGTCCCTGGAACACGGCATGGCAGTTTCCGAGGAGACGGCCGAGGGCTGGCTTCGCGCCTGTCCGCCGCCGTTTTGGGGCCGCCTCGGGCGCCGCCGGGGCACCGAGGTCCAGCATCGGCGGACCGAGCTGGAGGTGGCGCCCCGGGCAAAGCCAGTCTTCCAGATCGGGGGCGCGGGCTCGGTCGGCACCGGATCCCTTCGCGGCTTCCCGCTCCTTCGACGCCTCCGCCAGGAGGGCTTCGCGATCTGGCCATTCGACGAGCCTCGCCTGCCAGTGGTGGTCGAGATCTTCCCCCGACTCCTTACCGGGCCGGTGGTCAAGTCGCGCTTCGAAGCGCGGCAGACGTATCTGCTTGGCCGCGGCTGGCCCACGGAAGCGAGCGTCAGCGAAGACGCCTTCGACGCGGCCGTCTCCGCCCTGATGATGGCCGCCCACGGCGGTCAGCTGGCCTCCCTGACCGGCGAACCGGACGCGGTTTTCAGACGGGAGGGGCGGATCTGGCAGCCGTCCGAGCTCCATGGACCACGCTGATATACGAGGCCTGATCGAGGGCGGGGTCGACCGAGAGGGCGGAGCGTGGGCCGACCTGGGTTCCGGAAGCGGCGCCTTCACCCTCGCCCTGGCAGAGCTGCTCGGGCCAACCGGCCGCATCCACTCGGTGGATCGCGACAGCAGAGTCCTGGAGCGCCAGCGGCAGGCGATCCAGAACGAGTTCCCGCGGACCGACGTGTCCTATCTCACCGCCGACTTCGGGAGTCCGCTCGACCTTCCCCCTCTGGACGGGGTGGTGATGGCCAACTCGCTGCACTTCTTCTGGCGCAAGGAGGGCGTCCTGGAGCTGGTCCGCGGCTACTTGAAGCCCGGCGGGCGGCTGGTGATGGTGGAGTACGACGCGGACCGAGGCAACCCATGGGTGCCGCATCCGATCTCCTATCCAACGTGGGAGCGGCTCTCCGCCGAGGCCGGCTTCGAGGGCACCCGGCTGCTCAAACGGGTGCCCAGCCGCTTCCTGGGCGCCATCTACTCCGCCCTAAGCCACCGCCCCCCGTAAGAGGGTCTCCCTAATAGGACCGGACGCTCCCGGATGATGGGGAGGTCATCCGAGCCACCGGGGGGTGAGCACTCTAGGTTTCCCAGGGCGCTTGGAGCCCTAGGGGGAGATAGTGCCCCCCTCGGCCGGCAAGGGGGTCGAGACGACTGGTGGGATGTCGTGCCTCGAGCACTGGTCTATTAGGGTGTCGTAGATCTCCTTCGGCTTGGTGAACTGGCCGGTAGTGAAGGAGATGCAGATGGTCTTCCTGGGAATCGACTGGGCGGAGGCTCATCA
>CATPBP010000064.1 GCA_955652675.1 Candidatus Dormiibacterota bacterium
ATCGGTTGCTCGGCCCGGACGGCAACCGCTGCCGCGACCTCATCCTGGCCCTGGTGGTCAGCCGCATCCTCGATCCCGGTTCCAAACTTGCCGCCGCCCGCGCGATGTCGCCGGACACCGCGACCTCCAGCCTTGGCGAGCAACTTGCTCTCGGGGTGGTCGATGAGGACGAGCTCTACAGCGCGCTCGACTGGCTGGCGGTCAGCTTTGGGCAGCATTCTTCCTATCCAGGTTGCCGCGCCACCAGGCTTTTATTTCGGTATCAAGCCTGGGGTTTGTTGTCGCTCGGCTCAGCGGCTTGTGGTTGGCGCTGGCGTCGCTTGCTCTGTTTGAGACGATAGCTGTCGCCGTTCAATTCGAGGATGTGGACGTGGTGGGTCAGTCGGTCGAGGAGCGCACCGGTCAGCCGCTCGGAGCCGACGACCTCATGGTGCCTCCTTCTTCGAAAGGGTTGTGCGTCGTACTTTTGTTCTCAACTCAACGATCTCCGTATTCGAAAGGTTGATTTGCCAAGGCATTCCTTTGGTGATCTGGTGGCCGGATAATCGTCCTCTCTGAAGCCATTTGAAGACGGTTTGCGTAGAAATCGAAAGCGCCTCAGCGGCGCCTTGAACGGAGTATGTCCCATCCGGCCATTGTCGGGGATTGTGTTCTGTTCGGTTGATCTTCACCGTTGGGATATTCCAACGTTTGCGTAGCAAATGGACCTCACCGCCGCTGAACGGCCGACCGTGAGCTGACAGTAGGCCGTCCGCATTGAGGGCCCTTGCGATTTCGCGATCCATCTTTCGCGCGACGACGAGATCGCGAACCCGTGCTTCAAGAGTCGCAGCGTCGGCGTAATTGCGGTAGCTGCTTACATTGCGCCGGACCTTGTGCTCGCTGACGGCACCGGTCTGCCAGATGATTCTGATCCAGACTTGGCCGCTCTCGGGCCGCTGATCGAGGACGACCTCTTTCACGACGAGCCGAAGGATCTGCTTGCGCTCGACCACGCTCGCCGCATCCCACAGTTTGGGAAGATCCTCACCCAACGAGATAATCTGAGCGCGGTCCGCCGCGGCAAGCGATATCGGCTGCTGGCGGCGCCAACTCTCGTATTCAATGTCGATCTGCTCCGCTTGCCGGAGCTTGTCCTCCCATACGCGCTCCAAAGACCTTGCCACCAGACGGTTCTCGGGTTCGACGGCATCATATTGACGGCGCGCCCGCTCCGCCTCATAGCGCGCTCGCTCGCGCTTGAGCGACCATTGACGCTCGAGCGCGCGGGCTTCGTTCTCAAGCTCGCCGAGAGCGGCAATCGCGAGAGCGAGGCGATCGGGTGTCAGCGCTTCGAGTAACAATCTTTCGACCGCCGCATCGACGCCCAAGGCGCGCACCTCCTGACAGCGCGGCCCGCCATGTTGATGCTGATCGGCGCGACAAAGATAGACAGGGTAGTTGCCGTTCTGGCCGGAATAATGCAGCCCCATGCGGCGGCCGCAGCGGCCACAAATAGCAATGCCTTGCAGCAACGCGTTGCCCTGGCGCGGCACCCCATGGCGGTTCGCATCGTAGTGATTGAGATTGTCCGCGAGCCGCCGCTGGTTCGCCATGAACTCCTCCCAATCGATATATCCCGGAAATGCGTCCTTCAAGCAAACCGGCCAATCCTGAATCGCCACGGCTTCGGTCGCGCCCTGCCGTGAACCGGAACGGCGGCCGATTGGCGTGCGTCGACGGCGGCCGTAAACATAGGCTCCCGCATAAGCGGGGTTCTTCAGAACCTGAAGGATGCGTGCGTTGCTCGCCGGCCGCCACACGACGTCATGCGGCGATGGCCCGTCTAGCGGTCGTACCGGCACCAGGAAGTTGGCCTCTTGAAAATGGCGCATCACCGCCTTGGCGCTGCGCAGCTCGCGAAACTTGGCGAACAAATGGAGCAGCCGCGCGTGCACTTCTTCATCGGGATTGAAGCCAATCCGGCCATCGCGACCATACGCCAGCCCGGCAGGCAGCGGCACCCTCAGCTCGCCTCGCGCCGCCTTCTGCCGCTCGCCTTGATGCAGCCGCAGCTTAATCTGATGAAGTTCAGCCTCGCTCATGATCCCGGACAAGCCGAGCAGCAGACGGTCATGATAGGCGCACGGATCGTACACGCGCTCGCCATCGGCGATCAGCACTCCAAACAGCGAGCACAATTCCAAGAGCTGATGCCAATCGTGGTTGTTGCGCGCCAGCCGGGAGGCATCCAGGCTCAGCACCAGCCCCGCCTTCCCGAGGCCAATCTCGGCGATCAGCCGCTGGAAGCCGCCGCGGCTGTCGCTCGACGTACCGGACTTCCCGAGGTCGTCATCAATGACCTCAATCCGTTCCTTGGGCCAGCCGAACAAGGCTGCACGATCGACCAGCCGATACTGCAGCTCGGTGCTCTCCTGATGCTGACGGACTTGGCCGGCGGTCGATTGGCGCACGTAAATATAGGCCAGCTTGGCGCGATGCGCCGTCGTCACCGGGCTTTCCAAATTGAGCAGCATGTTCATCGTGATGCCCCCCGATCAAATCGCCGGCGTCGGCTGCGGCCAGCATTGACCGGAGTAGCTGTGCCACCCGCTTCGCCAGCTGTTGTTGTGTTGTCGGCGTCATCGTCGGCCACAATCTCGGCGCCAAGATCAGCTGTCGACCCGGCAATGCCGGCTCGAACGGCAGGATCAGCTGTATGGCCCGATGTCTCATCGAACCTCTCTCCCAAGGCGGAGAGCCTTGCGCGCACGTATTCCGCCAAGGGAATCAGGGTGCGTACCGACACCAGGGGGAGATCACGATTCGGCCTGGCCTCACAAGCCGAAACGTTGAGGTCTGTTGCCTTCTGCGGGACCCAGCGATGCCGACCATCGGGAAGAACCACCCGGATCCAGCCAATGCGCCGAATCAGCCCGCTCGGGGTGACCTCAAGCAGCTGACCGAACAGCGGATGGACGGCGTCGATGACCCGGATTCTGGATAGCAGTCGTTCCGCTATTGTGGCATCGCGCCGTGTTCGGCGACCCGACCTATGCCGACGCCATCCTCGATCGGCTCGTCCACAATGCCTACCGCATCGAGCTGCGGGGCGACTCGATGCGCCGCCGCAAACCGGATATGCCTGGGGATGAAAAGAATTAATCAAATAAACACTTACAACACTTATCCACATTATTAACACCACAATTCACAACCGACCACAGCAATCATTATAAACTATAATAATGACAAGAGTACTTGCTTTGGCAGGCCAGAGCAAGATAGAAT
>CATPBP010000065.1 GCA_955652675.1 Candidatus Dormiibacterota bacterium
CAAGGTGAACATGCGCCGGAGCCGGCCAAGCGGAGACCCTGGCGAAACCGACGTCTTCGGCGCCCAGCAATACGCCCCCCTCCTCGACCTGGAGATCCCCTGATTTAGGAGTCTCTCCCCCGCGAGAGTCGGGGGAGTACCCGGCCGAGCCGGGGGAAGGGGCGCTGCGGAGTCGGCGAGCGGGAGGGAAAGAGGTTACTACTCTCGGCCCAGTGGGCCGCGGTCGTAGGTCCAGGTGATTGGGCCGCGGGCGGCCCGCAGTTCCGAGCGGCGGGCTGCGGTGGCTTCCTCATCAAAGGTCCGGCCGGATATCACGACGCCATAGTCCGCCTCCGCCGATTCGCGACTTACCTTGCCGTCCAGGACATCGTCCATTACCGACTGCGGCGGACGTTCGAGCGGGTCACCGTAGCCGCCGCCGCCGCTGGTCCACACGTTGAGTGTGTCCCCGGGCTGCATCTTGAACTCGAGCTTCGATGGGATGCTGGTCTGGGCGCCGCCGGCCCGCCGCAGCAGCGAGCGAGACATGGCGCCGGGCCCGCCGCCGAAGAGTCCCCAGGGTGCGGTCAGGTGGCGCTCGCCGCGGTGTGACACGTTGGGATCGCCGCGAAGAACCTCGAAGCTCTTTTCGAAGCCCACGCCACCCCTGAACCGCCCGACGCCTCCGGAGTCCTGTCTCAACCGCCAGTATCCAACCCGGAGTGGGAATTCCAGCTCGAGCGCCTCCGCCGGTATGTTCTGCGCGTTCGAGGTGTCAGTCTGGATGGTCTCGATGCCGTCTTTGGTCGGTCGGGCCCCCATACCGCCGGCCCCGATCTCAGCCGTGACGTACGGGCGCCCGTCCTCTGGGTCGATGCCGCCGATGGACATCACCAGGGGATGTCCGTTCGACGCGGCCGGCAGCCGGCCCGGCATCGCCTGGTTGAGGGCGCCCAGGAGGCAGTCGACGATACGGCGGACCACGATGGCCCTTGCGTTGACCGCCGCCGGCGGTCGAGCGTTGACGATGCTGCCCTCCGGAAGGATGACCCGTACCGGCCGGTAGCACCCCGCGTTGTTCGGGATCTCGGGGTCGATGGCGACCTTGGTCACGTAGTAGATCGCGGCCAGCGACGACGCCGGCACACAGTTGAGTGGCCCGCGGACCTGGGGAGCGCTGCCCGTGAGGTCGACCAGGAAGTCGGAGCCGGAGATGGTGGCGGTCACCTCGATCCGGATCAGTCTGTCGAGGTCGATGCCGTCATGATCCAGGTAGTCGACGAAGTGGTAGCTCCCGTCCGGAATCTGGCTGATGGCGTTTCGAGTTAGCTGTTCGGCACGATCGAGGAGCTCGTCCATGTAAGCGATGAGGCGCTCGGTCCCGAACCGGTCCACGAGTGCGAGAACACCCGCCTTGCCGACGTAGCAGGCGGCGAACTGCCCCATGATGTCGCCGATGACGACCTCCGGGATACGCACGTTGCGCTCGATCATGGAGAGCAGCGTGCGATCCGGCCGGCCCGCGTCATAGAGCTTGAGTGGAGGGATCCGCAAGCCTTCCTGGAAGATCTCTGTCGCGTCGACCGGCGTGGACCCGGGGCTGCGGCCGCCAATCTCCTGGTGGTGCGTGATGGCCGTGGCGAGCGCCACCGGCCGGTCACCCGCGAACACCGGCATCGACATCACCAGGTCGGGCAGGTGGGTACCGCCGTCGAAAGGGTCGTTGAGGACGTAGACGTCTCCATCCCGCATCGTCTCGGGCGGAAAGACCTCGATGAACCTCTGCACGGCGGGGATGATCATGCCGAGGTGGATCGGCGCCGCCGCGGCCTGCGCCACCTGCTGGCCCTTGATGTCGAAGATGGCGGAAGACGCGTCCAGCGCTTCTTTGACGATGGCGGAATGCGAGCTCTTGAGGAGGGTGATCTCCATCTCGTCGGCGATGTCGTCGAGCTTGTTCCGTACCACCTCGAGGGTGATCGGGTCGAGCCCTCTGGAGCTCATCGGACAGGCTCCATCCGCGCTCCGGGGCTCACGGTTGCCGGCGCGGTGACAACGATGTTGCCGGCACCATCCGGCTCCGCGCAGTGCCCCGGGTTCACGACCAGCGTGGTGTCAGGCTGCTCTACGATCGCGGGTCCTTCGATCACCTTCCCGGCCATGAGCGTGTCGCGGCGGTAGACAGGCACCTCTGAAAAGCCGCCCAGCTCTTCGAAGTAGGCTCTCCGCGAGCGAACCGATCGCTGCTCCCCGCTCGCGGCTGCGTACCCAAGCCGCAGGCCGGGAAGGCTCCACGATTGCACGACCCGCGCGTTCACCAGCTCGACCGGCGCCTCCCTGTTGGAATGACCGTAGACGCGCCCGTGAGCGGCGTGGAAGGCCTCTCGATGAGCTGCGATGGAGCCGGCACTGACGGGCGTTTCCATCGGCACCTCGAGGGTGTATCCCTGGCCGACGTAGCGGGTGTCGCCCGATCTCTGCGTCCGGGCCTCGCCGGCAGGCGCCATGTCAGCGCGCATCCGCTCGGCGACAATGCCCTCCAGCCCCAGGTAGACCTCCTCGAGCTCCACTGGCGAGATCCGGTCGAGGCGGCCGAAAACGGTGGCCGCGTGGTCGTGCTCGACGCTTGCGACCAGCAATCCGAGTGCGGAGAGGACGCCCGGAACGGCGGGCACGATCATCCGCGTGATGGACAGTTCGGCCGCCAGGCGGCCGCCATGCACCGGGCCGGCGCCTCCAAGCAGAACCAGCGCGAATTCGCGCGCGTCGTATCCCCGCTTGATCGACACCAACCGAATTGCGTCCGCCATCTTGGAATTGATGACGCGATGGATGCCGGCGGCCGCCTGGATGCCGGATAGCCCCAGCTTGTCGCCGAACCGATCGAGCGCCCGAGCTGCGGCCTCGGGGTCCAGGCTCAGCGTACCCCCCGCAAAGAATTCCGGGTCAAGGTAGCCGAGAAGCAGGCTGGCGTCGGTCACCGTCGGTTCTGTGCCGCCTCTCCCGTAGCAGACCGGCCCAGGGTCAGCCCCGGCGGAGCGTGGTCCCACCCGGAAGTTGGCGGCCGGGTCGACCCAGGCGACGCTGCCGCCTCCCGCGCCGATGGTGGCCACGTCCACCATCGGCACCCGGAGCGGAAAGGTGTCGATCATCCCTTCGTTGGTCACCAGCGGTTTGCCCGCGCTGATGAGACTGATGTCGGCGCTCGTGCCCCCGACGTCGATGGTGATGAGGTCGCTGAAGCCCGACAGCTCCCCCGCATAC
>CATPBP010000066.1 GCA_955652675.1 Candidatus Dormiibacterota bacterium
AGGCGCAGATCGCCAACGACTCGCCCTTCTTCAAGCTCTACGCGTCCGCCGACACCTCGATTGCCCAGCGCTCCCAGGCCGCCGACAAGGCCAAGCAGATGCTCAGCGACGCAGGCAAGGCCGGCGCAACGGTGACGCTTACAACGTGGCGCGGCTTCGAAATCCCCGACTATGCTCAGTTGATCCAGAGCTCGGCCAAGAAGATCGGGCTCAACATCAATCTGAACATCACCGACGACAGCACCTACTACGGCGACGCGGTCTTCGGCAAGTCGCCCTGGCTCGACTCGGTGATGGGGATCACCGACTACGGGCACCGGGGGGTTCCCAACGTCTACCTCGGGGCGCCGCTGGTGAGCACCGGCACCTGGAACTCGGCGCATTTCAAGAACCCGAAGTACGACGATCTCGTGAAGCAGTACGTGGCCGCGGTAGACCTGCAGGCGCAGAAGAAGCTGTCCGGCCAGATAGAGCAGCTGCTGCTAGACGAGACGCCGATCATCTTCGCCTACAACTACGACACCCTGGGAGGCGTCCGCTCCAACATCGCCAACGTAGTCATCACAGGCTACGGTCAGGTTGACCTCCGGAAGGCCGGGATCAAGGCATAGGGCTAGAGACTCATGGCCAGGTTCCTGCTCAGGCGGGTCGGACTGGCGCTCGTCACCCTCTTGCTGCTGTCCATGATTATCTTCCTCATGGCCAACGTCCTCCCCGGTGACGTGGGCCGTCGCATCCTGGGCCCGTTCGCCGATCCCCGTGCGGTTGCGGCGCTCAACCACCAGCTGGGCGTCGACCGGCCGCTTGTCATCCAGTACTTGAGCTGGCTCGGTGGTGCGGTGCATGGTGACTTCGGGAGGTCCCTGTCCTTCCGTGCGCCGGTGAGCGACTTGCTCAGCAGGGCACTCGTCAACTCGCTGAAGCTGGCCGCCGTCGCCTTCGTGATGGTGGTCCCGCTCGGGATCCTGGGGGGCATCGTGGCCTCGCTGAACCGCGACAAATTCCTCGACCGCCTCATCTCGGTGACCAGTCTCTCGGGCATCGCGATGCCCGAGTTCGTCACCGGCATCGTGCTGATCCTGCTCTTCGGGATCACGCTGCGGATCTTTCCGATCACGGCCACCGCTCCGGCGGGCAGCGGCCCGCTCACACAGATCTACTACCTGATCATGCCCTCGTTACCGCTCGTGTTCGTGCTTTTCGGCTACATCGCGCGCATCACCCGCGCAGGGATGAACGAAGCGCTCGACGCCGACTACACGCGCACGGCGTACTTGAAAGGCCTTTCGCGCGGGATGGTCATACGCCGCCACGTCTTGCGCAACGCCCTGCTGCCCACTGTCGCGGTCGTTGCCACCCAGACCGGATACCTGATCGGCGGTCTGGTGATTATCGAGTTCATTTTCAACTACCAGGGGATCGGACAGCTGATCTTCACGGCGGCACAGCAGAAGGATTTCCCGCTGCTGCAGGCCGGCGTCCTGGTGGTTGGGATCGTC
The DNA here is from genome assembly GCA_955652675.1 of Candidatus Dormiibacterota bacterium. Lineage (GTDB taxonomy): Bacteria > Chloroflexota > Dormibacteria > Dormibacterales > Dormibacteraceae > Nephthysia. The sequence goes on from CATPBP010000066.1 coordinate 1,500, forward strand.
TACCTGACAGCAACCCTGATTGCCGACGTGCTCTATTCTCTGCTCAACCCACGGATCCGGTACGGAGGGGCCGAGTGAGCGCCGTCGCAGTCCCCATCGAGGCGCCCGACGAAGGGGTTCAGCAGCGGAAGACGGCACGTCGCGAGCGATACCGCCAGCTGCTGCGATCCCCGACGTTCATTGTTGGAGCCTTTCTGGTGGCAATCTGGGTCATCTGCGCGATCGGGTACACGCACCTGGCGCCCTCCGACCCCTTCGCCACCGAACCATTGCGGAGACTGCGGGCGCCGTCGTCCCAGCACCTGTTTGGCACCGACCGCCTGGGCCGCGACGTCCTCTCCCGTGTGATCACAGGCGCTCGCGTCATCCTGGTCGTGGCGCCCCTGGCGACGCTCATTGGGACGGTAGCCGGCACCGCCCTCGGTCTGGTCACCGGCTACTTCGGTGGAATCGTCGACGACTCGCTGATGCGGCTGGTCGACGCGTTCCTGGCCCTGCCGCTCGTGATACTGGGTCTGCTCTTTCTGGTCGCCCTCGGCCCCTCGACAATCGCGGTGATCCTGGTCATCGGCATCGTCTTCACACCCATCATCGCCCGCACCGTGAGGGCCGCCGTGCTCGCCGAGCGCGGGCAGGAGTACATGCAGGCTGCGAAGCTGCGCCAGGAGCGGGCGCCCTACATAATGTTCGTCGAGCTGCTGCCCAACGTCCTTCCGTCCATACTCGTTGAGTTCACGGTCCGGCTCGGCTACGCCATCTTCGCCATCGTCACGCTTACCTTCCTTGGCTTCGGCATACAACCGCCATCGCCGGATTGGGGGCTCAGCATCTTCGACCACTACGCCTTCATTTCGGGCGGCTTCTGGTGGCCCGTGCTCTTCCCGGCACTGGCCATCGCCACCCTGGTCGTCGGTGTGAATCTGGCTTCCGACGCGATCTCCCAGGCGTTCGAGCGATGAGCCAGACACAGGCGGCCGTGCCCCCCGCCGTCATGGCCGCCGAGCGTGTGCTGGAGGTCGAGGACCTCCACCTCAGCTTCCGCGTCAGAGGCTCCGATCGGCAAGCCATTCACGGGGTCTCCTTCAGCATCGGCCGCAACGAGTCATTCGGCCTGGTCGGTGAATCGGGGTGCGGAAAGTCCACGATCGCCCTCTGCGCCGTGCGCTACCTGCCGCGCAACGCACGCATCACAGAGGGATCGGTACGCGTCGCTGGGCGAGACCTCGTGACGATGAGCATGCCCGAGCTGCGCCGGATGCGTTCGAGCGCCGTCTCGATGGTCTATCAGAACGCCGGCGCTGCGCTGAATCCCTCGATCCGGATCGGCGAGCAGGTCGCCGAGGTCTTCCGGGTGGGCGGCGCTTCCGGCTCCGAAGCGACCGACCGGGCGCGCGGGATGCTGGAGAAGGTGCGCATCTCCGACCCCGGGCGGGTTATGCATCGCTTTCCCCATCAGCTCTCGGGCGGGATGCAGCAGCGCGTGATCATCGCCATGGCGCTGGCCCCTAACCCACAGCTGCTGATCCTGGATGAGCCCACCACCGCCCTGGACGCGACAGTCGAGGCCGAGGTCCTCGACCTGATAGCCGCCCTGCGCCGTGAGTACGGGACGACCCTGCTTTTCATCAGCCACAACCTCGGCGTGGTCACCCGCATGTGTGAGCGCGTGGGTGTGCTCTATGCCGGCCAGCTGGTGGAGGAGGGCGACACAGGGACGGTCTTCGATGATCCTCGCCACCCTTATACGGTCGGTCTCCTTCGCTGTGTACCGAAGTGGGGCTCCAGGAAGGACGCCGGCCTGCTGGACTCGATTCCGGGTCTGCCGCCGCCGGTGGGAGCGACCACCGATCACTGCGTCTACGCCGACCGCTGTGCGCTGGCCATCGACAAGTGCCGCCAGGAGTACCCCCCGCTCTTCGATGTCGGTCCGGGCCACACAAGCCGCTGCTTCCGGCATGAGGTGGCGCGAGACCTGCCACGGGCGTCCGCCGCCTCATTGCCCGGCACGGGGCAGGTGGTCGCGTCAAACGGCCACGCTCTGATCGAGCTCGGGAACGTGAGCAAGACGTTCCGGCAGGAAGGTCAGCAGATCCAGGGCCTGGTCGATGTCAGCCTGCGCATCGCGCCCGGCGAGGCGCTGGGGCTGGTGGGGGAGTCCGGCAGCGGCAAGTCCACTCTCGCCAAGGTGCTGCTCGGCCTTCTCGAGCCAGACTCGGGGGCCCAGCTGGAGTACCAGGGCAAGAATCTGCCGGTAAAGGTGGGCGGTCGCGGGCAAGAACAGATCCGTGCCATCCAGATCGTCTTCCAGAACCCCGGCGCGTCGCTGAACCGGCGCCACTCGATCAGGCGGATCGTGGGCAGGGCGGTGACAAAGCTCCTCGGGCTGATTGGACGGCAGCGCGAGCAGCGACTCATCGAGCTGGCGCGGTCTGTGCGGCTGGACCGCTCAGTGCTCGACTCGCGGCCCGAACAGCTCTCGGGCGGCCTCAAGCAGCGGGTGGCTATCGCCCGTGCCTTCGCGGGCGATCCACGGGTGGTGGTCTGCGACGAGCCGACCTCAGCTCTGGACGTCTCGGTCCAGGCGGCCATCCTCAACCTGCTCGTGGACCTGCAGCGCTCGAAGGGCGTCAGCTACCTCTTCATATCTCACGACCTCGGCGTAGTGCGCTACCTGGCCGACCGGATCGCCGTGCTCTACCTGGGCCGGCTGCTGGAGGTGGGCGACGCGGAGACGGTCTTCGGCGGCCCCCATCACCCCTACACGGAAGCCCTGCTCTCGGCGGCTCCCATCCTCCACGGCGAGCCCAAGACCCGCATCCGCCTCGAGGGCGAGGTCCCCAGCGCCGCCAATCCGCCGTCCGGCTGCGTCTTCCACACCCGCTGCCCCCGCTTCCTGGGCGACATCTGCGTGAACCAGGAGCCGCCGCTTGCCGAATCGGAGCCCGGCCATCTGATTCGCTGCCACATCCCAATAGACGAGCTGCGGCGGCTGCAGCGCGTGGGCCAGCCGCCGGCGGCGCAGGAATCGCCGGAGGGACCGGCGGCCGCCAAGGCCTGACCCGGACGGAGCTCAGCTTGCGCATCACCGCCGTCGAAGCGCGCCGTTACCTGGTGCCGCTCGCGCCGCCTTTCCTGGCCGCCTGGGATCCAGTGCCGCGCGACCGGCTCGAGGAAACGCTGACCATGGTCCACTCCGACGATGGTCTCTGCGGATTCGCGAGCGGTGGTTCGCTGCCCGACAGGGAGGTTCTCGAGAGGTTGCTGGTCGGAGTCGACCCTCTCCGGACCGAGGTGGTTCGGGAGGTCTGCGAGACTGTCGACTTTCACGGGGGCCGGCCCTGGACGGTCGAGGTGGCGGTCTGGGACCTGGTCGGGAAGGCGCTTCAGCAGCCGCTCTGGAAGCTCCTCGGCGGCCGCTCCGAGAGGATGCTGGCCTATGCGTCCAGCGGGGAGCGCGTCGATCCCGAGGAGCGGGTGCGGCGGGTGCTCGCGTTGCGAGACGCCGGTGTCCGGGCGGTCAAGATCCGCTTCAACCATGCGGACTGGCAGGTCGATCTGGAGGTCGTGGAAAGGGTGCGCGCCGCCATCGGATCAAGCATGGAGATCATGGTGGACGCCAACCAGGGCTGGCGCATGGCCGGCGACCGGCGGCTGCTGTGGGACGTGCCCACAGCCACCGCCTGCGCGCGAGCGCTGGAGCGGCTGGACGTCTACTGGCTGGAGGAGCCACTTCGCACCGACGACCTCAACGGCTATGCCCAGCTGCGAGCGCGGACCTCGATCCGGCTGGCGGCGGGCGAGATGGTTCGCGGCATGCACGAGGCTCGCGACCTGATCCTGCGCGGCGGCGTGGACGTGGTCCAGCCCGATGCCGTTCTCACGGGTGGGATCGGCGGCTGCAAACGGATCGCGATGCTCGCGGATCTCTGCGGCAGGGCTTTCTCACCCCATACCTGGACCAACGGTCTCGGCCTGGTGGCCAACCTCCACCTGGCGCTCGCGACCTCTACCTCCCCGTTCATCGAGGTTCCTTTCGACCCGCCCGCCTGGAGCCCGGCCCGGCGCGACTGGCTTTTGCCCGAGCCTCTCCAGATCGGCGTGGACGGCAGCATCGCGCCGCCGCCGGGTCCCGGGCTGGGCGTGGACCCGCAGCTGGAGGCGCTGGAGCAGTATCGCGTCGGATGACGATGCGGACGTGACTTCAGCGGACGGCCCGCGCCTCGCGGGACGGCAGCTCGAGCTGCGTCCGGGTGCTGCGACCTTCTTCGGCGCCGGGGAGGTGGCCCGGCTCCCGGCCTGCGTGGCGGCGGCCGGCCGGCGGCGAGCATTCGTGGTCACCGACGCCGGCGTCGTGGCCTCAGGGGTGGTGGCGCATGTGGCCCGGGTGCTGGGCGGCGCAGGCATCGAGCACGAGCTTCACGACTCCATACAGCCCAACCCGGACACCGGGGCCTTGGAGGCTGGCGCCGGCGTCCTGCGCCGGTTCGGGGAGGCGGTGGTAATCGGGCTCGGCGGAGGGGCCGTCCTGGATGCCGCCAAGGGCATCTCGCTGGCGGCCGCCAACGACGTCGACGTCCGCGAGCTCGACTACCGTCGCGGGAACTTCCTCTCCGGCCTCCCGGTGATCGCGGTCCCGACCACGGCGGGGACGGGCGCGGAGACAAACGGCTTTGGGGTCATCGACGACCCGCGGGCGAAGCGGAAGTTCTATGTCGGCCACGACAGCGTGGTGCCGAAGGCGACCATCCTGGATCCGCTCCTGACCATCGGCCTGCCGTCCGGGCCGACCGCCGCCAGCGGTATGGACGCGCTCGCGCATGCCCTGGAGTCGCTGGCCTCCCGGCGCGCCAACCCCTACTCCCACGGGCTCTGTCTCGAGGTCGTCCGTACGGTTCCTATATGGCTGCCGGCGGCGGTCGCTGACGGGCAGAACCTCGAGGCACGCAGCCGGATGCTGCTGGCGGCCCATCTGGCCGGGCTCGCCTTCTCCCCCACCGGCCTCGGTCTCTGCCACGCCGTCGGGCACGGGCTGAGCGCCAGGCTGGGAACGCCCCACGGTATCGCGCTCGCCGTGATGCTGCCTCACGTGCTTGCCTTCAACCAGTCGCTCTGCGCTGAGATCGACGCTGAGGTGGCAGACATCATGGGCGCGGAGACGGCGAGCCTGGCTGTCGCAAGCCTGTCCGCCGCGCTAGGCCTGCCGCGGACGCTCGCCGAGCTGGGCTGCACAACCGAGCTCATCCCGCAGCTGGTGCATGATGCCCTGGCTGACGAGGTCCTCGCGAACACTCCCCGCAAGCCGACTTCAGAAGAGCTGACCGCCCTCCTCCAGAACGCTCTCTAGGGAAGGGGTGTGGTTAGAGCTGGGAGGCGTACTCCTGGTTCTCGGGCTTGAGGGTCGAGTCGGTGCCGAAGAAGGCGTGCTTGGACATGTCGGCCGAGTAGCGGCTGGCCGGTGGGCGGCGGCCCAGCGCCTCGGCCAGGCTCCGCACGTGGTGCGGGCCGGCGCCGCAGCAGAGGCCGAGGTAGTTGATGCCCAGCTCCTGGGCCCGGAGGCCGAAATCGGCCACCTCGTAGCGCGTGCAGACGAATGGATCGAGCGCGGTGGGGAAGGGCATCTCGCCTCTCTCGGGGTCGCGGAGCGACTGGAAGGTGGGCTGCTCCGGAGTGGTGCGGTATGGCACCGGCAGAGCCGCCAGGTAGCCCTCCACCACGGGCCGGATCCGTTCCAGAATCGGGAGCATCGTCCGGGGGCCGCGGCTGCAGTTCAGCCCGACCACGTCGGCACCGGTCTCCGCCGCGAGCCGGCAGGCATCCTCTGCCGTGACGCCGTCCCGGGTCTGCTCGGCCTGATGGATGGCGAATGTCACCACGCTGGGGATGCCGGCCTCCTTCATGACCTCGAGCGCGATCATCCCCTCCTCGAAGTAGTCGAAGGTCTCTCCGATGATGAAGTCGACGTTAGCCTCGGCGGCCCAGCGCACCTGCTCTTCGAACATGGAGCGCACCTCGCGGCGGGCATCCGCTTCATTCGCATACACGTTTGTGTTGGACAGACCGCCGGCGACCAGGGTGCCGCTCTCGTCCGCCACCTCCCTGGCGATCCCCAGCGCTTTGCGGTTGATCTCCTCCAGGAGCTCGAGCTTGCCGATCAGGCGCAGCTTCTCGCGGTGCGCATAGTAGGTGAAAGCCTGGACCACGTCGGAACCGGCATGAACGAAGTCGCGGTGCAGCTGGCGGACCACCTCCGGGTGATCGAGGACGACCTCGGGAACGAAGGCTCCGGCCTGAAGGTAGCCCCGGCGCTCGCATTCGAAGAGGTATCCCTCGGCGCAGACGACTGGCCCCTGCCGGAGCCGCTCCAGCAAGCTAAGGCGCGTCAGCGGCTCGGTCCGGGTGCCACTCACAGACATACGGCTTCAACCTCCTTTACAGCTCGGCGGTGCCGCGGAGCCCCAAAAATCGAGTCGGACCGGGGCCGTTCAGACAGCTGCCAGAGCAGGAAGGCGGCCGGGGTCGAACGGCCCGATATCGTACGCGGTCCGGCCCTCGACGACGAGATCTGCTGCGATCGCACCCACCACCGGGCTGAACTTGAAGCCATGGCCCGCCATGGGCCCGCTGAGCACGATCCGTGGCGACCCCGGCAATGGTCCGATCACGAAGTGCTCGTCCGGGGTGTTGCAGTACATGCAGACCTGGGTCCGCGCCACCTCAGGGCGGAGCCAGCGAAGGTTGGCCAGCGCGATCTCCCGAAGGGGCTCGATGTCGGAGGCGTGCACCTCCCGATCGAGCTGGTCGGGATCGCTGCGGCGGCCGTTGTTGTGGTGGAACGCCACCTTGATGGTCCGGCCGTCGAGCGACGGAAAGCCGTACCACGTGCTCCACTCGTCGAGGGCTCGGATGAAGATGCCGAATCGCTCCGGATGGTAGAGATCCGGTTCCTCGATCGGGAACCAGACCTGCACCTGGCGCTCGACCCAGAACGGCAGCTCGGCTGTCCCGAGCACCTTGCCGATCCAGGACCCCACCGCGAGCACCAGGCGCCCGACGCGCCAGGTCCGGTCGGCCGTGCGGATCTCCACGTGGTCGCCCATGTCCACCACGGACTGGACCCTGACACCGGTGACGACATCTGCGCCGAGCTCCCGGGCCCTGTCCACCGCCGCCACGACCGCCGACTCCGGGCGAAGGACGCCTGCCCGGGGCTCCCAGAGCACGTGCTCGCCTGGCTGCAGCTTGAGCTGCGGCCAGCGCCGCTCCGCCTCAGCAGCGCCGTAGACGCGGTGCAGCAGGCCCAGGTCGCGCGCACTCCGGAGCGCGCTGGAGATGAAGTAGTGGTCCAGGGAGCCGATCATCAGGCCGCCGCTCATGGTCAGCAGCGGGCGTCCGGTCTCCTCCTCCAGCTGTCGCCAGAGCGGCAGCGCCGCTCTCAGCATGGGCACGTACTCCGGTCCTTCGGCGTAGGCGGTGCGGAAGATCTTGCTCTCGCCGTGGCCTGCTCCGAACGGGTGGCCTGGCTCGAACTGGTCGAAGCCGATCACACGGGCGCCGCGACCGGCGACCTGCCAGAGCGCCGCGCTCCCCATCGATCCGAGTCCCACGACCCCTACGTCTGCGTCCATCCCTCAGGGCCATTCTATGGCGGCCGCGAAGGGGAGCTGGGAGGTCTCAGCCCGCCAGACTGGCGGTGCCCTCGCCGTGGGCGACCAGGACCACAACCCCGGCTTCGCCGATGGCCATCAGCTGCTGGGGATCGGCGGCCGCGTCCGTTACCAGCGTCGTGATCTGGTCCAGAGGCACGGTCTGGCACATGCTCTCGTGGCCGATCTTGGTGTGGTCGGCGAGAACCACCGTCTGCTGGGCGGCGGCGGCGAGCGCCCGGTCGGCCGCGGCCACCAGGGGGCTCGGCGTGCTCAGGCCCCGCTCCGCCGTGAGCCCGTTTCCGGAGATGAATGCCTGGGAGGCCCTCAACATGCGCACCGACTCTTCGGCCGCCGGCCCCACCAGCGCTTGGATTGCCCGCCGCAGCGCGCCCCCCGTCAGGATCACCTCCACACGCGTCGCCGGGATCAGCGCCATGGCAACCAGGAGCGAATTGGTCACCACGGTCAGCTCCGGAAAGTCGACCAGCAATCGAGCCAGCGCCAGGGTGGTGGTGCCGGGCCCAAGGACGATCGAGTCCCCGGGCTTCACCATGCCGACTGCAACCCGGGCGATGGCGGCCTTCTCGGCCGCAGCCTGCGTCGCCTTCTCCGAATAGGGTGGCTCCTGCACCAGGCCGTCAGGCAGGACGGCCCCTCCGTGTGTCCGCACCAGGAGACCCTCTTCCGCCATCACCCGCAGATCTCGGCGCAGCGTTATCTCCGAGGTTCCCAGCGTCTCCGCCATCTCTATCACGGAGACGACGCCTCTGGAGCGGATGGTCTCCGCGATCCGCCGCCTGCGCTCGAAGGCGAGCATCCCGCCGATGATAACGAATCGATCATGTTCGAGCAAGAACATTCATGTTCGGAAGGCCACTTGGTGACCAAGGCGACCGAAGCTGTATCTTTCGGCAAAGGCAATCCAATCCTCCAGAAGCACTTCGTTCGCGGTCTCACGCTTGGCGCCACCGAGGGCTGATAGAGCCTTTCGCGGCGTCGGGCAGGCGCGGCTCGGGCCTCGGGCGCGCGTCTACGAGCATGGATGGCAGTCCTGGAGCCCGACCGGCGTCTATCCCGCCACCGGTACTTCGCCCCGGCCAACCAGCGCGCGCTCTCAGACGGTCAACTACCGGCCCGGCGCTGCGATGCCGGAGCGCGGGTTCGAGGCGGCCGGCCTTCTTGCCTTCGACCCGGGCGACGGCGGACCGGTCCGGGTGTGGTGGGCCCCGCATCCGGACCTGGAGATACCTTCCATCAGGGCGGTAGCCAGGGATGGCCGCCTATTGATCTCCGCCGACGGTGAAGTCGAGGAAGCCCCGCACGACGGCGGCCTATGGCCCGCACTCGAAGTCTGGGCGGATGACTTTGCCCGGAGCCCCGGGCAGGACTCCTTCCCCTCGCACCCCCCGGGATGGTGCACCTGGTACGAGTACTTCACCGACGTGCGCGAAGAGGACGTACTGGAAAACCTTGCTGCCATGGGGCGCCTGAACCTGCCTGTGTCGATAGTCCAGATCGACGACGGGTACCAGGCCGAGATTGGTGACTGGCTGGATCGCTCTTCCCGGTTTCCCCGGCCCCTGAAGGAGTTGACGAGCCGGATCCAGAGCGATGGTCGCCGGGCCGGCATCTGGACCGCGCCGCTGCTGGTCGGCGCCCGCAGCAGGCTTGCGGCCGATCATCCCGACTGGCTGGTTGGCGAGGCCGACGCCGGCCATAACTGGAACCAGTCGCTGGCGGCGTTGGATGTCACCCACCCCGACGCCGCGAACCACCTGCAGCACATCTTCGGCACTCTTGCGGATTGGGGGTTCGACTATTTCAAGGTCGACTTCATGTACGCCGGCGCCTTGAGCGGGCGGCGGCACTCCGACGCCACGGGCGTGGACGCCTACAGGCGGGCGGTGCACCTCATCCGGGAGGCCATCGGTCCCCGGGCGACCCTGCTCGGCTGCGGTGCCCCGATCCTGCCCAGCGTGGGGCTGTATGACGCGAGGCGCGTAAGCCCGGACGTCGGACCGCTGTACGAGCCCCGCGACGGCGACCTGGGCATGCCCTCGCAGCGATCTGCGGTTCACACGGGCCGGGCGCGGGCGTTCCAGCATGCTCGCTTCTGGATCAACGACCCGGACTGCCTGATCGTCCGTCCTGGCGTGGAGCGGCGTGAGGAATGGGCCGGACACGTGGAGCGGTTCGGCGGTCTGCGCGCCTCCAGTGATCGGTTGGAGTCGCTCGACGAGTGGGGCCTGGAGACCACGCGACGCCTTTTGCGCGCGTCGCCGACGGAGCCCTTCGACCTTTCCTCGCTCACCTAGTGAGGCTCTGGCGCGAGGAGAGCTAGCGCGCACGAGGCCTCGCCGTGGGCAGGGAGGACAACGAGAATTGCTGATTCCCGACGGCGCCACACCAGTCCCTTTACCCGTCCGGCAATTCCGGACGTACTGCTCAGTGAAGGGAGAGCACGCGGTTCAAACCGGCTCCCTGACAGCCGACAGACCGTGAAAGAGGAGTGGAGGAGCAGTCTTGACCATTGGTGATGACAGCCGGCCTATGGCCGGACGACTTCATGTGTATCCCGCCCGATGATTCCATCTGCACCGTCTAAGAGCAGGCCGCCGGACCTACTTCGGGCTCGCATACTGGCAGCCGCCAGAGCGCGCGCCGGCAATCTGGAGGCGTCCCAAACCTCCGGATCGCGATTGCGGACAGCGGCCCGCCGGCTACAGACGGCGATCCTCGCCGGCCGAGTGGCGGCCAGGCGCTAGGTGGCGTTGGCGTCTACATAATTCAGCTCGGTGGAGATCTGGATGCAGCCCCCGACGGACCTGGCGACCGGGCAGCGGGCGGCGTGAAACGAATGCGCGCGCTCGGCCGCTTCCCGCTTGTCGTCAGGACATCCGGCTAGGACGTACCTGACGCGGATCCGCTTGATGACCAGCACCCGGTCTTCGATAACGACGTCGCCTTCCGCTTCTGAGCTCAGGCGGCCACCGCTCGCGTCTATCCCGCGCGCCTCCAGCGCGCCCCCAAGGGTGCCGGTCAGTCAACCGGCGGCGGCTGCGACGACATAGTCGAGCGTCGTCGCGTGCTCCGGGTACTCGCCCGCGGCTGTCCCGTAGTGCTCGCGGACCTCGTCGTGTGTGCTGAACACGACCGGTTCCGACTCGGCGGGAAGGGTGGCTTCGCGCACGGGCCCGCGCTTGCGCACGACCCGGACTCGGGATACGTAGGTCGGCTTCTCATCCATCGACACATGATGCAGAACGAGGACTCTTTTCTCCCCCTTGCCGGGAGGGAAGTGATTACCATGGCCGGGCGATGGGATTTGAAGGCTGGAAGGGCGACTTCGTCGGTTTCTTCCGAGGTCTCGAGCTGGACAACTCCAAGCGGTACTTCGAAGCCCACCGCAAGCAGTTCGAGGAGGACGTCAGGGGGCCGATGCTGGAGCTGCTGGCCGAGCTCGAGCCACTCCTCGGTCCCGGCAAGGTGTTTCGGATCAATCGGGATATTCGGTTCTCGGCCGATAAGTCACCCTACAAGACCAACATCGGAGCCACGGCTGGCGCAATGTACATCCACCTCGACGCTCGCCAGCTGTTCACAGCCACGGGCGCCCACATGCCGGACTCCGCCTGGCTGACCCGCTACCGCGAGGTGGTCGCGGGGCCTGCGGGCGAAGAGCTGGCGCGGTGTGTCGAGGCCATGCGCGCGGCGGGCGTGAACGTCGGCGGCAACGAGCTCAAGACCGCCCCCCGTGGCTACCCCACGGACCACCCGCGGATCGAGCTGCTGCGCTGGCGGGAGGTGGGCGCGGGAACCCATTTCGACATCGAGCCGTGGATCGCCACCGCGGAGGCCAAGGAGCGCATCGTCGAGAGCTGGCATAGGATGCGGCCTCTTTCTGACTGGCTCAGGAGCAACGTGAGAGCGGACTAGCAAGCTGGCCAGCTCCCGATCCTGGGCGGCTCGGCCCGGCCCCGCTGCGAGGCCGGCTCGGGTTGGGCCCTGAGGTCACGTCTCTCGGGATTCCGGGCTGAAGAGCTCTTCGACCTTCTGGCGCATCACCGATGCGTCGGCGGGGATGCCAGTCCAGTGCTCGATGCTGATGACGCCCTGGTTGACCAGCATGCCGAGCCCGTCCAGCGTCACGCAACCCCGAGCTTCCGCGTCACGCAACAGAACGGTACGCGGCGGATTGGGGATGACGTCGGCGACGACCATGTGCGGCAGGAGGCTGTCCACCTCGATCTCGAGCCGGCCATCTACGTCGGGAAACAATCCGATGGGGGTCGCGTTCACGACGATATCGGTCTCCGGCGGAACACGGTAGGGTCTGGTCCAGGGCACCAGCTCAGCCGACGCGGGCGTCTTCTCCTTGATGAGCCGGACCAGCTCTCCGCCCCGTTTGGAGTCCCGATTCACCACCGTGATCGATGTCGCCCCTGCCAGCGCCGTCTCCACCGCGATTGCGCGCGCTGCACCGCCGGCGCCGAAGAGGACGAGCGCCTTCCCTGAAGGATCGACGAGGGTCCGCAGGGAGGTCAGGAAGCCCTGGCCGTCGGTGTTCTCGCCGATGAGGCGGTCCCCCCGACGGACCACGCAGTTGACGGCGCCGATGATCTGTGCGGACTGGCCGAGGCCGTCGAGGTGCGATATCACCGCAACCTTGTGTGGGATGGAGCAATTGAAGCCGGCCCAACCCATTGCACGGGCTCCGCGGACGGCGTCGCCCAGGGCGACGGGCGCCACGTCGCAGTTGATGTAGCGCGCATCCAGGTTGTGATGCCGGTAGGCCGCCTCCACCATCGCCACCGTAGGGTTCTCGGCAGCAGGGGTCGCAAAGGAACCGGTGAGCAGGCTCAAGAAGTTCAGGGGCACTCGTCGTCCTTCCGACTGCGCTGTTTGTTCATCTGCCATGAGTCGCATTGTCTCCAATGCGCTCGTTACGCAGACGCTCGTGACGCCTGTTCCTAACGAGCTAGATCGAATAGCGCAGTCAGCCTTTCCGAGTACATGGTCCAACCGGTTCGGTGGCTCTTGCGCTCCTCCTCGCTGGGCAGGCCTAGATGGCGCAAGCGGAAAAGTGTGCCAGACCCTTCGGGAGCCAGCGTGATCTCCACCGTCGTGGATCCGGGTGGCACCGTCTCACTTCGCTCCCAGCCCCAGGTGAGGACCAGGCGGTTGGGAGGATCGATCTCCCGGTACTCACCCACGGCGACGTTGCCGGAATCCACTTCGATGCGGAACCGGCCTCCGGGCCTGGGATCGAGCTCCGCGGTGGCTCCCATCCAGGCCACGAACTTGGCCGGCTCCACCAGGTAGGAGAAAACGGTACCGGGCGCCGCCGCGATCCGCCGCTCCACCTCGACCAGCTCCGGCCGCCGGATCAGGTTCTCGATTTGCTTCGCTCCTCAGCCTCGGCGAGCAACTGCAGCCGATCAACGTCTCGTTCCCACATCTGGCGCAGATAGGCAGCCAGCGGCCGCAAAGCCTTCCGGTCCGCACGGTAGAGCCGGCTGGTGCCGAGGCGCCGTTCCCTGACGAGCCCGGATTCTCTCAGAACCCGCAGGTTCTGCGAGATGGCGGGCCAGCTGATCTGGAATGCCGAAGCAATGTCGCCCGCCGGCCTCTCCTGAGCCCAGACCAGCCGGACGATCTCGCGCCGGGTGGGGCTGGCTAGCGCGGCCAGGGGGTCGCCGCCGGTTCGCCTGGACCCAACTTGCATCGGCATGGGGACTATATTAGGATAACGCTTAATTAAGGCGAGCCTTAAAAAAGGAGACGGAAATGGCGGCACCGCTGATGCACAGCGTCACCATCGACGCGAAGCCTGACAAGATCTATGAAGCGATCTCCACGGGGGCAGGGCTGGCCAGCTTCTGGACCAGCGACAGCGAGGCGGAGCCCAGGGTGGGCTCGATCGCCAGGTTCGGCTTTGGTGGCCCCGAGGTGGAGATGAAGGTGGAGGAGCTGAGGCCTGGCGAGCTGGTCCGGTGGTCGACCTACGCCGGCTTCCCAGGCTGGTCCGGCACCACCGTCACCTGGGAGATCGTTCCCTCCACAGACGGCGCCCAGGAGGTCAGGTTCAGCCACTCAGGTTGGGCCGCAGACATGCCACAGGCCGAGCTCGCCTCGGTCAACTACACCTGGGGCCGGATCGCAGGCAGGTTGAAGAAGTACGCAGAGACGGGCAAGCCCGCGCCGTTCTTTCCATAGGAGGGCCAGCATGCGAGCGACCAGACTGACCGGTGAGTCGACCGAGTACGCGCGGCGCCGCGACGAGCTGCGCCTGGCCGAGATCGAGCTCATGAGACAGCGCGAACGGGTGGCGGAGCTCCGCCGTGCCCTGCCTCCGGGAGCGGTGGTGGAGGACTACCGGTTCCTCGAGGGTCCCCCTGACCTCGCCGCCGGCGACGAACCGGTCCGTGAGGTCCGCCTTTCCGAGCTCTTCACAGGGCCAGACCGTCCCCTTGTCGTCTACCACCTCATGTACGGGAAACGCCAGGAGACGCCGTGCCCCATGTGCACCCTGTGGATCGATGGGTTGAATGGCGTTGCCCGCCACCTGGAGCAGAACGTTGACTTCGCGGTCGTGGCGGCGGCGGAGCCGCGCGCGCTCAGAGGGCACGCGCGGGGCCGAGGTTGGCACAACCTCAGACTCCTCAGCTCCGGCGACAGTAGCTTCAAGTACGACCTGGGCAGCGAAGGCGAAGAAGGCGATCAGGACTCGACCGTGTCCGTCTTCAACCGAGACCAGGACGGACGGGTACGGCACTTCTACACCGCACATCCGACGATGTCGGAGGCGATTTCGGAGCGCGGCATCGACCTGCTCAGCCCGGTCTGGCATGTCCTCGACCTCACGCCCCAGGGCCGTGGCGACTGGTACGCCGAGCTGCAGTACCGGCGCGATGGAGCTGCCGCCAGCGGGTGATCTTCCGGCCCCTGCCGCCTCGCGACAGCGGGCTCAATCATTTACTGTCTGAGGCGGCGGTGACCACGGCCGAGAGCGGAGAACGGACGCGTCCTAACGTATGCGAAGTGGACTTGTCGGCGATCGCAAGCAATACGTCCGTAGTCCGAGAGTTGCTCGGGCCCGGCGTCCAGTTCTACGCGGCGTTGAAGGCGAACGCGTACGGCTTTGGCTTGATGGAGGTGGCTGGCACGGTGCTCGAGGCCGGCGCCGACGCGCTGGCGATGGCCGAACTGGCGGACGCCTCCAGGCTTCGCGACGCCGGGATCACCTCGCCCATCCTTCTCTATCCGGGCGGCTTTGCCACGGCCGAGACCGCCGACTTGATGCGGCGGCAGAATATTTTTCCGACCGTGCTCGATCTCCAGAGTGCGCAAACGTACTCTGGGAGCGTCAGCGCCGAGATGCCTGTGTTCGTGAAGGTCGACGTAGGACTGGAGCGGCTGGGAGTTCCAGCCGAGAAGGCTGTCAAATTCGTTCAGTCGGTTCTCGAGCTCCCCAACCTGACGGTCCGGGGGATCTATACACACATGCACCTGGTCGATGGTGCGCGGGCGGAAGAGTACGCCGCCTGGCAGTTCCAGCGCTTTGTGCACGTCATCGACGAGCTGGACAGGCTGGGCCTGCCGATACCGGTGCGAATGGCGTCGAGCAGTGCGGCTGTTCGAATGACGAGCGCATGGAATCTCAACGCGGCCGACCCCGGACACCTGATCTACGGACTTGTGCATGGAGGCCCCGGACGACGGTTGGATCTTCGCCCGGCTTTGCTTGCTTTGCGTACGAAGCTGATCCAGGTACGGGAGTTGACTCGGGTCGAATGGTTCGAGGAGGCACCCTTCGATAGCGAGGGGGTGACTCGCCTTGGGGTCATTCCGATGGGTCGAGCTGACGGGATGACGGCCTTGAACGGCGGTCATGTCTTGGTGCGCGGCACTCGCGTGCCAGTCCTCGCAAGGCCGTCGCTCGAGCACACTCGCCTGGATCTCTCGAGGGTTGACGATGCCCGGCGGGGCGACGAGGTGGTCATCATCGGTCGTCAGGGTCGAGAAGAGATCACCACCCGAGAGGTCGCCTCATTCCAGGCAATGCCGGAAGCAGGGGTGGCGCTGGAAGTCCGGCCGTCTGTCACGAGGGTCTACGTGGGCGGGCGGTGAGGGTTTGCAGGCTTGAAGGTCCAGCCAGAACGGCAGTTTTAGCCTTGCTCGCTCTCTCCCGCCAGGCGCTCGAGCGCTTTCCCGTGGAGCCGGTAGCCAGTCCACTCCGAGCTGGACCTGGCGCCGAGACCCATGTAAAAGGCGATCGCAGACTGGTTCCAGTCGAGCACTGACCACTCCAGCCTTCCGCAGCCCCGCTCCAGAGCCACGCGTGCCACGTGCCGGAACAACGCACGCCCAACGCCGGAGCCACGATGGGCTGGACGCACATAGAGGTCCTCGAGATAGATACCCGGTAGGCCGAGGAACGTCGAGAAGTTGTGGAAGAAGAGCGCGAAGCCGAGTGGCTGACGCTCCTCGTCTTCCGCAATTACAGCCTCCGCGTAACGGCGCTCTCCGAACAGGTTGGAGGCCAGGCGCTCTTCCGTCATCGAGACTTCCTTCAGCAGCCGTTCGTACTCGGCCAGCTCTCTAATGAAGGCCGCGATCAGAGGTATGTCCGCCAGGACGGCTTCTCGGATGCGCACCGATCAGACCAGCCGGGCGGCCCGAGCAGTTTGGGCCCGCCTAGCCAGTCTCGGCCGGCTCCTGTTTCTCAGGAGACACCTCGTTGAGACGTCCACTCTTAACGTCGTAAACGAAGCCGCGGATCTGGTCCTTATGGGGAATGAAGGGACTGGCCTCGATGCGTGCCTTCGACTGCCGCACGTCCCCCTCCAGGTCCGGGAACGCCTCCAGCGCAAAGGGTGGGCGTATGCCTGTGTCGGCGGCGATCTGCGCTTTGACGTCGTCTTCCTTGAACGTGAGCATCCCGCAGTCGGTGTGGTGCATCAGGATGATCTCCTCGGTTCCGAGCAGCCGCTGAGAGATGGTCAGCGACCGGATCACATCCTCGGTGACCGCGCCGCCGGCGTTCCTGATCACGTGGGCGTCACCATGCTTGAGGCCCAGGATCCTATGGACGTCGAGCCGTGCGTCCATGCACGCCACGACCGCCAGTTTGCGCGCCGGGGGGAGCGGCAAGCCGCCGTCCTTGAAGTCCGCGGAATATTCGGCGTTGTTCTGCAGCAGCTCGTCTGTGACCGCCATCTTCAGATGCCTCCTGGCTGGGTTATGAGTCCGGACGGGAGAGAACGCCAGAGCCTTGGCGGCTCTGTCAGATGGCAGTCGAGCAGCGACCGAAGTCCACACAGCGGCGGCGCGTCAGTCGCGGACGCTCGGACACGTGCTCCACTTTAGCAAACGCCTCGCGGCCAGCTATGCGCTGGTGGGACCCAGCAGCTTCCAGGCCGTCCGCCACGGCCACGACTTCACCGCCAAGGACTTCCGGACCTGGGCAGGAACCGTGCTGGCCGCCCGCGAGCTGGCCCGCACAGGCCCGTTCAAGACAGCGCCCCAGGCAAAGCACCTCCTGGCCGAGGCCATCCGCAGAGTTGCATCCCGCCTCGGCAACACCCCGGCCGTCTGCCGCAAGAGCCACGTCCACCCAGCCATCGTGGAGGCGTACCTGGCCGGCCGCATCGCCGAAGGTTGTCCGGACGACGACGACACCTATGAGGAAGCCGTGCTGGCCCTCCTCGAGCGCTGGGGTGAAACGGCTCAGTCGCCGGAGGGGTGAATCGGGGCGCGGCGCTTCCG
>CATPBP010000067.1 GCA_955652675.1 Candidatus Dormiibacterota bacterium
TGACGAGGTCGTCTCCTCTGAAATCGAGAGCCGAAGCCCTGGAGGTCTACAGGTGAGCGTCCGCAGGCGGCGTGAGGTTGGGCGGGTCTCGGGCCGAACCGAGCACCGACTGACGATGTCCCTTGCAGAGATCGATCGTGGTGCTCTCCGGTCAGTAGGCGGCAAGGGCGCCAATCTCGGCGAGATGGTGCGGGCGGGTCTTCCCGTCCCGGGCGGCTTCTGTGTGACTACCAAGGCTTACCAACTGGTGGCTGCAGGAGCTAGGTTGCGGCGCGTTCTAACGGAGCTCCACACCACCCAGCCGCAGGACGCGGAGCGCCTCGAGTCCCTGGCTGCTCGCGCTCGTCAGGCGCTGCTGGAGGCCCCTGTCCCGGAGGTGGTGGAAGCCGCCATCAGGAGCGCTTATTCAGAGCTAGCGCCAGGTGGGCGGGAGATCGCCGTGGCGGTTCGCAGCTCGGCGACAGCCGAAGATCTGGCCGACGCCAGCTTCGCGGGCCAGCAGGATACCTACCTCAACGTGGTAGGGGTGGTGCCGGTCCTGGATGCGGTTCGTCACTGCTGGGCCTCGCTCTGGACCGACCGGGCTGTGGCCTATCGGGCCAGCAACGGTGTTGACCAGCGTCACGTTTCGCTCAGCGCTGTGATTCAGGAGATGGTGTCAGCCGACGTCTCCGGCGTCCTCTTCACAGCCAATCCGATGACCGGCCGCCGTGGGGAGGCCGTCCTTGATGCAGTGCCAGGGCTTGGAGAGGCACTTGTTTCGGGAAGGGTGAACCCGGACCATTTCGTAGTCGACCGGGCTAACCGATTCGTCAAGGAGCGAAGGTTTGGCGAAAAGCAGATTGCGGTGCAGGCGTTACCCGGTGGTGGTACTGAGGTAGTCGGCGCCGCTGGGTCCTCCTCGACCGCATGTGTCAGTGACGAGGAGGTGCTGCGGATAGTCCAGCTGGGCGAGCGGGTTGAGGCCCACTATCAGGCGCCTCAGGACATCGAATGGGCGCTGGACCAGGGGCGTCGGCTCTGGCTGCTGCAGTCGAGGCCGATCACAACTCTCTTCCCGATTCCCCACTCTTCCTCGGGTGACGGCCTTCACGTCTACCTCAACATGAGCAACCTGCAAGGGGTGCTGCAGCCCCTGACGCCGATGGGGATCGACATTTTCCGGCGGATCGGGACCGGAGGTGCAGCGCTGCTCGGGTTCGAAGTGGACCCGGAGCGCGGCCCCGCCCCCCTCCAGGTCCTCGCCGGCCGACTGTTCCTCGACATCACCGCGCTGCTGCGAACCATGCCTGGACGCAGGATTGCCCTTTCGGTTCTGGGCGTCATGGAGCCCCGCTCAGCCGACTCCATCCGCGAGGTCTTGGCAGACCCTCGGCTGGGCCCCTTCCGTCCCGTGCCGCGCCGGGTTGTGGCCCGCCACCTCCTGGAATTGATCCGGCGCACAAATGCGCCTGCGCGCGTGCTGGGCGCTATCTTCCGGCCCGAGTGGGCTCGCCGCCGAGCCCGTCGCCGTGCGGAGGCCTTCCTGGCCTCGGTCGGCGGGCCAGCAGACGGGCCTAAGGATGCTCTGGAGAAGTCCGAGTGGGTGGCCCTCCGCATCCCGCGGCAGGTGTTCTTCAGTGTGGTTCCGGTGGCTGCGGTCGGAATCTTCTCGCTGAGCCTGGCGCGAAGGCTCGGCCGCCGGGCAGGCATCCAGGCGGACGTAATGAGCATCACTGGCGGCCTTCCGCACAACGTGACGACCGAGATGAACCTACAACTCTGGGCCATGACAGAACGGCTTCGGCGAGCCGGCTTCGCCAAGCTCCTGGAGGAATCCCCTGCGTCCGAACTGGTCGCTCTATACCTCGCCAACAGACTCCCCGAGCCGGTCGAGCAGGAGCTCGGGGCGTTCCTTCGCGCTTACGGCTTTCGCGGCGTGGCGGAGATCGACCTGGGCGTTGCTCGCTGGGAGGAGGATCCCACCCATATCTTCGGCATACTGGCCAACTTCATCCGTCTCCGGGAACCGCAGGTGGCGCCAGACATCCAGTTTCGACGTGCGGAAGAAGCGGCCGCGCAAGCGATGCAGCACGCCCTCGCAGTGGCTCGCCGCCCAGGTCTGACCGCACTGCCGAACGCGGTCCTCTTGCGTCTGCTCTTCAGCCGGGTTAGGGTCCTCGGAGGTCTCCGCGAGTCCCCCAAGGCGTATGCGATCGCCGCGCTCGGCGTATGCCGAAGGTTGCTGCTCACGGCTGGCCGAGAGCTGGCACGGAGCGGCCGGATCCGGACGGCAGACGACGTCTTCTTCCTCACTCTTGCCGAGGCGAGAAAGGCGCTGTCAGGCGCGGACCAGCGGCAGCTCGTCCTGGTGCGCCGGGCAGAGTACGAGCGCGAGTTCCGCCGGCGGCGGCAGCCGCGCCTGCTGCTCTCGGACGGCACCGGGTTCTACGGGGATGTGTTGGCCGCCACCCAGCGGGACGGCCGTACATTGGCCGGCAGCGCGGCGTCGGCGGGCGTGTACACGGGGCCCGCCCGCGTGGTCAGTGACCCCACCGGCGCTCGCCTGGAGCCTGGTGAGGTGCTGGTCGCGCCGTCGACCGATCCTGGCTGGACCCCGCTTTTCATGACCGCCGGAGCCCTCGTCATGGAAATGGGCGGAATGATGTCACACGGCTCCATCGTCGCTCGTGAATACGGCATCCCCGCAGTGGTGGGGGTCCCCGGCGCCACGACCGCGATCCAGACCGGGCAACTCGTCACGGTGGACGGAGCGAACGGCGTAGTGCGGCTGACAGGCGAACGGACCGCAGCGGATTCCAGTGCCGAACGCCTCACATCACGGGGAAGTCAAGACGTGGCCACGCCGGGCGCGGCGCCGGCCACCTAGTTCCACCAGACACGACAATCGGCACAAATTTGGCGAGAAGCTCGAAATGAGGCTACAGCGGTAAGTCTTAGGCGGTTCCTAAACCCGGCGCGAAGAGTCGAGTCCTCGTCCCAGGGGCACCATTGACCAGCTCGAAATTGCGAATGTGGCGAATTGGACCCAGATTGGGCGCTACGTGATACGTTGAAGGTCCTCGAGCCTCGACTGGCAGTCAACGCAGCGAGTCGCCTCCGGGCGGAAGCGCAACCGCTCCTCGGGGATCCGCCGACCGCAGTCCTCACAGTAGCCGTATAGTCCGACTTGGAGCCGTTCAGTGTCGCGCACCATGCGCTCTCCATCGCGAAGGCGCACTCCGCCTGCAGGAAGTCGAAAGGTTTGACCTCGCCGCGCGGCGCAGTCCTCGTCATCGCGGCCTTTGAACTCCGGTTTCCGTCGGCGCTGATCCCGCGCCAGTTTGCGCCTGCGCCGCTGCCATCTCGCTGAGGATGTTCTTTGCTACTTTGCCGAACTTGGAAAGCGGGAAGTCGTCTACCAGCTCCAGCCTCTCAGGCAGCTTGAATCGGGCCAGCCCCTTCTCTGCGAGGAATGCGACGAGCTCGTCCAGGGTCATAGTGCCGCGCTCACGCAGGATCACGAACGCACACATCCGCTCCCCGAGCACGGGGTCGGGCATGGGTACGCAGGCGACGTTGAGCACAGCCGGATGGGAGAGGATCAAGTTCTCGACCTCCTCGGCGCTGATCTTCTCCCCGCCGCGGTTGATGAGGTCCTTCTTGCGACCCTCGACGATATAGTTGCCGGACGGATGCCGGCGCATCAGGTCGCCCGATCTGTAGAAGCCGTCGGGCGTGAACGTGCGGGCGTTGTACTCGGGCACGCCGTAATAGCCCCGAAGCGTGTAGGGGCCGCGCACCAGCAGCTCGCCGACCTCGCCATCGCGGACCGGGTTGCCGTCCTCGTCGACCAGGAGCAGCTCGTCGTCCGGGCAGACGGGGCGGCCAACGGTTTCATAGCGCACGTCCGGCGGGTCGTCCAGCCGCACGAAGCAGAGCAGACCCTCGGCCATCCCGAAGACCTCCTGGACGCGGCACGTCGGGATCAGCTCCAGAGCCTTTGAAACGAGACATCCCGCGCCGGCTCAAGAACAAGGTCATGTTCGGCAGCAACTATCCGAGTCTCAGCCACCGGCGCCTCTTCGACGGATGGTCCAGGCTGGATTTTCCGGCCGCGGTCCTGGACCAGGTATTTCACGGCAACGCGGAGAAGATCCTCGGCTTCGAGCCGGTGAAGGGAGGAGCATGATGATCAAGGCGGTAGGGCACGTCGGGCTGCAGGTTCCGAACCTGGATCGATCGGTGCAGTGGGCCACGACCGTGATGGGGCTCCGCGAGGTGACGCGTGAGGGCGGGCCGCTACACCACCTCCTCCATGGCGGCGCTCTTCCAGAAGGACGCCGGAAGGATGGCGCCACCCACGAGGAGGAGCTGCATACCCCGGTGATCGGGCGATAGGGTCGGATGGGCCACTGTTGTACCGGACGACAGCTCAGAGACGCTGGCTGAGTCGGGATCTAGACGCACATTACGGGGATTCTTCACAGAATGGGCGTACAGACGGCCGCAACAGTAGCGCAACATGATAGCCGGCCTCGAGAGAGGAAGACGCCGCGATTTCATTTCACATTCGGAATCCTGCGTCTAA
>CATPBP010000068.1 GCA_955652675.1 Candidatus Dormiibacterota bacterium
GATGGTCACGCAGTGGGGCATGAGCGAGAAGCTGGGCACCGTCGCGATGGGTCAGAAAGAGGAGCTGGTCTTCCTGGGCCGGGACCTGGGGGAACAGCGGAACTTCTCAGAAGAGGTTGCGCAGCTGATCGACGAGGAAGTACGCAGCATGATCAAGGAGGCCTCTGAGACCGCCAAGCGGATCTTGACCGAGCATCGGGCCGACATGGAGCTGATCGTCCAGCGGCTGAGGATCGAGGAAACCATCGATGCCGCGCAGCTGGACGCAATCCTCGTCGGCCCGCAGCCGGACGCTCGGGCATCTCTGGCCATGGCCGATCCCAACCAGCTACCGGCCGGCAGTCCCCAAACCTTCTGACGTTCGAGGCCCTCGTTCTCCGGATGCCGGCAATCAATGGCCCACTACCGAGTTCGGGAACAGCTCGACTCCAGGCGGGTGCTGTACCTCAACCCGGCCGGTTGATGAATTCGAGACTCTGGGGAGTTATTTGAGAGAGAGTAGACGCCTCTAAACGCTGCTTAGCCGCCCCATAACTCCGTACCGCGATGATGACCATGTCGTCGGCACGGCAGTCATCCGTGGAGAACTCTCGATGCGGCCGGAAGTGGACTTGATTGATTCGCATCACTTCAGCTCCGCAGGCTCCGCTCAACTGGTGCACTCGCTCCCCAAACGCGTGAGACTGCGCCTGGCTTCCGAGGACTTCCGCTATGGCCGGCGCCTGGAGGCCAGGCTCGGCACGCATCCGGCTGTCACGTCGGTCGCTGGTGCGGGCCGATTCGCTCGCTGACGGTCCGATTCGACCCCAGCCTGGGCTTGGATCAGCTGCTCGAAAGCCTTCCGGATGAGGAGGCTTGCATGCAGGGCGACGTGCCACCACCTGGACTGCCGTGAGGCCGGATCGCGCTCGCCTGCCTGCTGTCGCTGCTGCCGCTCCCACCGATCGGAGGGCTGGCGCTCGCCCTTGCAGCAGAGCTCGTGGTGGGGTCAAGACTTCTCGGCTCACATAAGACCGCCCGGCCCCGTCGCGGCTGATTACCCTATGGGGTGTCGGTTGCCGCTACTCTCGACGGGCGGGGGTGTGGCTCCCGCAGTCGGCCACACACGAGACTGCGGGATGGTTCGGCGGTTATCGTGTCGGGCCAACGCTCGGGAGAGGGTGAATCGGTCTTTTTGGGGGGGACATGGGTTACCAGGAGGAGCTGCGCTGGCTTCGTAGTCGAGCCCAGGCATGCCAGCAGCTGGACGTTCGCGCCGCCGTTCTGGCGGCCATCGACGAAGAGTTGAGTTATTTCCGTAACGAGGCCTCGAAGCCCTGGCCCGCGCGCGAGCCGGAGGGCGTGGACACCGGCGCCCCCCTAAAGAGGGAGCAATAGGTCCTGTGATGTCCTGCCGTCCGACCCGCTAAGCGCCACCCGATGTCCGCTGGAGGAGGCGGGCCACTGGCTTCGATCCCGCCGTCCAAATTAAATCTTCAGCGGCACGCAGCTGGCGACACGCCGGGGTGTCCACTGACCTCAATCTGGGGCCCGCAGTACCACAACACCACGCCGGTGCTCGAACCCAGGTAGACGTGAGAGCCGAGCAAGGCGGCCACCACGAATCCGATGACGAATGCTAGTAGCGTGCGTACCAATTCCCTCCTCCTTTCTTCAGTGAATGTACCCGGGCTGCGCCGAGCAACGGCCGGCTGGGCTCACGACCCGGCGCTCCCCAGAAGGATTCTCGTTGGCTTGCCCGGCTGGGTGCAAACGAGCCGGGCGGGAGCCATAACCGCCCGCCGCTTAGCCTGACGTTGGCCCTGAGCTCTCAGCCCGGTGGGGCTGATTCGGTCGAGGCTCCGTTTTGTCCGTAGTGCCGGCGCCATTCTCCGTCGCCGCCAAACCGAGCAGTCGGCGGGCCTCTTCTGCCTCCACGATCCCCAGCCGCACCGCCTCGAAGAGCTCTGCCGCGCTGTTGATGTGCGGCCCCTGCGGCTTCCCGCTCCGGCCCTGGGCTTCCCCCGCCCGCAGCTCATCCTGTACGGCCAGCTCCCGCTGAAGACTCTGCAGATCCCGCTGAACGCTTCCCAGGCGATCCTGAATGTCCTCCAAGAGGTTGGTCTGGGCCCTCGTCTGATCTGCCGTTGGCAGGCTGGGCAGTGCCTCCCGGGGCTCGGCCGGCGGCCACTGGGACCTGAGCCGCTGGACCTGCTTGTAGGCCCCCCAGATCAAGTCCTGGATCTCTCTGTTTCCCGGCTGAGGCGGCTCGTGCATCAATCCATTGTGGACGCTTGTTGGTGACAGCGCGACTGGTCGGGCCCTGCCCAGCAGGGGTGGCTGCCAGCCTGCAGAATGTGTTTCGAGACTGCCGTTGAACCAAAAAGCGAGGCTGGAGTCATGCTGAACCAAGGTCGCGTCCACACCGCGCTACCAGTCCAGGACATCGCTCGGGCCCGAGCCTTCTACGCCGAGAAACTCGGGTTGGAGCCAGTTCAAGAGAACCCCGGGGGATTGCTCTACCGCCTGGACGGCGGTGGCGAGTTCTTGCTCTATCCCAGCGGCTACCGACCGGGCGGCCATACCCAGGCGCACATCGACGTCAAGGACCTTATACGCCTGGTCGCCGAGCTTAGGTCGCGCGGAGTCGTCTTCGAGGAGTACGACCTCCCGGGCCTCCAAACCGTCGATGGCGTCGCCACGGCGGGGCCCCATCGCTCTGCCTGGTTCAAGGACAGCGAAGGAAACCTTATCGGCCTGATCCAGACTGGATAGCGAAGGTGCTCTATTCGAACCGCTGCAGGGCGATTGGAAAGAGCAGGAGCGCGCCTTGAGCTTCATCCTGGGCCTGCACGGCGTGCTGGCGATCGTGCTGCTTTGCACGCTGCTATTCGTCGAAGAGGTTGGCGTCCCGTTACCCATACCGGGCGAGCTGACCCTGCTCGCAGCTGGACTGCTGATCGCCACCGGCGGACTCGACCCCTGGCTGTTCGTACCGCTTTCCATAGTTTCCTGCCTTGCCGGGTCGCTGACCGGCTACAGCTGGGCCCGGCTGGTCGGGGAGCACGGATTGCAAGCTGCCGCCATCAGGTTTCACCAAACCAAGCGTCTCGAGAAGGTCAAGGCGCGGCTCCAGCAGGCCGGCCCGCGAGAGATCGCCATTTCGCGTTTGATACCGGGCCTGAGGGTCTATACGACGCTGGTCGCGGGGGCGGTCGGGGTGGATCGTCAGACCTTCCTGACCGGCATCGCGCCGGCAACCGTGCTCTGGGTGATCGCCTTCCTGGTCATAGGTGTGGTGGCCGGCGTGCCCGCCGAGCGTTTCCTCGGCCAGCTCCAGGGTCTGGTCCTCCAGGGCGGACTTCTCATGCTCATCGGCATTGGCAGCTATCTCGGCATTCGCCGGGTGCCGGAGCACAGCCTCGCTGCCTCGCTGCACATATCACCCAGACTCCGGGCGGTGCTGGCGGCAGGCGTCGACATGGCCATGATCGGAGCCGTCGTAGCCGGGGTCCTGGCCATCGTCCGCCCGCTCACCCCGGTAGGCGATCTTGCCGGCTGGCTGGACATCGTTGTGGTCCTGGCGGTGATCGCCGGCTTCTACTCCGTGGCGACACGCGCTGGACGTCGTCCGACTGCGGGCGAGAAGCTGCTCGACGCCAGCTACTTGACCCAGCGGGCGCCGGACGCGTCGAGGCGAAATCTGCGAGCGCTGGCAAGAAGGCTCCTTGAAGCTCGCACCGGGCCTCCTCGGGGCGACCCGGCGCGGGCGGCGGCGATGTTCCGCGCGTTGGGGGACGCCAGGCGACTTCAAGTCGTGCGACTGCTGCTGACGGCCGATCGGTCCCTGGAAGATGTGGCAGCTGAGCTGAACCTATCCCAACTGGAAGCGGCCTATGCCCTCCGGGAGCTGCAGTCGGCCGG
Organism: Candidatus Dormiibacterota bacterium; assembly: GCA_955652675.1. Classification (GTDB taxonomy): domain Bacteria; phylum Chloroflexota; class Dormibacteria; order Dormibacterales; family Dormibacteraceae; genus Nephthysia. Next base: position 3,904 of record CATPBP010000068.1, read on the forward strand.
TCTGGTCATGGTTCGCGAGATAGGCGGGGCTCAGCTCTACGGCATCACCAGCGACCACGCGCGTCTTGCCGTAGCAGAAATATTGGAGTTGGACCAGGGTCCTCCTGATGAGGAGCTCTCCGCGGTCGAGCAGGTTGCCGATGCCGGTGAGACGCAGGGCGATCGCCCGGGAGAGCGGTCCAGCTAGCCAGGGCTCTGGCTGGCACGTCGGCGCGCCAAGCGTGGCGATGGCCGGCTGCCCGGCGACGGTGATCTCCTGGGTCTGGGTGGCTTCGCCTCGGTGTTAGGATTTCGGCTGCGAATCCCCCCTGGTGCGGGAGCTGCGAGAGAGGTTGCTGGGAGGGCAGTAGGTTGCGGCGAAGGCCTTGGGGACCTCGGTCCCGGGGGGTTTTAGTGACACCTTCTTGGGCGCTTGGCGCCGACACTCAACTCGGCCTCTCTTTGAAGCGTCTCCCGGGCGTCCTGGTCTGACACGACTGGTGACGGCGGGCCTTGCACTCATGTTTGCGATGGGTTCACTCATCTCGCCGCTCAGTGCCAGCGCGGCCACCCAGCCAAACCTGGGACTGGCCACCAATTTCGCGGTTCTGGCGGGTACCACAGTGACCAACACGGGTCCCACCGTGATCACTGGCGATCTCGGCTTGAGCCCAGGCAGTCAGGTGACTGGATTTCCCCCGGGAACCGTCGTGGGGAACCAGCATGTGGCCGATCCTACAGCCGTCCAGGCCCACTCACTCTGAGCGGCAACGGCGTGTACATCTTCAAGATCGCCAGCACGCTCACCACCGCGAGCAGCTCGGTCGTGCTTCTTCACCAATGGGGCCCAGGGGTGCGCGGTGTTCTGGCAGGTTGGCAGCACGGCCACGTTCGGCACGGGAAGTACGTTTCAAGGGACCGTGATGGCACTGACCAGTATCACCATGACGACCGGCGCTAAGATCGTCTCGGGGCGGGCTCTGGCTCGAAACGGCGCGGTCACGTTGGACACCAACCAGATCACCTCTCCCACCGGCACGTGCACGATCCCGACCGCGCCGACCCCGGTTGGCCCGACGCCCACGACTCCGGCGGTTGCGCCGCCGAACACGGGCAGTCCGCCGCACCAGCCCGATTTCCCGTGGTGGCCGCTCGCAATCTTGGGGACCATCGGTGCCCTGGTACTCGGTCTGAGGATTCGAACCTACCGCCGAGATTCGTAGACCTCCCTGGTAGTCAGGGCCCTCCCCCGGCGGTGCCTTAATTGCGCTCCGCTGGGGGTGGACCTGGCCGGTCACGTTCGCCGCAATGACCGCGATACGCTGGACGCCGTGCAGAACCAGTTGGTCAGCGCCAGGGCAAATGAAGGTGCAGGGGTGCACCCTGCTAAGCGCGAGCGGCTGATTCGCCGCCGACCATGAGCAATCACCCGGAACCGCTGGTCGGGGGCAACGTCAGTCGGGGTGTCGTTCGGGTGGGCGATACCGTACGCCGGCCTGCTGGTCCATGGACACCGGCGGTGCACGCTCTGCTGACGCATCTGCACGAGACGGGATTTACCGGCGCGCCGCTACCACTCGGCGTGGACGACCAGGGCCGTGAAGTGCTCAGGTTCATTCCCGGCACGGTGCCGTGGCCGAATCGCTTCGACCTGCTGGAAGCGGACGATCAGCTCGCTCGGGTAGGCAAGATGATTCGGGAGTTCCACGACGCCGTCGCGAGCTTCATCCCGCCGGCGCATGCGACGTGGCAGGTGCTCATCCCGTCCGAAGGCGACGAGATCATCGCTCATCACGACCTGGCCCCCTGGAACCTTGTCGTGGCCGACGGGGAGTGGGCGTTCATCGATTGGGACTCGGCGGCGCCCGGCAGCCGCCTCTGGGATCTGGCCTACGCTCTGCACGGCTTCGTTCCGCTATCCGCCGATTCCAGTTGGCAGCGGTTCGACATTCCAGGACGTCTGCGGACGCTGGTCGATGCCTACGGTCTCGAGGAGCGCCAGCGGCGGGAGCTGATACCGATGCTTGGTCGGCGCGCGCGGTCGATGTATGACTTCCTCGCGGACGCCGCGTCAAGCCGTGCGGAACCCTGGACTCGGCTCTGGCGCGAGGGCCACGGCCAGGTATGGCGCTCCGACTCCGAGTTCATCGAGCAGCGCACAACGCGCTGGGAGAGAGCTCTGCTGTCCTAGC
>CATPBP010000069.1 GCA_955652675.1 Candidatus Dormiibacterota bacterium
AGATCGGGGTTGGGAGCCCGAGCGCTTCCAGGCATGGCTGGCCGCGACCTGGAGGCAACTGCTGCTGGCCTGAACGCCGTCGACCTCCGCGCCGCCGTGGCGCAGGAGTTTCTCGATGCCGCGCGCGTTGCTCTTGATGCACGGGGGCACAACGCCGCGGCGAGCAACGCGGTCCGGCAGGCATCAACGCCAAAGACGCTCTTTGCTTTGCCAGGATCGGCCGGAGCTCAGCCGGCGACGATCATAAGTCCGCGGTGAACGAGCTTCGCGCACTCGGGTCATCTGGGCGCTAAGCGCCCGCCGCTCTCGATAGGCTCCTCGGACTGAAGGACCGAGCTCAATACGACCGGCGTGGTGTCAGCGCTGACCGGAGTGGCCGTTTAGTCCTACGCCCGACCCATCGGCTGAGATCTCCGGGGCCAACGGGCGGATCAGCGTCTACCCCGACCCCGCGACAAGTGCTGGGCCAGAACCTCGAGCAGCCGGTTCACCGTGGCGCCCGCCTGTCGCAGTTCCGCTTCACCGACCTCGGCGCCTATCGCGTCGGCCCACGTTCGTTGCGCTTCCCGGATCGAGTACATGGCGCGCCGGCCGTCTGGCGTGAGCCGCACGAGCTGCGCTCGCTGGTGCTCCGGGTTCGTCGAGTATTCGATCAGGCGGTCGCGCTCGAGCAAATCCGTCACCCGCTGCACGCTCTGCCGAGCCAGGCCCAGGGCCCGCGCCATCTGCGCCACCGTCGCGGGCCCGTCGGCAACCTCTTCCAGCGCTAGCCAGCGGGCCAGCGTCTGACCCGCGGGTTTGGCTATCTCCTCCCCGGCGCGGCTGAACACGCCGTGCAGTCGGATCGCCGGGACGATCAGGTCGGTCAGGGCATCGCCGGCAGGCGTGCGGGCTGGAGTACCCTTGGGCGCTATGACAGGATGCTGTCGTTTTGGTATAATGCTGTCATATTACCGCATCCCGCCGAACGGTCCCTGTGAGAGGAGGACTCGATGAGCAACCTAGCTGGAACCGGCCTTCAGTCGGAAGCCACCACTATCCGGCCATTCCGGATCGATGTCGCAGAGGCGGACCTCATGGACCTTCGGAATCGGCTCGCGAGCACACGGTGGCCCGACGAGCTGACGGGCGCCGGCTGGCGCTACGGCGTGCCCGTTGCGTACTTGAAGCAGCTAGCCGACTACTGGCGGACCTCCTACGACTGGCGCAAGCACGAAGCCGAGCTCAACCGGCTGCCCCAGTTCATGACGGAGATCGACGGGGACAACGTGCACTTCATGCACGTGCGATCCCAAGTGCCTGATGCGCTGCCGCTGATCCTGACGCACGGTTGGCCTGGGTCGGTGGTCGAGTTCCTGGACGTCATCGGTCCACTGACGGAGCCGCAGGCCCATGGTGGCGACCAAGCGGATGCCTTCCACGTCGTGATCCCATCGATCCCCGGCTACGGCTTCTCGGGTCCCACGCACCAGGCCGGATGGACCACGGACCGGGTGGCCAGGGCCTGGGCAGAGCTCATGAGCCGGCTTGGTTACGAGCGCTACGGCGCCCAGGGCGGCGACTGGGGAGCGTTCGTCTCGCCCGAGCTGGGCCGGATCGACCCCGAGCACGTCGTCGGCGTCCACGTGAACGCGGCCACCATCGGCTTCATACCGTTCGGGCCGGTCGACGCGGACGAGCAGGCCACGCTCACCGAAGTCGAAAAGACACGTCTGGAGCGCCTGAACCGGTTCATGAACGACATGAACGGCTATTTCCAGATTCAGGCGACGCGCCCGCAGACTATCGCGTTCGGACTCTCGGATTCGCCAGTCGGTCAGCTCGCCTGGATCGTCGAGAAGTTCAAGGAGTGGACGGACGCGTCCGCTGAGTTGCCGGAGGACGCGGTTGACCGCGACCGTCTGCTGACGAACGTGATGCTCTACTGGCTCACCGGTACGGCCGCCTCATCGGCCCGCCTCTACTACGAGAACATGCACTCGGCGTCGTGGGGCCAACAGCCGGGCACTGTGGCCACCGGGGTAGCCGTGTTCGCGCAGGACATCGCAATTCGCCGGTACGGCGAACGGGCCAACAACATCGTCCACTGGTCAGAGTTCGATCGCGGCGGCCACTTCGCCGCCATGGAGGCGCCCGACCTGTTGGTAAAGGACGTCCGAGACTTCTATCGCAGCCTTCGGTGACCAGCCGGCGCCTTCTACTGCTGTCACGGTAGCGGTGAACGGCTTCTCCCAAGCCGGGACAGCACGATGGTGTAGGCCGCGGAGACGAGGGCGCAATGGGTTGGTGCACCCAGGTTTCCAGAACAGGAACCTTTGTTGAATTGTTAAGAGTGCTGCGATCGCACTCTCTGGTCGGCATGACAAGATGCGGCGGGAAGGCTGCGGCCGGTCAACTTGATCTCGCGATCGGCGCCTACCGCCCCGCCGGAACCACCTAACCGGCCAGCGACGGGTCTAGGTGTAGTTCCCAGGAGGTTGTTCACGGAGGAGACGCTGAGCACACGCCGCCTAAAGGGCGGGGGCCCAGTGGCGAGCTCAGTCCTCAGCTCACCGCTTTCTTCACGAGCGCGCCGATCCTTGCCTCGTCGGCGGCGGTCAACTCCGTCAGAGCGAAGGCGGTCGGCCACATGGCGCCTTCGTCGAGGTTCGCCTTGTCGCTGAAGCCGAACGTCGCGTACCTCGTGTTGAACTTCTGCGCGCTTTGGAAGAAGCAGACGACCTTGCCGTCCTTGGCATACGCGGGCATCCCGTACCAGAGTCTCGACGAGAGCGTTGGCGCGCTGGCTTTGATGACAGTATGGAGCCGCTCGCCCATGGCGCGATCCGGTTCCGGCATCTCGGCGATCTTCGCGAGCACGGCGCTTTCCCCGTCCGCCTTGTCCGCGCGCGGGCCGCGGCGCGCGGCCGCCTTCAGCTCTTGGACGCGCTCCTTCATCGCGCCTCGTTCCTCGTCCGTGAATCCCTTGGACGTCTTGCCGATCGCGGTGGTGCTCTTGGCGGACTTCTGCGTGTCCTTCATTGCAGGTTTCCTCTGCGAGATTCGATGGGGACGACCCTGATGCTAGCAGGCTGATGAAGAAACCTTAGCGAGCGTCAATTCTGCCCTCGAGGACCACAGGACGCTGACCTCGGTCCTTGTCGGTCCGACCCGCGGCGAGGGGCGGCACTCGATCCAGCCGAGCTTCATCGTGCCCACTCAAAAGGTTCGCGTTCTGTTAAGGGTGGTGCCCCCGGAAGGACTCGAACCTCCGACACGCGGTTTAGGAAACCGCTGCTCTGTCCCCTGAGCTACGGGGGCGCACTGCCACACCGGTTCCGGACCCTGTGCTCGGCGCACCCACCGAGCAAGGCCGCAGCACTTTACGACCCCAATTGGAGCCGAGGATTGGTATGACGAGCCAAGGTTACCGCCACCCCGCCGCCTTCCGCCACGGCCCGGAAGCTACCCACCGAGGGTCCAGACCAGGACAACGAGGATTCCGTGCCAGGGGTCACTCGCCGCCGCCCACGGCGCGACACAACCGGTCACCCGGTCAGGTCCGTGTCCGTCGCCCCCCGCGCCGGCCGGATGGCGCACGGAGCCGTCGGTAGCGCCTCAGGTAGAGGGCAAGAACGCGCTGGGTTTCTCTTATGGACGCCGCCCAGGCATCGAGCCACAATTCGCCCTCTGGCGTCACCTGGTACCGGCGCCGGTCGGGACCTCCGCCGGGGATTTCCCAGTCGGACTGGACCAGGCCCTCCTGCTCCAGGCCCCGGAGGGCGCGGTAGAGGCCGCTGTGCTCCCGTCTCGCGCGAAAGGGAGCCAAGCGGTCCAGAAGCTGGTAGCCGTAGGAGGGCGACTCCTGCAACAGAAGGAGCAGGCACGGTCGGATGAAATTTCGAGGCTGGCCCCCTTCCCAACGATTCCCCCGCTCGTACCCTCCACTGAACTTGGACGGATCCTCGGGCATGCTATGTGCTCAACGCACATATTGACAGGGCCGCTGCCTGACGAGCGTACTTGGGTTTCGGGATACGAGTAGACACAGGTGCGTCCGATCGAGCGATCCGTTAGAGTCCTACGAGCTGCAGGAGGACCGTTCAGCCGGCGCGCGAAGGAGTGCTCCATGGCCGAGACCGTTCCGTACGGGATGAAGACGCAGCGGCCGCCGGACATCCCCGATGTCCACGTCATCTGGATGACGGGCGGCCTGGGCTGCGACGGGGACTCTGTTTCGATCACCGCTGCCACCCAGCCGAGCCTCGAAGACGTCCTGCTGGGCGCCATCCCGGGCTTGCCTCGCGTGCACCTCTACAACCCAGTGCTTGCGTACGAGAACGGCGACGACTTCATGAAGTACTGGTTCCGAGCCGAACGTGGGGAGCTGGAGCCGTTCGTCCTCGTCCTTGAAGGCTCGATTCCCAACGAGGACATCAAGAGCGAGGGCTTCTGGGCGGCGCAGGGCACCGACCCGGCTACCGGCCAGCCGATCACGATCCCGGAATGGCTGGACCGCCTGACTCCCAAGGCCGCCGCGGTGGTCGGGGCCGGCACCTGCGCCACCTACGGCGGGATCCACGCGATGCAGGGCAACCCGACCGGCGCCATGGGCCTGGCCGACTATCTGGGTTGGAACTTCAAATCGAAGCTCGGAATCCCGATCGTGAACGTCCCCGGCTGCCCGGTGCAGCCCGACAACTTCATGGAGACCTTCCTCTACCTGCTCTACCAGGTGGCGGGCCTGGCCCCGATGATCCCTCTGGACGACGCGCTGCGGCCGACCTGGCTGTTCGGGAAGACCGTCCACGAAGGCTGCGACCGAGCCGGTTACTACGAGCAGGGCGATTTCGCCAACGAGTACGGATCCGCCAAATGCATCGTGAAGCTGGGCTGCTGGGGACCGGTCGTCAACTGCAACGTCCCCAAGCGCGGCTGGATGGCCGGCATCGGCGGCTGCCCGAACGTGGGCGGCATCTGTATCGGCTGCACCATGCCGGGCTTCCCCGACAAGTTCATGCCGTTCATGGACGAACCTCCGGGCGCGAAGGTCTCCTCGATGATGAGCATGGGCTATGGAACCCTGGTGAGGGGCCTTCGCCGGCTCACCAACGACACTGTCAACAAAGAGCCCTCCTGGAGGCATCGAGGATCCCAGTTGACGACCGGCTACCGGCCCAGGACTTACTAGAGAAGGGGTATCCGATACATGGCGACTCTTGAAGAGGAACAGACGGCCAAGCGAACCCTGGTCGAGATGTCCTGGGACCCGATCACCCGGATCGTCGGCAGCCTGGGCATCTACACCAAGATCGATTTCGAGAACCGCGAGGTCGCCGAATGCTACAGCACCTCGTCGATCTTCCGCGGCTACTCGATTTTCATGAAGGGCAAGGACCCCCGCGACGCCCACTTCATCACCAGCCGCATCTGCGGCATCTGCGGGGACAACCACGCCACCTGTTCCTGCTATGCACAGCAGATGGCGTACGGGATCCGGCCGCCGGCGATGGCGGAGTGGATCATCAACCTCGGCGAGGCGGCCGAGTACATGTTCGACCACAACATTTTCCAGGACAACCTCCTGATGGTCGACTTCTGCGAGAACATGGTCCGTGAGACCAACCCCAGCGTCTGGGAGAAAGCCAAGAAGACGCAGGCCCCTCATGCCGCCGATCACGGCTACCGCACCATCGCCGACATAATGACGGCGCTCAATCCATTCACGGGTGAGTTCTACCGCGAGACCCTGCACGTCAGCCGCTACACCAGGGAGATGTTCTGCCTGATGGAGGGCCGGCACGTGCACCCCTCCACCCTCTACCCGGGCGGCGTTGGCACCGTGCCCACGGTGCAGCTGTTCACCGACTACCTGGTTCGGCTGGCCCGCTACGCGGAGTTCATGAAGAAGGTTGTGCCGCTGCACGATGACATCTTCGACTTCTTCTACGAGGCCCTGCCTGGCTATGAGAAGGTCGGCGAACGGCGAATCATGACAGGGTGCTGGGGCGCCTTCAACGACCCCGACGTCTGCGACTACCGCTACGAGAACATGAGCAAATGGGGCCGTGGCATGTTCGTCACGCCGGGCGTGGTACTCGACGGCCAGCTCGTGACCACCGACCTCGTGGACATAAACCTGAACATCCGGATCCTCCTCGGCAGCTCCTTCTACGACGACTGGGAGAACGAGGAGACCTTCGTTCAGAGAGACCCCCTCGGCAACCCGGTGGACAAGCGTCACCCCTGGAACCAGACCACCATCCCGCGGCCGCAGAAGCGAGAGATCCACGAGGGCGGCAAGTACTCCTGGGTGATGTCGCCGCGCTGGCTGCACCAGGGCAACCACCTTGCTCTGGACACCGGGGGCGGCGCGCTGGCGCGACTCTGGGCGACAGCCCTGGCCGGAATGGTCGACATCGGCTACATCAAGGCCACCGGCAACAGCGTCAAGATCTTCCTACCCAAGACCGCTACAAAGCCCGAGGTCGAGTTCGAGTGGCAGGTGCCGAAGTGGAGCAACGCCATCGAGCGGAATCGCGCTCGCACCTACTTCCAGGCCTACGCCGCCGCCTGCGCCTACTACTTCGTGGAGAAGGCGCTCGGCGAACTGCATGCCGGCCGGACCCAGACGCACACGCCCTTCGAGGTGCCCGAGGAGGCCATCGGCTGCGGCTTCCACGAGGCCGTGCGCGGCGTTCTCTCGCACCACCTGGTCATCCGCGAGAAGAAGATTGCCAATTACCACCCGTATCCACCCACTCCCTGGAACGCCAGCGTGCGGGACGTATACGGGACTCCTGGTCCATACGAGGACTCGGTGCAGAACACACCGATCTTCGAGGAGAACGGCCCGGAGAACTTCAAGGGAATCGACATCATGCGGGCGGTGCGGAGCTTCGATCCCTGCCTTCCCTGCGGGGTCCACATGTACCTCGGCCCAGGCAAGACCCTCGAGCTCATGCACTCGCCGATGTTCGGGGTGCAGCACGCCTGAGAATCCGGTGTCCCTGAACAAGGAAGTCGAGAGCCGCCTCGCGGAAGCGGAGAGGCTCGTCCAACAACTGGAGGCACTCCCCGAGGGGAACGCCAAGCGGAGTGCGGTGGGAGCCATCGAGGCTCTCCTCGCACTTCACGGTGAAGCCCTGGAACGCATGCTGGGAATGCTCCAGGAGCAGGGCCAGCAAGAAGTGATCGAGCAGCTGGCCGGCGACCAGGTGGTTGCCGGCCTGCTGATCCTTCACGACCTCCACCCGGTGCCACTGGAGCGCCGGGTCCGCCAGGCCCTCGACAAGGTCCGGCCATACCTCGGCTCGCACGGCGGCGACGTCGAGCTGCTGGAGGTGAGGGACGGCTCGGTCCGCCTCCGGCTGCAGGGCAGCTGTGACGGCTGCCCCTCCTCAGAGATGACCCTCAAGTACGCCATCGAGCAGGCCATAAACGAGGCGGCTCCGGACGTGGTGGCCATCGACGTGGCCGGCGTCACGCCGCCAAAGCCCGCGGCGGGGTTCATCCCGCTCACCCAGATCCGCCCGGTCAACCAGCCCCAGGCCGCCCCGCAGTGGCAGGAGGCGCCCGGACTGCTGTCACTGGAGCCGTCCGCCGTAAAGGGCGCGTCGATCGGAGGTGTGCGCCTGATCTTCTGCCGCCTCGAGGACAGCTGGTACGCGTACCGGGATGCCTGTCCCGGCTGCCAGGGGTCCCTGGAGAGGGCAAGCCTTGAGGCGATCGTGCTGGCCTGCCCCGGCTGCCGCCGCCGCTACGACATCCGCCACGCGGGGCGCGGGCTCGACGTCGACTCGCTGCACCTGGAGCCGGTTCCGCTGCTCCTTGAAGGGGAGGTGGTTCGGGTCGCCGTTCCGGCGGCGGCCGCGCCGTGAGCGCGACCCCCTTCATGAGCCTGCGCCGCCTGGCCGCTCAGCGCCAGGAGGTGGAGCAGTGCGATCTCTGCAGCGCTCCCCTTCGCGAGGGACATCGCCACCTGCTCGAGCCGGCCCACAGGCAGCTGGTCTGCGCCTGTGATCCCTGCTCGATCCTGTTCAGCGGACACAGCGACCGGCGCTACAAGAGGGTCCCCGACCGCATTCTCCACCTGGCCGGGTTCGAGATGCCCGATGAGCTCTGGGACAGTCTCCTCGTGCCCGTCAACATGGCCTTCTTCTTTCGCAGCACGCCGGAGGAGCGGATGGTTGCGCTCTACCCGAGCCCGGCCGGCGCCACCGAATCGCTGCTCGGGCTGGAGGCCTGGGAGGAGCTGGAGGCGGCCAACCCGATCCTGCGCGAGATGGAGCCCGACGTGGAGGCTCTCCTGGTCAACCGCGTGGGCAACATCCGGGCCTACTACCTGGTCTCGATCGATCGGTGCTACGAGCTGGTCGGGCTGATCCGCTCGGGCTGGCGGGGACTCTCGGGTGGCACCGAGGTGTGGAGGACGATCGACGGCTTCTTCAAGGACGTCGAATCCAAGGCCAAGCAGGTCGGGGGGCCGCCGGCAGCGCATGCCTGACCTGGACTTCGCCGTCGAGGGCGCCGAGTTGGTGACCTTCGCCGTCGCGCCGACCCTGGCGCTGAAGCTGCGGATCACCGACTCCGGCGAGGAGCCTGTCCATGCCGTGATGCTGGACTGCCAGGTTCGCATCGAGGCTCCCAGGCGCCGCTACGTACCTGCGGAGCGGGAGCGGCTGGGCGAGCTCTTCGGAGATCCTTCCCGCTGGTCGCAGACCCTGCGCAGCCTGCTCTGGACCCACGTCAGCGTGAACGTGCCGCCCTTCACCGGCAGCGTGCTGGTCGACCTCCGGCTTCCCTGCACATATGACTTCAACGTCCAGGTGACGAAGTACTTCGACAGCCTGGAGGACGGCGAGGTGCCGTTGACCCTGCTCTTCAGCGGCTCCGTCTTCTTCGCCGCGCTGGGCGGTGCTCTCCAGGTGGAGCGCGTTTCCTGGAGTAAGGAGGCGGGCTACCGGCTGCCCGTCCGAGTCTGGCGCGACGTGATCGACCACTACTACGCGAACACGGCCTGGCTCAATCTGCACAAGGACGTCTTCGACCGCCTGGCCGCCTACAAAGCGCGGCGCGGCCTGCCCACCTGGGAACAGGCGCTGGAGGCACTCTTGCTCAACGCCGAGGAGCTCAGGGCCCGATGAGCGTGCCTTTCGACCCCGTGGACGCGATTGCCAACGCGGTCCTCTACGAGGGCTATCTGCTATATCCGTACCGGCAGTCGTCCGTCAAGAACCAGGTCCGCTGGACGTTCGGCGGCGTCCATCCGAAGGCCTGGAGCGAGGCGACCGGCGGCTCCGAGCCCTGGCTTCAGCAGACCCAGTGCCTTGTCACCGCCGGTTCCGGCGCCGCTGAGGAAACCTCTGCCGGAGGCTTTCCGGCAGGCTGCCGGGTGAGGGCGACTGTGCGCTTCCTGCGCCTGATGGAGTGCCGGCGCCCTGGCCTGCCTGCGTGGCAGGAGGCGACCGAATTCAGCCTTCCTCCGCTCGACCTCGACCTGCAGAGCCTGATCGGAAAGCCGGTCCGCGAGCCGTTGGAGCTGGGCGGGGGCGGCAGCCGCGAGGACGAGGTGCAGAGGGAGTGGCGGCCTCTGAGCGGCGTTGTGGAGGCCGAGGCCGAACCGGCCGCCGGCGCCGCCGTCCGGCTGACCCTGCGGGCGCTCAACACCACCGTCCTGCCGGAGCCCGGCCGGCTGTCGCGGGAGGAGGCGGTGCTCCACTCGATGGCCTCCACCCACGTCGTGCTTCGGGTGAGCGGCGGCAGCTTCGTTTCCCTGGCAGATCCACCGGCGCCGCTGCGGGAAGCCGCCCAGGCCTGCCAGAACGTCGGCGCCTGGCCGGTGCTCATCGGCGAGCAGGGCAGCAGCGACACGCTGCTGGCTTCGCCGATCATCCTGGAAGACCATCCGCGGGTGGCTTCGGAGAGCCCCATGGACCTCTTCGACTCGACCGAGATCGACGAGATACTCACCCTCAGGATCCTGACGCTCAGCGACGAGGAGAAGGCCGAGCTGCGCCAGGGCGACGAGCGCGGCCGGCGGCTGCTGGAGCGGGCCGAGGCCCTCACCGCAGACGAGCTGATGCGTATGCACGGCACGCTTCGGAACCTCCGCCCGGTGGGGGATCCGGGATGGCCGGAATCCTCGCCGGTGAGCCCTCTCGACCAGGGAAGGGGTCTGGGGCCGTGAGTGACGCCGGCGCCAACTGGGATCCCTGGGGCCAGACCGAGCCCCTGCAGGCGGTTCCCTGGGGAGATGACGAGCTGCGCGTGGGTGACCGCGTGCGCCTTCGGCCCAAGGGCTCCGCCGACATCATGGATCTGGCTCTTTCCGGGAAGACTGCGATGGTGCAGGCTATCGAGCAGGACTTTGACGACCAATTCCAGGTCGCCGTGGTGCTCGATGATGACCCCGGGCGGGACCTGGGCATGCTGAGGCAGCCCGGCCACCGCTTCTTCTTCCGGCTGGACGAGGTTGAGCCGGCATGAGCGCCGCGGGACCGGCCCGGGTGCTGGTGGCGGGGATCGGGAACGTCTTCCTGGGTGACGACGGCTTCGGCGTGGAGGTTGTCGCCAGACTGGCGCAAAGAACGCTGCCCGAGGGGGTCGAGGTGGCCGACTTCGGCATCCGCGGCTTCGATCTGGCCTACGCGCTCATGGAGCCGTACGACGTGGCCGTGCTGGTGGACGCGCTCTCACAGAAGGGCAGGCCGGGCGAGCTCTTTGTCCTGGAGCCGGACTTCGACCAGGTGGACGACCACGGAGTCGCCGACGGCCACAGCATGGACCCGGTGGCGGTCCTGCGGCTGGTGAAGCAGTTCGGCGGGAGGCCACCAAGGCTCTTCGTGGTCGGCTGCGAACCGGCCAGCCTCGGAGACGAGGAGGGATACATCGGCCTCAGTGAACCTGTGCAGGAAGCCCTGGACGGCGCCGTGGCGCTGGTCGAGGAGCTGGTGCAGCGCGTCTGCTCCGGCGCCGAGGTCGCCTGATGCACGAGATAGCGCTTTGCGAGGGAGTGCTGGGAGTCGCACTGGAAGCCGCGGCCGGCGAACCTGTGCGGCGGGTACGGGTCCGAGTCGGGCGCCTGCAGGCGGTGGTGCCGGACGTCTTCGACCAGGGCTGGGAGCTGGTCTCCCAGGGCACCGCGGCGGGTGGTTCGCGCATAGAGATGGTCGAGATCCCGGTGCTGGTGCGCTGCAGGGCCTGCGGCCGGGAAACCGAGGCGCCCGAGCCTCCGCTGGCGTGCCGCCACTGCGGCTCGCCGGATGTCCAGGTGGTCACCGGAGACGAGCTCGTGGTGGAAGAGGTGGAGCTGGCCGCCGGCGAGGTCCGCCGCAATCCGACGCTGGCCGCGTCGGGGGAGGAAGGCTGACATGTGCCTGGCGATACCCGGCAAAGTTCTCGAGATCGTCGACGCAGAGCGTCAGATCGCCAAAGTCGAGGTGGTGGGCGTGCGGCGCAACGTCAACATCGGGCTCCTCACCGGAGACGAGGCTCCCACAACAGGGGATTACGTCCTGATCCACGTCGGCTTCGCGCTCAGCAAGATCGACGAGCAGGAGGCCCTCGAGACCCAGCGCATCCTGGAGGACCTGGGCGAGGCGTATACGGATGAAGTGGAGCAGATCAAGTCCTCCAGCTTCAACTAAAAGGAGGTCCAGGAATGAGATCTACCAATCGAGGCCATGGACGCTTCAGCTTGGGCTCGCTGCTCTTCGTGGTGCTGCTCGGCATCGCAGCCCTCGCCGCCATCAGCGCGAAAGACATCGAGCGCTACATGAAGCTGCGCAGCATGTGACGAGATTCCGGCTCGTCCCCGGCAGCTCGACCATCTCCACCGAGATGCGTTCGAGCATGCATCCGATCATTGCGGAGACCCGGGCGCTGGTGGGCACCATCGACGGCGAACTCGACGAGGACGGCGTTCCTCGCTTCGAGCTCGAGCACGGCGCAAGCCTGCAACTGGCGGTGGGAACCATGAAGTCGGGTCACCGTCTTCAGGACATGGAGATGCAGCGCCGGCTGGACGTCCGCAGGTACCCGCAAATCGAGGTCGTCGTCGACCGCGCCGGGCAGGCCAGCCGGCCCGGCAGGTACCGCGCCTCGGTCAAGGTGACCGCGCATGGACGGACGCGATCCTTCGACGAGGACTTCTCCATGCAGGTGGAGGGCCGGCGGCTGGTGATCGAGGGAGAACACACCTTCGACATGCGCGACTTCGACGTCAACCCGCCGAACTTTCTCGCCCTCAAGGTTCATCCCGAGGTCAGGGTGAGGGCGCGGATCGTGGCCGAGCAGGATGGCCCTTGATTGCTGATCGCCGGCGGCTGGCGGTTACCGTGCGTGGAACGGTCCAGGGCGTGGGATTCCGGCCCTTCGTCTACCGCCTGGCACGCGCCCACAAGCTGAGCGGCTGGGTTCGCAATTCGACGGGCCCGGTCGAGATCGAGGTCGAGGGCGGGGAGCCGGAGCTCGACGGCTTCCTGCGCGAGCTGGAGGCCGAGGCGCCCCCGCTGGCCCACGTCCGGACCGTCGACTCCTCCCCCATCCCCCTGGCCGGCGACACGGACTTCATGATCCAGCAGAGCCGCCACCGGCAGGACGACTTTCAGCCTGTGGCGCCCGACGCCGCGACCTGCGAGGACTGCTTGAAGGAGCTCTTCGACCCGCGCGACCGGCGCTTCCGGTACCCGTTCATCAACTGCACCAACTGCGGCCCCCGGTTCACCGTGATCGAGGCTCTCCCCTACGACCGCCCCAACACGACCATGCGTCACTTCACGATGTGCCGGGACTGCCAGCGTGAGTACGAGGACCCCCTCGACCGCCGCTTCCACGCCCAGCCCAACGCCTGCTGGGCCTGTGGTCCCCGGCTCTCCATCTCTCTGGAGGAAGCCGTCGCCGCCCTCCAGGGCGGCCTTGTGCTGGCCCTCAAGGGCCTGGGCGGCTACCAGCTCGCCTGCGATGCCCGCTCGAAATCCGCCGTCGCTCGCCTCCGGCAGCGAAAGCGCCGCCCCTCCAAGCCCTTTGCGGTGATGACCACCGAGCCGGTCGCCTCCGCCGAGGAGTGGACCGCGCTGCGGTCGGCTGCGCGGCCGGTAGTCCTCCTGGGCGCCCAGCCCGGGCTGGCCGAAGGCGTGGCGCCAGGACTGGCCGAGCACGGGGTCATGCTCCCCTACACCCCGCTTCACCACCTCCTGATGGCGGAGTTCGGAGGACCGCTGGTGATGACGAGCGGCAATCTCAGCGAAGAGCCGATCTGCCGCGACGACTCGGAGGCCCGAGAGCGGCTCGGCGCCATCGCCGACGTCTTCCTCGCACACGATCGTCCGATCGCGGCCCGCTACGACGACTCGGTGGTCCGGGTTTGCGGCGGCGCCACCAGGGTGATCCGGCGCGCACGAGGCCTTGCCCCGGCGCCCATCGAGCTGCCTCTTGCGCCGCCCCTCGTAGCGACCGGCGCCCACCTCAAGGCCACGTTCACGGTGGCTCGGGACGGGCAGGCGTTCGTGGGTCCGCATGTAGGCGACCTGGACGATCTGCTGACGGTACGGAGCTATCAGGAGAGCCTGGCCGCCTACGAACGGATGTTCCACGTTTTACCGACGCGGGTGGCGTGCGACCTGCACCCCGACTACGCCTCGACCAGGATCGCCGAAGGTCTGGCCGGCGAAGGGGAGCCGCTGCGAGTCCAGCATCATCACGCGCACGTGGCGAGCGTCATCGCGGAGCACGGCCTCCACGGGGCCACCGCCGGGGTGGCGCTGGACGGGGTCGGGCTCGGGCATGATGGAACCGTATGGGGAGGCGAGATCCTGGTCTGCGAGGGAAGCCTGTGCCGGCGCGTTGCACACCTGGAGCCGGTTCCGCTGCCGGGCGGTGACCTCTGCGCCCGGGAAGGCTGGCGGATGGCTGCCGCCTACGGCCTCTCCGAGGCGCCGGCAGGCGTGGACCCAGCTCGCTTCGAGGTCATCCGCCGCCTGGCTGGGTCGGGCCAGGCTCCGTTGACCTCGTCGATGGGGCGCTTCTTCGACGCAGTGGCGAGCCTGCTCGGGGTCTGCCAGGTTTCCACCTACGAGGGTGAGGCGGCCGCGCTGCTGGAGGCGGCCGCCGACCCGGGGGTCACCGAGCTGATCGAGGTCGGTTTGGCCGAGAACCGAAGGCTCTTCGCCGCGCTCAGCTCCCGCCGGGGAGAGCCCGTGAGCCGCCTGGCCGCCGTCTTTCACAACTCCTTGGTCCACGCCGTGGTGGAAGCCTGCCGGGCCACCGGCATTCGCCAGGTGGCACTCTCGGGAGGCTGCTTCCAGAACCGGCGGCTGCTCGAATCCTGCCTGGAGGCGCTGCTGGCGGCCGGCCTGCGGCCTTACGCCAACGAGCAGGTGCCGGCCAACGACGGCGGCCTCAGCCTGGGACAGGCCTGGGTGGCCTCGTGCGTGTAACCACGGCGGCCGGCCGCCACTACCAGGCAGTGCTCGCGGCCGGGGAGGCTTTCTTCGCAGCCCGGGCCCCCGAGCTGGCCAGCGCCTGCTGGGGCATGGCGCGGAAATTCCACAAGGGTGGGCGGCTCCTGATCCATGCCGAGCCGGGCGCCGCCTTCAGCGACGCCCAGCACAACGCCGTCGAGTTCATCCACCCGGTGCTGGTCGGTAAGCGCGCGCTCCCCGCCGTCGCTCTCAGAGAGGCCGCCTGGCTGTCCCGGATGGCGAAGCCGGACGACGTGCGCATGGAGATCTTTGCGACCTCGATGGTCATCGACGACCAGGTCTTCCAGGTCGAGACCGCCGATCCGCTGGTCGCTCAGGAGATCCTGGAGACCGCCTATCACGAGCTCTGGGAGCTGGTCCATGTCTTCTTCGAGCATGAGGGCCTGCTCAGTGAGGGCTCCGGCGAAGAGGTCTGCCTGACCTGCGGCGACGTCGCGGTCCAGGCCTCGGTGGTCCGGGTCGAGGGCTCCACCGGCCTGGTGCGAACCGCGATCGGCGAGGAGGAGGTTGATCTCTCGCTGGTCGAAGGGGTCCGGCCCGGCGACCTCGTCCTTTGCCACGGCGGCGTTGCCATCGAGCAGGTGAAGCCGATCGAGCAGTTCTCTCAGGAGTTCTATCCCTTCCTGACCAACGAGGCGGTGGACGCCGCGACGGTGCTCGCGGACGTGAGCCGCTCGGTGATGGTCAAATGGGAGGAAGTTGCGGCCCTCCGCCGCGCCATGCGCCTGGACGCCGTGGAGGAGGTCCTGGCTTCGGTTCGAGACCGAGTCCGAGCAGGCGCCACGGTGCACACCATGGGGAACGGCGGCAGCGCCACCGACGCAGCCGACCTGGCGGCCGACCTTCTTACGATCGGCGTGCCGGCCCTCGACCTGGCCGGCGAGCCGGCCGTGATCACCGGGATCGGCAACGACGTCGGCTTCGAGGAGATCTTCGGCCGCCAGCTGATCGCCCTGGGCCGTCCCGGCGACGTCGCGGTTGGCATCACTACCAGCGGCCGCTCGAGCAACGTGCTGCGGGCCCTTCGCCAGGCGAAGAAGCAGGGCATGCTGACCATCGGCCTGGCCGGCTACGGCGGAGGAGAGATGACCCGGGAGGAGAGCATCGACCATCTGCTGGTCACAGACAGCACGTATATCCCTCGGATCCAGGAAGCCCAGGCCACGATCTACCACGCGCTCGTGCGGGGGCTGGAGGAGGACACATGAAGTTCGTCGACGAATTTCGGGATCAGGGTGTGGCCGCCGCGCTGGCCAAGCGGATCGCCACAGAATCCTCCGGCCACGACTGGAAGGTGATGGAGGTCTGTGGAGGCCACACTCACACGATCTACAAGTACGGGATCGAAGACCTCCTGCCGCCCAACGTCGAGCTCGTCCACGGGCCGGGATGCCCCGTCTGCGTCATTCCCATGGGCCGGGTCGACGATGGCATCGCCGTGGCCAAGACCGACGGCGTCATCTTCACCTGCTTCGGCGACATGATGCGGGTGCCGGGTGGCGACGGCTCGCTGCTCGACGCCAAGGCGCAGGGAGCCGACGTGCGGATGGTCTACTCCCCGCTCGACGCCCTCAAGATCGCGCGGCAGAACCCGGACCGAGAGGTGGTCTTCTACGCCATCGGCTTCGAGACCACCGCACCGTCAACGGCGCTCACGATCCTGCGGGCGGCACAGGACCACCTCCCGAACTTCTCCGTCTTCTGCAACCACGTCACCATCGTTCCTCCCATGAAGGCCATCCTGGATTCGCCCGACCTCAGGCTGGACGGCTTCCTGGGACCGGGCCACGTCAGCACGGTGATCGGCATCCGGCCCTACGAGTTCGTGGCCAAGCGGTATGGAAAGCCGGTTGCGGTCGTCGGCTTCGAGCCGCTCGACATTCTCCAGGGCGTCTACATGGTGATCCGGCAGGTCAACGAGGGCCGCTGCGAGGTAGAGAACCAGTACCGCCGGATCGTCCGCGACGACGGCAACCCGCGCGCGCTCGAGGTGCTGCGGCAGGTCTTCAAGCTCCGGCCGCACTTCGAGTGGCGGGGCCTCGGCTTCATCTCCCTGTCAGCGCTGGCGCTGCGCGACGAGTTCGCGCGCTTCGACGCCGAGCTCCGCTTCGAAGTGCCCGGCGTGCGGGTCGCAGACCCCAAGGCATGTCAGTGCGGTGAGGTGCTGAAAGGCGTGCTCAAGCCCTGGGAGTGCAAGGTCTTCGGGACCGCCTGCACCCCGGAGACGCCGATCGGGACCTGCATGGTCTCCTCCGAAGGGGCGTGCGCCGCGTACTACAACTTCGGACGCTTCTCCCGGGCCGAGTCCCGGCTGAAAGTGCTGCAGTAGGAGGGGCACGCGCGTGCCAGCCAGCGAATCCTCACGGGTAGGGAAGTGGTCCGAGCAGGAGGTCCTGGACCGGATCGAGGCTATCCGGCGCCGTGCTCCCCGTCTGCGCGATGAGGCCATCAACATGGCTCACGGCGCCGGCGGCAAGGCCACCCACACTCTCGTCGAGGCCCTCTTCAGGCCCGCGTTCGGAAACCCCAGCGGCGATGCGGCGCTGCTCAGCCTGGAGGGGCGGACGCTGGCGGTGACCACTGACACCTACGTCGTCTCGCCGCTCTTCTTTCCGGGGGGCGACATCGGCGAGCTGGCCGTGAACGGAACGGTCAACGATCTGGCCGTGGCCGGGGCTCAGCCGCTCTGCTTGACAGCGGGCTTCATTCTGGAGGAAGGGCTGCCGGTGGAGACGTTGCGGCGGGTCACCGAGTCCATGGCGGCGGCGGCCAGGCGAGCAGGCGTGAGCCTCCTCGCCGGCGACACCAAGGTCGTGCCGCGCGGCAAGGGAGACCTCCTCTTTCTGAATACGACCGGGGTTGGAGAGGTCAGGCAGCCGGAGCGCCTGGGATTGGCCCAGGTGAGGGCCGGAGACGCCGTGCTGGTCTCAGGAACCATCGGCGACCACGGCACCGCCATCATGCTGGCGCGCGGCGACCTGGATCTGGAGACCGACCTTGAATCGGACACGGCGCCCCTCCACGAGCTCTGCTCAGCGGCATTGGAGGCCGGCGACGTCCACCTCATGCGTGACGCAACGCGGGGCGGGGTTGCGACCGTCCTCAACGAACTGGCCGCTGAGGCCCAGGTCGCAGTGGCGATGAGGGAGCAGGAGATTCCCATCCGAGACGCGGTCCGCGGCGCCGCCGAGATTCTCGGCATCGACCCGCTCTACATGGCGAACGAGGGCAAGCTCGTCGCGGTGGTCGCCGCGGGGGACGCGAAGACTGTGCTGGCCGCGCTGCGGAGCCATCCGCTGGGCGAGCAGGCGGCGATCATCGGCGAGGTCCGGGCGGAGCCACCGGGCATGGTCTTCATGCACACCGCCTTCGGCGGCTCACGGGTCGTCGACATGCTCATCGGGGACCCTCTGCCTCGCATTTGTTAGAACGCGGGGGAGGCAGGCCTCCCCCACGGGCCCCCTCCCGCAGAGTGACTCTCTTGTTTCGGGGGCGGGACTCACTCGGCCCGGGGGACCCGGGCCTATCAAGTGACGTCTGGGGGTTCCCCCGCGGGTCGGATGGGTTAGACGGCTTCTCTTCTGGGGGGGCGGCCGGAGCCTAAGCTGCGGCCTGGCCTCTGGCGGCGGCGGGCGCGGGGGCGGCTGCGGCCGCTGTCGGAAGCGCTTGCCGGTGCGGTTGCCGGTTGCTCCTGGTCGAGATACTGCCACGGGCCTCCCTCAAGCAGCCCGGTAACGTCGACCGGGCGAAGATCTGGGGCTCCCTGACGGCGGAGACGGTGCCAGAGCATGCGGTCTTCCGGACAGACGAAGGTGAGCGCCCAACCCCGCTCGCCCATCCGAGCAGTGCGGCCCACGCGGTGGGTCAGCCAGTCGGGCGTGTCGGGCAGCTCGTAGTTCACGACCAGCGTCACCTGGCTGATGTCCAGGCCACGGGCGGCCACGTTGGTGGCGACCAGGACCTGCAGTCGACCTTCACGGAAGGAGGCCATGGTCCGGTCGCGTGCCTGCTGCGATAGGTCGCCCTGCAGCTCGGCCGAGTGGACGCCCAACCGGCGCAGGTCGCGGTTCAGCTTGCTCACCCCGTGCTTGGTCCGGCCGAACACGATCGCCGTACCCTCCAGGCGCTGGAGAAGGCGTGCGAGCACCGTCAGCTTCCGGTCCCGGTCAACCTGGACAAGCCCGTGCTCGAGCTGGATCTCGTCCGCTCCACCGCTCACACGCACCCGCACCGGATCGGAGAGGAACCGGTCGATGACCTTCTCCACCCAGGTCGGCATCGTGGCCGAGGCCAGCACCGTCTGCGGCTGGTAGGTGAGGCCCAGGATCCGCTCAACGTCAGGCGCAAAGCCCGCATCGAGCATCTCGTCGGCCTCGTCAAGCACGAGATACTCCACCCGGCTCAGCGACAGCAGCTTCCTGCCGATCATGTCCAGAATCCGGCCTGGAGTCCCGATGACCACGTCGGCGCCGCGCTTCAAGCCGGCCGTCTGGGTGGCGTAACCGACGCCGCCGTAGAGCAGCACCGAGTGAGAGCCGTGATCCAGAGTCTCCAGCACCTGGCTGACCTGCATCGCCAACTCCCTTGTCGGCGTCACGACCAGCGCTCTGGGGCCCGGTCCGGGCTTGCGTATGCCCTCGACCAGCGGTACCAGAAAGGCCAGGGTCTTTCCGGAGCCCGTGGGGGCCTGGATCACGCCATCGCGGCCCTCGAGCAGCGGCGGTATCGCCTCGGCCTGCACGGGCACCGGGCTGTGGATGTCGGAGGCGGCCAGGGCCGCCTGTGTGCGCGGGTCAATGCCCGCGTCGTCAAAATTTTCCAAAACGCGCTCCTGAATATATATGTCCCCCTCTCTTGTTCCTCTGCTGCGGCGACTGCCAGGACACCGTTTCCAAAGACGGGGAGAGAGGACCCGAGCGCGCGCGTAAAACCGGCCGCAATAAACGGGCGACCAAAGGAAGTATACCCGCCGGCCGGCTTGATCACACCCGGCCCCTGGAAAGTAGATGGCGGGCAGGCGGTCCGCTTTGCCCATAATTGCCTATGGGGAAGGACAGCCTGGGACCTTGGGGGGGAGTCGCCGCGGCTAGGAGCGCCCCACCCGCACCGACCGCTCGTTAGCCGCTCTGCCATGACGAAGCAACGCACCAGGGCAGCGCGGTCGGCCGCCGTCGAAGCACCTCGAAAACAGACCTCGAGATCGCGCAGGGAAGTACTGCTGAGCGGCGCGCCCAGCCCCGGCCGCATTCGCCGCGCGCCGGGCAGACCTGCGACCACCTACGTCGAGGGAGACCCCCTCTGGTACAAGGACGCCGTCATCTACGAGCTTCACCTGCGCTCGTTCAAGGACTCCAACGGCGACGGCATCGGTGACTTCCCGGGCCTCATCCAGCAGCTCGACTACATCGCCAGCCTGGGCGCCACCGCGATCTGGATCCTTCCCTTCTACCCCTCGCCGCTTCGGGATGACGGCTATGACATCGCGGACTATCTGGGGGTGAATCCGTCCTACGGTCGGGTGAACGACGTAAGGAGACTGGTCCGCGAGGCCCACAAGCGGGGGCTGCGGGTCATCACCGAGCTGGTGTGCAACCACACCTCGGACCAGCATCCCTGGTTCCAGCGGGCGCGCAACTCGCCCCCGGGAAGCGTCTGGCGTGATTTCTACGTGTGGAGCGACAACGACCAGCGCTACAGCGAGGCCCGCATCATTTTCAAGGACTTCGAGCACTCCAACTGGACCTGGGATTCGGTCGCCCAGGCCTACTACTGGCACCGCTTCTACTCCCACCAGCCAGACCTCAATTACGACAACCCCAAGGTCAAGGAAGCAGTCTTCAAGGTGGTCGACCACTGGCTGGGCATGGGCATCGACGGCCTCCGCCTGGACGCGATCCCCTACCTCTTCGAGCGGGAGGGGACGAACTGCGAGAACCTTCCAGAATCGCACGAGTTCCTGAAGCAGCTGCGGGCCTACATTGACGCCAACTACAGCAACCGGGTGCTGCTGGCGGAGGCCAACCAGTGGCCGGAGGACGCGGTGGCCTACTTTGGCCAGGGCGAGGGCGACGAATGCCACATGGCCTTCCACTTCCCGGTCATGCCGCGACTCTTCATGGCGCTGCGGATGGAGGACCGCTTCCCGATCATCGACATCCTGGACCAGACGCCGCCCATCCCCTCCACCGCGCAGTGGGCGATGTTCCTGCGCAACCATGACGAGCTGACCCTGGAGATGGTCACCGACGAGGAGCGGGATTACATGTACCGCGCCTACACCCGGGACCCGGAGGCGCGCATCAACCTCGGTATCAGACACCGGCTGGCGCCCCTCCTGAACAACAACCGGCGGGCCATAGAGCTGATGAACGTCTTACTCTTCTCACTGCCCGGGACGCCGGTCATCTACTACGGCGACGAGATCGGGATGGGCGACAACGTACATCTCGGCGACCGGGACGGCGTGCGCACGCCCATGCAGTGGAGCGGAGACCGCAACGCCGGCTTCTCGACCGCCAACCGGCAGCGTCTCTACCAACCGGTGATCACCGACCCGGAATACAACTACGAGACCATCAACGTCGAGACGCAGGACGCCAACCCGCTCTCCCTGCTGAACTGGATGCGGCGGCTGATAGCCATGCGCAAACGCCACCCGGCCTTTGGACGGGGCAGCATCGATTTCCTTCACCCCGAGAACCGCAAGCTGCTCGCGTTCACCCGCAGATACGGTGACGAACGCATCCTGGTGGTCGCCAACCTGTCCCGCTACACCCAGTTCACAAACCTCGACCTCTCCGCCCACCGAGGCCTGATTCCGGTGGAGGTCTTTGGTCGCGCCGAGTTTCCTCGCATCGGTGAGGGACCGTACCCCACAACTCTCACCTCGCACAGCTTCGTATGGTTCTCCCTGGAGCAACCCTTGGAGGCCAATTCGAACGGTCCAGCGGCCCCACTGTCGCTGAGAGACCGCGAGCTGGAGCGGGCCCTCCCGACGTATCTGGGTCGCCAGCGCTGGTTCCGGGGCAAGAGCAGGCAGATCGCGGAGGTCTCGGTCGTGGACTCGGTGCCCCTGGTCGACGCCCAGCTGAAGATCGTCGAGGTCCGCTACCGGGACGGTGACCCCGACATTTACGCGCTGCCGCTCTGCCGTGAGCCCGACGGCAAAGTGGTCGACGCGCTCACCCATCCGGAGTTCAACGCGTCGCTGCTCGAGGCCATGGGCCAGCGCCGGCGCTTCCGGGGACGTCAAGGCACGCTGCTCGCCCTTCCCACGCCCCGGCTCAAGCGCATGCAGAAGAGCGCCACCGAGCTCGCGCCCCACCTCTCCGGCGCCGAGCAGAGCAACAACTCGGTGATCTTCGGGGAGCGGCTGATCCTCAAGCTTTATCGGCGGGTGGAGCCAGGTGTGAACCCCGACCTGGAGGTGTCGCACTTCCTAACCAACCGCCAGTTCCCAAACATCGCGCACGTCGCCGGCGCGCTTCTCTACCGCCGCGGGCGAGAGCAGACGTCGGCCCTGGGCATGCTCCAGACCTACGTGCCGAACCAGGGCGACGGCTGGAGCCAGGCGTTGGACGAGCTCGCCCGCGGTGATCGCGGGGCCATCGAGACCTACGAGCGCTTCGCGGCGCTGCTGGGCCGGCGGACCGCCGAGATGCACGTCGCCCTCTCCTCGGACGCGCAGGACCCTGCCTTCGCGCCAGAGCCCACGGCCATGCTCAACGCGCGCTCCGCCTACCAGTCGATCCGCACGTTGGGCCTGCAGGTCATGCGCCAGGTCCGGCGCCAGCTGCCTAGCTTGCCCGAGGAGGCGCGGGAAGAGGCCGCCAAGGTGCTGGACCTGGAGTCGCGCCTCTTGCCGCGGCTGCACGATCTGCTCGACCGGCGGATCGGGGCCAAGCGAATTCGCGTCCATGGCGACTATCACCTGGGCCAGGTGCTCTTCACGGGCGGCGACTATGTGATCGTGGACTTCGAGGGGGAGCCGCTGCGCTCCCTCCCCGAGCGCCGGATGAAGCGGTGGGCCACCAAGGACATTGCCGGGATGCTTCGCTCCTACACTTACGCAGCCGAAGCCGCCGGCGTGGAGTTCGGCGAGGAGTGGGCCGACAGAGCATCACGGGCCTTTCTGCGCGAGTACTGGGAGGCGGCCGGCGACGCGCCCTTCGTGCCGCCCACAATCGAGGAACGGAATCTTTTGCTGGACGTCATGCTGATCGAGAAGGCGCTGTATGAAGCCAGGTACGAGCTGGACAACCGCCCGGACTGGGTGTCGATCCCACTTCGGGGGCTTAGGAGGCTGCTGACATGAAGACGGAGCCGCCCAGCCTCATCACCGATGAGGACCTCTATCTTTTCAACGAGGGCAGCCACTTTCGCCTCTGGGATAAACTGGGCTCCCACCCGGTAGAGGGTGGCACTCGGTTCGCGGTCTGGGCGCCCAACGCTGAGTGGGTGTCGGTGATCGGCGACCACAACGGTTGGGACGGCCGCTCCAATCCCATGCAGGAGCGCGGCTCCTCTGGCATCTGGGAGGCCTTCCTGCCCGGCCTCGGCCCTGGAGCGATCTACAAGTACCTGATCCGAAGCCGCGACAGCGGCTACCGGGTCGAGAAGGCGGACCCCTTTGCCTTCCGAGCCGAGGTCCCTCCCAAGACAGGGTCGATCGTCTGGGAGCTGGACTTCGACTGGACCGACGCGGACTGGATGCGAGATCGCCACAGTCGCAACTCGGCCAAGGCCGCGATGTCGATCTACGAGATGCACGTGGGCTCATGGAGACGAGTGCCCGAAGAAGGCAACCGCTCTCTGTACTACTGGGAGCTCTCGGGCCGCATAGCCGACTACTGCGACCGCACCGGCTTCACCCACGTCGAGCTGCTTCCCATCATGGAGCACCCGTTTTTCGGGTCCTGGGGGTATCAAGCGACGGGCTTCTTCGCCCCCACCAGCCGGTACGGGACGCCACAGGACTTCATGATGATGGTCGACAGCCTGCACCAGCGGGGAGTCGGGGTTGTGCTCGACTGGGTGCCCTCGCACTTTCCGACCGACGAGCACGGACTGGGCTACTTCGACGGGACGCACCTCTACGAGCACGCGGACCCACGAATCGGAATGCACAAGGAATGGGGCTCTTACGTGTTCAACTACGGCCGCCATGAGGTGCAGAGCTTCCTGATCTCCAGCGCTCTCTTCTGGCTGGACCGGTATCACATCGACGGCTTGCGCGTCGACGCGGTGGCCTCGATGCTCTACCTCGACTACTCGCGAGAGAGTGGCGAGTGGGTCCCCAACCAGTTCGGCGGTCGTGAGAACCTGGAGGCGATCGACTTCCTCCGCAGGTTCAACACTGAGGTGTACGGGACATTTCCCGACGTGCAGACGATGGCTGAGGAGTCCACCGCCTGGCCAATGGTGTCTCGGCCAACTTACGTCGGGGGCCTGGGCTTCGGCATGAAGTGGGACATGGGCTGGATGCACGACACGCTCCAGTACATGCAGCACGAGCCGGTGCACCGTAAATACCACCACAATGAACTGACCTTCCGCGCCGTCTACGCATTCACCGAGAACTTCGTGCTCCCCCTGTCGCACGACGAGGTCGTCCACGGCAAGGGCTCTCTAATCGGAAAGATGCCGGGCGATGAGTGGCAGAAGAGAGCCAATCTCCGGCTGCTCTACGCCTGGCAGTGGGCGAGTCCGGGCAAGAAGCTGCTCTTTATGGGCGGCGAGATCGGGCAATATGATGAGTGGGCGCACGATGGGTCGGTGCAGTGGGACCTGCTCGCCTTCCCCGGCCATGTAGGCATCCAGCGTTGGGTAACCGACCTGAACCGGCTTTACAGCTCGCGAGCAGCACTTCATGAGCTCGACTTCGACTCCGCCGGGTTCTCCTGGGTGGACGCCAACGACTGGGACCAGTCAGTGCTCTCGTTTCTTCGCTTCTCCTCGGATGGACGCCCGGTGCTGTGCGTTTTCAACTTCACGCCGGTACCCCGACCCGACTACCGCCTCGGCGTGCCGGCCGGTGGCTACTGGCGGGAGCTGCTCAACAGCGACGCCGAGAGCTACGGCGGCTCGGGATGGGGCAACCAGGGAGGCGTCGAGGCCGAGGAGACCGCGTGGCACGGCAGGCCGTGGTCGGTCTCGGTGACCGTACCGCCGCTTGGGGCGGTCTTCCTGGCTCCGGAGAGCGAAGACTGACCGGGACCGCAGTCCACTGAGCCGCCTCGGCCGGTGGCTGAGCGCCGGGATGGGCCAGGGATGGACAATCTATCGGTGTGCCCGAGCTGAGCGAGTTCCGACCTGAGGAGGCCTCCGTGGCCGAGTGGGCGGCCTACCACTCGTTCCGTCGCCGAAGGCAGCTGGACGAGTCGCCCGATGACCCGCTGGTGCCCGATGAGGTTGTCGAGCGCAGGCTGCGTCGACCCGACCCGTACACGTTCCACAACCTGACGCTGGCCCAATGCGAGGGAGAGGTCGTCGGAGAGATGTGGGCGAGTGCGATGACGCCCGCCTCGCCGGGCTACGAGAGCAACCGCCACCTGATGCAGGGCGGAGCCTGGGTGCTCTCCCCCCAGCGCCGTCAAGGCATCGGCCGCAGCTGGCTGCCCGGACTCGTGGGCTTGATGGACCGGCAGGGCGCAACCGTGTTCACGGCGGATACCTTCCAGGATCCCGGCCACGCCTTCTTGCGCTGGCTGGGCGGCGAACCTCGCTTCTCGGAGGCTCGCAGCCGGCTCGACTTGCGGCTGCTGGACTGGGACATGGTCAGGCGCTGGGTCCGCGAAGCGGAGCAGCGGTCGCCCGGCACGCGGCTGGAGCTGTACGTGGACCGGCTGCCGGAGGAACGTCATGCCGAGTTCGCCACCGCCATGACGGCGCTATTGAACACCATGCCTTTCGAGGGTCTGGACCACGGGGAGCTGGTGGAGACGCCCGAGACGCTCCGGGACTGGTACGCCCGCGAAGCAACCGGCTCGTCGCACCACGTCTACATGTCGCGAGAGAGCGACGGATCAATTTCCGGGATGACAGACGTCCTCAAGTACGATTACGAACCCGGGTTCGTCCGCCAGCAGTTCACGGGCGTACACCCCTCCGCCCGCGGCCGCGGGCTGGGGAAATGGCTGAAGGCGGCCATGCTCGAGCACGTTCGTGCAGTCCACCCCGACACCGTCTATATGACCACCGAGAACGCCGGGTCGAACGCCTCGATGCTTGCCATCAACCGGGCCCTGGGCTTCCAGCTCTACCGATCCGCGACCACCTACCAGGTGCAGCGAGAGGCACTAGGCCGTCGTTAATCGTCCACTCGAATTTGGGTGACGGTCCGAAGGCCAACGGAAGGAATGGTCGGGGGTTGGGCGCTCAGTCCCAATCCGACGTAGGCCATTTGACCGGGCCCTCTATCAGCCGAGGACACTAGGGGGGTCGCCGGACGGGGGCGTAATGCCTATGGCGCAAACACAAGTCCCATTGACGCCTCCCGCAATGAGACGAGGCTGACTCCATGCCTGGCCCTGAGCGCGCCCCCGGACTGCGATGGCGCTGAGGGTCCTCCCCCTCCAGCCCAAGGCCGAGGAGCGGAAGCCGCCCTGGCCGATCTTCTGCCGCCGCTGCTGCCAATTGATCGCATCCGAAGAGCCAGTGCGGCGGCGCTATCGCGGCTTCCTTTACCACGAGCACGTGGAGTGTCCCCGCCAGGAGTGCGGTCCGCTTTCTGGCTTGAAGGAACTAGTGGACGCCCCTCTACGAGCGGCTTCCCAGGTCTCGGCAGCACATGGCAGCGGCAACCACACCCGTGAACATGTGGACCACTCTCAGCCGGGCCAGTCCTCACCCGCTGGGATGCCGGACCTGACCGTCCTTACGCAGCCCAAGCCCACCCCCATCGAACAGCTGGTCGGCGACTACCTCGCCGCCAGCCGGGCGCGTGGAGTCTCGCCCAAGACCATCAGGTTCTCCTACGGCTACTCGCTCAACGCAGCTTTCCTGCCCTGGTGCACCCGGCAAGGAATCACTGAGCCAGCTCAGCTCAGCAGCCCGCTGCTCGACCGCTACTCCGCGGAGCTGCTGGAGCAGCCCGGCAAGCGGGGACAGCCGCTTGCCAAGGACACCGTATGGACCTACGTCAAGGCGGTCAGACAGCTGCTCAGCTGGGCCAACAAAGAAGGGGAGGGCATCCA